>DKYZ01000131.1 GCA_002493515.1 Porphyromonadaceae bacterium UBA7087 | reverse complement strand
AAGATTTTTCAGGACTAGACACTGTGAGGCTTGATTTCGCTTCGATGTGAAAAAATTTCATATCTTATTTGTCTGTATTTCAGTTTTTTTTCGTAATTTTGCAATTGATTAATTATCTCTTATTTAGAGATTTGGATGGATGCTAAACACATTAACGCCTCAGAGCCTATAGGCTCTGAGGCGTTAATGTGTTTAGTGGAAGAGAGTTATGCTGTTCTAATTAGCTCATGCACTTTATGATGTGGAAACGGCGTCGTCCGCCTCGTTGCCATTATCTTGTTTCCTGCCGAAGGAGGGGTCGATGCGGACTTTGAGACAGACGGCGAAGGTGGCGAGGCAGCAGAGCATCACCCACCAGAAGAAATTTATGAAGCCCTGCGGTCCGTCGGCACCGAATAGGTGGTATTGCGCGAAAACATCGTGCAGCCAGCCAGCGAACATTCCTGGTATCATCATGCCGAGGGCCATGAAAGCGGTGCAGAATGCGTAATGGGAGGTCTGGCATTCGCCACGGCTGAAGTAGATGAGATAGAGCATGAAGGCGGTGAATCCGAAACCGTAGCCGAACTGCTCGATGAATACCGCCATACAAATCCACAGGAAATTCGAGGGCTGAGCCATGGCCAGAATACAGTAGAAGACGCAGGGGAGCGTAAGGCTCAGAGCCATGGGCCAGAGCCAGTATTTAAGACCGTTTCGGGCAATCGCGAGTCCTCCGGCAATTCCGCCAAGCAGGAGCGCGATGACACCGACAGTGCCATTTACCACTCCAACCTGCGATGTGGTCAACGCGAGTCCTCCCTCAGAAAGTGGTGCGACGAGAAACGGCTGAATAAGCTTGATGCACATTGCCTCGGGTAGACGGTAGAGAAGCATGAACGCCAGAGCTGAGGCTATATATGGTTTGCGGAAGAAAGTCACGAACGTCATGGCGAAATCCTTGAGAATGCTGCGGGCCGTCACGCCCTCCACCGGCCGGTCTTTCGCTGTGGAAGGCATGAATCTCATATGATATAGCGCCACTGCGAGGAAAAATACCGAAAGGGTGAGGAAGACAGTTGACCATGCTTTGGGCACAGACCCCATTGTCTGCTCAAGATGTCCGGCGAGTATCACGAGTCCTCCCTGGCCGATTACGCTCGCGATGCGGTAGAACGTTGAGCGCACGCCTACGTAAGCGGCCTGGTCATGTTCCGAGAGCTCAAGCATATAGTAGCCGTCGGCGGCGATGTCGTGGGTGGCTGAAAAGAAGGCCATGAACCAGAAGCATACCAGAGTCGCCGAGAAGAAGAATGAGCCAGGCAGCAGAAAACCGACCAGAGCCATCGACAAGGCAATAAGAAACTGCATGGCGATTGTCCAGAGGCGTTTGGTCTTGAAGAGGTCTATAAACGGGCTCCAGAATGGTTTGATAACCCAGGGCAGATAGAGCCATCCTGTATAGAATGCCATGTCGGCGACGCCGACACCCATATTGACGTACATGAGCACCGTCAGTGTGTTGACAGCGAAATAGGGGAGTCCCTCCGCTATATAGAGCGTCGGTATCCAGAGCCAGGGACTCCTCCCGCAGTTCGTTTCTTGGTATATTTCTTTCATGATATAGGATTTTTATATGGATAGAAGATGCGATATCCATTGATTGAACAAAGGACATTTATCCATTATCTTGGACAATCCTGTTTCAACCGCAATACAATTGCCATATATAACTTTATCATAACCGGGAATTGCTTCTAAAAGACGTTTTGAGGGAGCAAGAGTTGGGCGAGTGTTTATATCTTCTGGATTAGGGAATTCACGTATGGTTCTTTCAAGAATAGAAAAATCAAGCTCGTCAGTATCAAAATTATTTTTGAAAACATTGATGTCACTGAACAAGAGGCTCTCGAACTCATGAATCTGCATATATGGAATAAAACGTGATGATATGTCTGAAGAGATGTCTTTTTTCATCATATCGCATAAAAATTTCAATTTTTCGCCCTTAGAAACTATATTCTTGCTTTCTTCCCATCCAGGGAAAGCATAACTGTCTTTAATGCCATAAAAATCGACAAGCATAGATACATAAGCATTACTCTCATGCAGATGCATCTCGATCTGACGCTTGATATTATGCCATGATACGATACCTCCATTCGATTTCTTTACCAGTGGCGACGATACATAGATATTCTTCATGAGCAATATCGGAGCGAGTATGCTCATGCAGAATTCACTTTCTGTGGGGCCTTCGCATACGATAATCAATCTTTTCATACGGGTTGACCTCCTTTCATGATTCTTTGTTTCCATAGATCTCCTAATGTATAGTCATTCAACCAGTGACTCAACTCATCTGCATCTAATCGTTGAATCATGGATTGCCCATCACGCTGGTCGACGGTCAGAATATCGGCAGGTTGGAAATTGCTTATCAGCTCTGCATTCTGTGTTGCTAATATAACTTGAGTTCCGCGATTGGCGGCTATTTTTATTAGTCCGGCTAATTTCTCAATCGCGACAGGATGCAATCCTAATTCAGGCTCGTCAATCACTATTACCTTGGGAAGATTTGGTTGTAAGAAAAGAGTTGTCAGCGCAATAAACCTGATAGTGCCATCGGAAAGATCATTCGGCCCATAGATTACTTCGGAAAACTTATCTTTCCATTGCAGTCTGATTCCTCCGCTCTCGTTAGGCATCAGATAAAAGTCATGAAAGAAGGGCGCGACGGACTGGATGACCATTACTATACGATGATAGACCGTTGAATGACTGTTCTTTACCCCATAAAGGAATGCCGCTATATTATCACCTTGAGAATATATATGGTATGAATCATTCACAATATTGGATTCCCCTGTAAAAGGAGATTTACGCCCGGTGTCATGAAAGTGAAATTTCTTGATTTGAGACATATATTTTTTTATGTAGTCTCCTCTCGTCAATCCTTGGTATTCCCTCAATGCAGTTTCTGACTTATATTTTGTTATGACATCATAGGTCCAATGTCCCGGAGAGGACGAATACCCGAGTTTTTCATTCTCAACTATTATTGACCCATCGGATTCCATCAGATCCAGAACATATGAATTCTTATTTTCCTTCACTTCGATTGAAATACGGTCGGTTGCCTTCCTTCCCTTGTGAAGAATCTTGTCTATACCACCTGATTGAGCTACACTTCGTGCTAAGAAGCCCTCATAGGCGTTGCCTAAAAATTCGAAGAGGGAAAGGAAATTGCTTTTCCCAGCACCGTTTGAGCCAATCAGTATATTGATTTTATTCAGAGGTACCGTTATGTCTTTGAATGACTTATAGCCTTTTATTGTGATTGAATCCATTCAATTATTATTTAAGTCTGGTTTCATAAGTTTTGCGCCGGGGTAATAGAAGGAGAGGATTGAGCGGAAGTCGTGGCCGAGCGCAGCCATACGGGCCGCGCCGATCTGGCAGAGACCGACGCCATGTCCCCAGCCCTTTCCGGTAAGTTTCAGCAGTTCGTTGTCTTTTTTTATCTCAAATGCTGAAGAATATAACGTGGAGGTGCTCAGAAGTCGACGTATCAACAACTCCTTGCCGACCGTCATCTCTCCATCGCGGCTCGTAATCCGCATCCTGTGGATGCGCCCCGACGGACCTCTCATTTCCGGATGTATATCCGTTATCTCGCCAACGTCAATACCCAGCATCTCTTTGAGATTATACCTTAACCTTAAAGTAGATGTCAAAACCTCCCAGTCGTGAAGTGTCCCGAGATTGCGGTCATAGTCCTTAAGCACTTTGTCAAGAAACCTATCCCTCTCCCGTTCGCTCATCCCCGAGAGGTCGCAATACGGATCCTCTATGCTCTGCAGATATGGATAGTCCACATCCTGCCAGCAAGTGGAGAACAGCTCTGTGCGCCCTCCGCAGCATTTCGAGAAACGGGCGTCTATCGGCAGATTCTCGGAATCTGCCAGATACATTCCATCGGTTTCAGCCACAGCGTCCTCAACTACGGAGGTTATGTAATCAGTGCCCTGGTAGCGCTGGCAATGGTCGTCGCTGCATACATGAAACCCATGATGGCTTTCCGTATCGGTCCAGTCGATCACTAAATCCTTGCCTTTAACCTTCCCCTTGCAATCGCTGCGGTGAATACCGAGAATCTTGCCGAGAGCCCAGCTTCTTGCTATCACGGCATGGGCCTTTATAAATTCAAAAGGCGCATCGGGATTCATCTCACTGCTCACCACAGCCTTCAGATACGTCTCAAGGTCAAGATCGTTGACCACAGTAATACCACACGGCCCCATGTCTGTATCCGTAACCTCCGTCATTTCCGTAAGCACGGTCACGCGCCCCGGCAAAGTGCTTTCGCAGCATTGCATCCAGTGGAAACCGACCCCGATCGCCTGGTTCTCCAGGATATGATTGTCTCTTCCCGCGGCTTTAAGGCGCGGTGCTCCGGCTGTGTATATACCTACTTTAATCTGCATCCCGTTTCCGAATATATTTCCTTGACGCCATCAATATCGAGTCGCTCAAAGTCTTCGCGACGCGGCACCACCATTATGCCGGCCATATCAAGGGCTCCTGGACTGATAACCATTTTATCCGGCTCATCCTTGAAATAGCACGAAGGGCGATGGGCCGACCGAGGCACCACAACCGCTCTCAGCAGCCCCTCCTTGTCTATCCACAGGAATGTATTTACCAATCCCGGGTCTGGCTCTTCGCTCACGGCATCGACACCTTCTGCCTTCGCCACGGCGGCAAGAGTTCCCATTCCGCAGTCATCGGGCGTGATGACCGCGCTGAAAAATCCGAAAGGAAGGTCAAGGCCGAAATCGTCGGAACTCATTATGCCGGGACGTCCGGAGGGATGATTGTCCTCGGCAATGCGAAGCAGCGGAAGTTCCGAAGTCATCACGGCCTGGAGATGCAGATGGTCAGGAGCCGAGGCCCCGGCCCTCGCTCCGTTGAAAAACACCGTCATGCCCGGCATCATCTCAGCCATTGAAGCTGCTTCCAATGGGAGTCCTGACTGTGGGACGTGCCGCGTCGAGACAATGGTGAAATGCATAGGCAGGATAGGGTAGGGATTCACGAGGAAATCCCATCCGGGAAGAATCGTATCCTGCAGCTGTTGCTCAGGACGGTTGTCCCTGCAGAGAAAGCAGGGACGCTCCTCAATCGATTTCTTGTCGACAGCAGCACCCGTCGATTTTATACGCGCCGGATTGTGCATCGCCATCATCGGGAAATCGCCCAGACGGAAAACCTTTGTCTCCACTCTTCCCAAGGCTGAATAGTTCTCCTTGGCGAGCGGCCATAGCGCAAGCTGTGCGTCGCGCTGCTCAGACAGGTCGTCTAAAGAGACACGCTTATTCATTGTTATCATAATTCTCACGCATCCTGGCAATCATCTCTACCGAACGTATGAAATCCTTGTATTCATTGTTTGCATTCACCTTCTCAATCGAGAGCGCGGCATCCGAGTTCCCTTTCCATCGGCGGCAGTAATAAAGAGGCTCGTATATTCTCCCTATTGCGTATTCCCGGCTTATCCGCAATGCCATGGCGTAATCCTCGCCATAGCTGACATCCGGAAAAAGAATTTCCCTGACGACCGGGGTGAAGAATGCCCTCGGCGCTCCGAATCCGTTTATCCTCAAGGCATTGTTGGGGCCGTTTGAGTCAGTCCATTCCTTATGGTCTATCAGCCCTGGCGGGATGGGATTGAGGTCGAAGTCGGTCAGCATATAGCTCCCCACTACCATAGCGCAGTGGTCGGCGTGGAATTTGTCGACGATTTTCTGAAGCGTCTCGTTGGAGGAATACACGTCGTCGGAGTCGAGCTGCACTGCGAAACGGCCGCAGTGCTCGCTGAGCACGGCATGATTCCAGCAGCCTCCGATGCCGGCGCAGAGAGCCGGGTCCATCCGAAGCACGATAAGGCGCGGGTCGTCAAATTCCATCAGGTGCTCGTAGGTGCCGTCGGTGCTGCAATTGTCCACGACAATCACGTTGAAATTGAAGTCGGCGTCCTGCGAGAGCGCCGAAGCCACGGCGTCGCCAATCGTGGCGACACGGTTTTTCACCGGAATCACAACCGATGCCTCCACCGGAAATTCCTCCCGGTCGATATTCGGGCGCTTCCTCACGAAACTCACCTCCGCCCCGAGTTCATGAAGGAAATCAGTGAAGACATCCTCCATGTAATTCTGATAATCCTCGTTGCGCGGGTCAACATAATCATGCTGCTTCTCTCCGCTCTTGCGGTAATCCACACGTCTGACGGAATACATATACTCCGGAATCGCCGCAACGGTCTTTCCCATCGACATCCTCAGCCGCAGGGCGTACCATCCGCCGTCGGGTCCGTCGTTCCATTTATCGGGAAAATCCTCCGAGGCAGCGAGCACGTCGGCCGCGTTCAATACCACCAGGCTGCCGAAATCGAAATCATCCCTGACCGATCCGAACTGATAGTCGTTGACGGGATGATTCTCCACCGAGCCGTCGTCAAGTATCTCGCGGTAGTTGCAATAGGAGATAGTGGCGTCGGAGTCTGCGGCTATCTGCTGCATCCTTTTGTCGAAATTGGGCGAAATGACCAGTTCCCTGTCATCGAGACGCAGGGTCACGAACTGCTCCAGGGAACTGGTGGATATCTCGTCGCGCAGCTGCGCGACATTTCTGAATCTGATTATCTTCATTGCTCTGCAATATGATGTGTGGTCACGTCTTCCGCCGTAGCCCGGCTGTCAGTTGTCAAGCCATTTCAGCAGCTCTGCCATGAGCGCGTCGCGCTGTGTCCTGTCGGTTATCGACTCGAAAGGCACGCTCATAACCGCCGAGCGGCTCTTGCCTTTCTTTGTGATAAGACCGGCAGGGAGATTTGTGTCGGTGAATGTCATGAGCACTTCTGCCTCGATGTTGCCCGAAGGGTTGAGCACGTCGGGACGTTCCACGATATAGTTCTTGTCGTTTAGTGTATTCGAATATGAGTAAAGGCGGTCGGAGATTCCGGAACCGAGTCGCGAGGGGAGCGTCGCGACCCTTCCCGTATACGACTTTTCAGATGCACCCTGGCTTATGCCAAGCACATGCTCGGCGAATGTCGCCGAACCCTCCGGAGCACGGTAGTCGTAGAGGTCGCTTGCCACATACTCTCCGCTGACCATGAGCTTTCCTCCCTTGTCGGAGAATTTACGAAGATCCTTCTGCAAAGCCTCAGGGAATGTCTGGAACCTGATTCCGGATTTTCCGTTGCCCACCACGGTGGTTTTCTGCTTTCCGAGGATAAGGTCTACTATATGGTAGTCCTGGAGCTTGACGCTGCCGTCGGTCACAGCCCCTATGGAGCTTGACACGAATCCGTAGCCGGCCGCCGCCATCGACTCGCCGTGCACCGCCGGATAATCGAAGGTATTGCCCGCTATTATGTAAGGGGCATAGTCGGAACCGCAGCGTCCGAAACTCTCGCCCGCGTTGCGCCGGAATTCCGTCTGGTATCCGGTGAAGGAGATATCCTTGATATAGGGCACTCCGAAATCGTTCTCCGCATCGAAGCCCGCCATATTGTCAGTGCTGAAATGCGACGGACCGCTGACACGGGTGAATCCGTTGACGATGAGAACAGGCTCGGACCCCCCTTCTCGGAAAGCAAGCACTTCCGACGGGAAAGACATACCCCCCTCGTTGGCCGCCACAATCTTGAAGGAATGAATCTCGTTGTCCTCGCATTTGATGGTGAAATGGGTGGATTTGGTCTCGGCTATCATATGGAATCCCAGCTCACCCTCGTTGCGCTCGAAGATTATGTATCTATCGGGCATGGCCGTCGACTCAAGCGGGTCGGGGGTCGGTTTCCACTCCAGGCGGTAATGGCCTTTCTTCTCCCTCTGGATGGAGAAATCCTTTACGGGCAGTGGCTGGATCACAAGCTGGCGGTCTTTTCTCTCCGCCATGAAACGAGCCAGGGCCTTGTATATGGAGCGTCCCACAGTGAATCTGAATGTCGGGTCAAGGCTATACTGCATGTCGGCGAAATTCTGATGGCTGTTGAGCTCGATGAGCGATGTCGGCACCTCCGGCACCCTCGCCTCGACATATGATTTGTCCCACATGGAGCGTCGTGTCCAGTTCGGCTCGTATGTCTGGCGTATGTCGCCCGTGATCTGACGCATTAGCATGTCGGTGAGCATACGCGAGTTGATTCTCGGAGTGCCGTCGACATATGTGTCGCCGCCGTTGGTGTAGTATATTCCGAGAGTGCCCACGAAACTGTCGTCACTCCTCTTTCCGGCATCGGAATGGAGCGCCATGGTCAGGTCGATGGGTATCTTGAGACCCTCCTTGCCCGGCAGCACGCGTGAGCCTCCGGCAAGATAGTTCACCCAGTGTCCGCGGGATGTATAGTCGTCCTTGTAGTCGTCCGAACCGCCGTAGGGGGAATATATGTAGTCGGGCATGCCGGCCCACTGCAGCCAGTATCTTGCTCCCTCCAGGAATCTTGGAAGCCCGGAGGTGCGGAACGTCGGAGCCGGACCCTTCTGCACGGGGAGCGCCGGAGTCTCCGGCTCTGCGGGAGCGGCTGTCTCGCCGTCTGAAGCCTCGTCGTCGGCAGTCTCGTCATCGTCCCCCTCCTCGAATGGAGCGTCATCGTCCCATTCTCCGTTGTCCTGTGGCATTGACGCCAGCGGGGTGGAGGGGTCATAATATATGTCGGAGCGTCGCGGGCTGCGGGCGATGTTGCCCATTCCGCCGCCTATCTTCACGGCATCCGCGGTCACTACCGTGCCGCTCTCGCCGTCGGTGAGGTTGGTGAGAGTCACCACAGGCTCCTCGTCGCTGTATCCGGCCTCCATCGGGAATGTCCCCAGATAGATCCACGTGCCTCCGCCCATCGTCTGGTTCACCTTGAACTCGCGAGAGCCTCCGGAATAGTTTACAGTATACCGGGCATCGGTTGTGGAATTGGGAAGCGATTTATAGCTTACGTAGACTGCATATTCGCCGTCTTCGGGAATATCGGCATACCAGGCGGCCACCGACGGCTGTCCTTTCTTGACAGTGGTGGTCTGGCGATATGTCCCGTTCTCAAAGGGATTCTCGGTGTCGCGGAAGTCGGGAAGGTCGTAGATGAAGCCCTCCCCCTCGCCGGTGGTCCACTGGCTCTGTCCCGTCTGCTCTCTGTAATATGGCTGCGAGAATATCTGTCCCTCGTCGTTGGTGTCGTTGTCGACAATCACCTCATTGCGGTTGGTGTCGCGCTCACGCGGAAGCATTACGTATGCACCGGCGTTCTCGAGCATCGGCACGATGAACGGAAGCATGTAGCTCATGGTGTGGGTGTCTTCCACAATCTGGAACAGCAGAGGACGCTGCCACAGCCAGGCGCCGCCGGAAGGCTTGAAATACTTGCCATGGCTGTGCCAGAGGGCGAGTATGTCGCCGTCCATGCCCTTTGCAGGCACAACATATGGGTCTTCCGCCTTTACGAACGGAATGTTCTTTCTGTATTGCTCGGGAAGCTTGTCGACCTTGGTGATATAATATGCCAGCGACCTGTCGCCCACGGTGAAGGTGACTCCATAATCCTTTATGGAGTCGGGGAGGGCCTCAGTGGCGGTCTTGTGCAGATGCGTGATCAGTTCCTGCGTCACGGGCAGGTAGGTGAAATTCTCGTTGAGGCGCACGCGTGCCGTCCTGCTGTTTCTGTCCGGCTTAACGCTGTTGACGCGCAGGCCGCCGGGGTTGACGTTTTCCGGTATCGACTCTATCAGCGCGGCGTTGATGGCCAGCGTCAGGGTGTCGTTCTGTGGCGTCTCTACGGGAGGCGTATACTGCTTGTGGCGTATGGCGTTGCTTCTGCGTGATTTCTTGCGCGTCTTCCTCTTCTTTTTCTTTGAGGAGGCCCCTTTTTTCTTTTTTGAGGAGATGGCGGCAACGCCCTTTTTCTTTTTAGACTTCTTTTTGCCTTTCTTTTTGGATGAGCTTGATTTTTTCCCTTTGGCGCTCTGGCTTGTCTTCGCCTTGGCTTTTTTGGCCAGAGTGTCTACGGGAGCCACCAAAGCTCCTGCCGAAAGGATTGCTGCCAAGAGAAATGTTAGGAATTTCCTGAAAGATGCTGACATATTCATAGAATGATATTACGGAGAGATTGATGAAATCCTGGGGACTGATGTTTTCAGAAGAGGCTCCGGGGAGGGAGCCCCATGAAATTTTCAACAAAAATAATGCTTATTTATTATTTGGCCAAACGTGTCGAGTTTAAAAAGATATAAAAAAAGTGAATTTGGGTTGGACGAAGTGTGGTCATGTCGCGGATTTTTTGTAAATTTGCTCCACACAATCCGATACAATGACATAAAACCCAAAACAATAACAAAATAATATGCCAACAAAACCTTTTCACTATCAGGAAATGTTCCCTCTGGGTCCTGATACCACTGAATACCAGCTCATAACGAAGGATTATGTTAAGGTAGAGAACTGGAACGGCCATGAGATGCTCGTGGTTGATCCCGAGGCCCTTACAGTAATCGCCAACGTGGCAAGCCACAACTGCTCCTTCATGCTCCGCCGCGAGCACAACGAGATGGTGGCCAAGATCCTTCATGATCCCGAGGCTTCCGAGAACGACCGCTACGTGGCCCTCACCATGCTGCGCAACGCCGAGGTAGCCGCCAAGGGAGTGCTTCCCTTCTGCCAGGACACCGGCACGTCGATCTGCGCCGCATACAAGGGCCAGCACGTCTGGACAGACTGTGACGACGAGGAGAAAATCTCGCTCGGTGTCTACAAGACATATACGGAGAACAACCTCCGCTATTCCCAGAACGCCCCGCTCAACATGTATGACGAGGTCAACACCGGATGCAACCTGCCTGCGCAGATCGAGATCCATGCCGCCGAGGGAATGGAGTATAACTTCCTGTTTGTGGCCAAGGGGGGTGGCTCGGCCAACAAGACATATCTTTATCAGGAGACAAAGGCGATTCTCAACAAGAAGACTCTCGTGCCCTTCCTGATCGAGAAGATGAAGACCCTTGGCACAGCCGCATGTCCTCCCTATCATATCGCTTTCGTAATAGGAGGCACATCGGCCGAGGCCAATCTCGCCGCAGTGAAGAAGGCTTCCGTGAAATATTACGACAATCTCCCCACCCAGGGCAACGAATACGGCCATGCCTTCCGCGACGTTGAGCTTGAGAAGGAACTCCTTGAGGCTGCCCACTGCCTGGGCCTTGGCGCTCAGTTCGGCGGAAAATATTTCGCCCACGACATCCGCGTGATACGCATGCCGCGTCATGGCGCCTCCTGCCCGGTTGGCATGGGAGTAAGCTGCTCGGCCGACCGCAACGTAAAGGCGAAGATCAACCGCGAGGGTCTCTGGATCGAGAAGCTCGACGAGTTCCCCGGTCAGCTTATCCCAGAGGAGCTGCGCAATGCCGGAGAGGGCGAGGTAGTGAAAATCGACCTCAACCGTCCGATGCCCGAGATTCTTGCCGAGCTTGACAAATATCCCGTATCGACACGCCTCTCGCTCAACGGCACAATCATCGTGGGCCGCGACATTGCCCATGCCAAGATCAAGGAGCGTCTCGATGCCGGCGAGCCAATGCCGCAGTATCTCAAAGACCATCCCATCTACTATGCCGGTCCTGCCAAGAAGCCCGAGGGAATGCCTTCCGGTTCGTTCGGACCTACGACAGCAGGCCGCATGGATCCCTATGTCGACCAGTTCCAGGCCGCCGGAGGCTCCATGGTGATGATAGCCAAGGGCAACCGCAGCCAGGCTGTGACCGACGCGTGCAAGAAGCACGGTGGTTTCTATCTCGGCTCCATCGGTGGCCCGGCAGCCATACTCGCCAAGAACTCCATCAAGAACGTGGAGCTCCTCGAGTATCCCGAGCTTGGTATGGAAGCCATATGGAAGATAGAGGTAGAGGACTTCCCGGCCTTCATCCTTGTAGACAACAAGGGTAACGACTTCTTCAAGCAGATAAAGCCCAGATGTCCCATGGACAGGGCTAAATGATCTGATATTCCCTTCAGCGATGGAGGATGCGGTGATTGCGGTCGTCGCATCCTCCACGCTTAATTATATTGCGGCTTGAAATATAGCGGCAGCGGATATCCGCTTAATGTATGTTCACATTTTTTGATAAAACTGTGAATTATTGGTCTCGAATGTGAATTTTTGGTATCAGATGAATGGAATTTATCTTTTTGCAGCAATCGCGATGGCGGTTACGTCTTGTGCCGGGGAGGCCGCTGCCCGGGTAAGCGTACTCCCTACGGCGGGAGTATGGCCTGACAGCGAGGGCAGGCATGTCAACGCTCACGGAGGTAACGTGATTTACGCTGACGGAGCATATTACTGGTATGGCGAGCAACGCCCCGAAAGGGGCTTTACTGTTGATGCCGGAGTGAGTTGCTACAAGTCGGACGATCTCCTTAACTGGAAGGAGATCGGAACCGTGATGAGCGTATCCCATACTCCCGGCGACGACATAGAGTCGGGCTGCATAATCGAGCGTCCCAAAGTGGTGTATAATCCCAAGACAGGTAAATACGTGATGTGGTTTCATCTTGAGTTGAAAGGGAAAGGTTATGAGGCCGCGCGTGCTGCTGTAGCGGTGGCCGACAGTCCCGAGGGTCCTTTCCGTTTTGTAAGGTCTGGGCGCGTAAACCCCGGCATCCTCCCCATGAATCTCAGCGAGGAGGATGCTTCCGCTCCCTTCGACTATGATCAGGAATGGTGGACTCCGTCATGGTATAAGGATATAGAGAAGGGCATGTTCACTGTCAGAGACAGGGATGGGGGCCAGATGAGCCGCGACATGACCATCTTTGTAGATGATGACGGCAAGGCCTACCACATATATTCTTCGGAAGACAACCTGACTCTGAACATAGCCGAGCTTGATGATTCCTACACCGGTCACACCGGAAAATACATCCGTATATTCCCCGCCGGACACAACGAGGCTCCCGCGATGTTCAGGCATGGAGGAAAATACTGGATGATCGCCTCGGGATGCACGGGCTGGGATCCGAACGAGGCGCGCCTAATGACTGCCGACAGCATCATGGGCGACTGGAAGATGCTTTCCAATCCATGCGTGGGGGAGAATGCCGACAAGACATTCGGCGGTCAAAGCAACTATGTTTTCCGCCTTCCTGGCGAGGATGACCGTTTCATAGCGATGTTCGACGTCTGGAATCCGGAGAGCCTCGCCAATTCGCGATATATATGGCTTCCCGTGGAGTTCCGGGAAGACGGCACGCCATTTATTCCGTATCGTGCGGAATTTGACGGCAAGTAACCAATTACGACAATCTGAATTATTACAATAATGAACAACCTTATTATCGGAACGGCCCTGCTGGCTCTTCTGGGAGGCTCGACGACAGCCGTGGCTGCCTCGAAAGCTCCGGAGAAGAAAATCGTGCAGGGCGAGAAATGGCTCGACTCCTCGGGCCTGCCAATCAATGCCCATGGAGCCGGAATGCTCTATCACAACGGCAAATATTACCTTTACGGCGAATACAAGAAGGGGGAGACAATCCTTCCCGACTGGGCTACCTGGGAATGCTACCGCACGGATGTCACAGGTGTGAGCTGCTATTCATCGCCTGACCTGGTGAACTGGACATTCGAGGGAATCGTGCTTCCTGCGGAGCCGGAAGATCCGTCGAGCGACCTTCATCCCTCCAAGGTGCTGGAGCGCCCGAAGGTAGTCTACAATCCAAAAACGGGCAAATTCGTGATGTGGGCCCACGTGGAGAGTGCCGATTATGGAAAGGCTGCCGCAGGCGTGGCAGTAAGCGATTCCCCGACGGGTCCTTTCAAATATCTCGGCAGCTTCCGTCCCAACAATGCGATGAGCCGCGACCAGACCGTGTTTGTGGATGATGACGGGAAGGCCTATCAGTTCGCCTCTTCCGAAAACAACCAGACTCTCCATATCAACGAGCTGACCGATGACTATCTGCGTCCTACGGGTCGTTACACAAGGCAGTTCATCGGCCAGTCGCGCGAGGCTCCCGCCGTGTTCAAGCATGATGGAAAGTACTACATGCTTTCATCGGGTTGCACGGGCTGGGATCCCAACAAGGCCGAGATTGCTGTCGCCGATTCGATTATGGGCGAGTGGACCGTGCTCGGCGATCCCTGCACCGGCCCGGATGCCGACAAGACATTCTACGCGCAGAGCACGTATGTGCAGCCTGTTGTCGGCAAGAAGGATCTTTACGTTGCCATGTTCGACCGCTGGAACAAGAAGGACCTTGAGGATTCCCGCTATGTGTGGCTGCCCATAGACTTCAGCGGCGACAGCGTGACGATTCCCTGGAAGGAGAGCTGGAGTCCTGACGATTATGCCGACCAGCCGCGTTTCGAGGCCGGCGACGGAACGTTCCTTCTAAATGGCGAGCCTTTCGTGGTCAAGGCTGCGGAGCTCCACTATCCCCGCATTCCTAAGGAATACTGGGACCAGCGCATAAAGCTCTGCAAGGCTCTCGGCATGAACACCATCTGCCTCTACACTTTCTGGAACGCACATGAGCCGAAAATGGACGAGTTTGACTTCACCGGACAGAATGACCTGCGCGAGTTCGTGAAACTTTGCGAGGCTAACGACATGAAGGTGATTCTACGCCCCGGTCCATATGTATGCGCGGAGTGGGAGATGGGTGGTCTTCCCTGGTGGCTGCTCAAGAAGAAGGATATCAGGCTCCGTGAGAATGACCCGTTCTTCCTGGAGCGTGTGGACAAGTTCCAGAAGGCTGTGGCCGATCAGGTCGGCGACCTGACGATAGCCGACGGCGGTCCGATAATCATGGTGCAGGTGGAGAATGAATACGGTTCCTACGGCATAGACAAGGAATATGTGTCCAATATCCGCGATATGCTCCGTAAGAATTTCGGCGACAAGGTCACTCTTTTCCAGTGTGACTGGGCGTCAAACTTCACCAACAACGGTCTCGATGACCTTATCTGGACAATGAATTTCGGCACAGGCGCCAATATCGACCAGCAGTTTGCCCGACTCAAGGAGCTGCGTCCCGACAGCCCGCTGATGTGCTCCGAGTTCTGGAGCGGATGGTTCGACAAATGGGGCGCCAACCATGAGACGCGTCCTGCAGCCGACATGATAGCCGGCATTGATGAGATGCTTTCCAAAGGAATCTCCTTCTCCCTCTATATGACCCACGGAGGCACCAACTGGGGCCACTGGGCAGGTGCCAACTCTCCCGGTTTCGCTCCCGACGTCACATCATATGACTATGACGCGCCTATCAGCGAGTCAGGTCAGACCACACCCAAATACTGGGAACTCCGCAAGGCTCTCGCTAAGTATATGGACGGGCAGAAGCAGGCTCCCGTGCCTCCTGTGATCAAGCCTGTGGCTGTGAAGAAATTCGAGTTTACCGAGGTCGCCCCTCTTTTCAACAGTCTTCCCGAGCCAAAGAGCGATGTGGAGCTGAAGACAATGGAGGAATATGACCAGGGCTTTGGATCGATAATGTATTCCACGGAGCTTCCCGCCCTCACGTCGCCGACTCTTCTTACCGTTGACGAGGCTCATGATTTCGCCCAGATTTTCGTAGACGGAAAATATATCGGCAAGCTCGACCGCCGCAACGGTGAGAAGGAGCTTGTGATACCCGCCTGTGCGAAGGGTGCCCGTCTCGACATTCTCGTCGAGGCTATGGGACGCATCAACTTCGGTCGCGCCATCAAGGATTTCAAGGGTATCGTCGGGAAGGTTACATTGACCGAGAACCGCGACGGCCACAAATATGTTTGCGAGCTTAAGAACTGGAAGGTCTACAATATGCCAGACGAGATGGAGTTTTACGAGAGCATGGAGTATATGCCTCTCGGGGCATTCACTCCCGGCGAGGACGGCAGGCTTCCGATCGGTGTCTATAAGGGCACATTCGATGTGAAGAAACCCTCCGATACATTCCTGAATTTCGAGACGTGGGGAAAGGGTCTTGTATATGTCAACGGCCATCCCCTCGGACGTATCTGGGAGATCGGCCCGCAGCAGACGCTCTACGTTCCCGGTCCCTGGCTGAAGAAGGGGGAGAACGAGATAATGGTGTTCGATATTGTCGGTCCGCGCCAGGCTGTCTCAGAGGGCCTGACGGAGCCGAAGCTCGACCAGCTGCTCGTGCAGAAGCCCCTCACGCACCGTCTCGAAGGGCAGACGCTTGATCTTGGCGGCAAGACACCGGTGCTTACCGGAGAGTTCGCTCCCGGCAACGGATGGCAGGAGCGTAAGTTCGACAAGCCGGTCGAGGCCCGCTACATATGCATCGAGGCGCTCGACGCCATCGACGGCAAGGACGTGGCTGCAATAGCGGAGATGTATGTCGTTGACGCCAACGGCGAGCGTCTGTCGCGTGAGCCTTGGATTGTAGACTATGCCGACAGCGAGGATGTGGGAAGCGCCAACCGTTCGGCCGACAAGATTTTCGACCTCCAGGAGTCTACCTTCTGGAGCACCGTTCCCGGCACTCCCTTCCCCCATGCTGTGGTTATCGACCTCGGCGGGGTGAAGAACATCAGCGGCATCCAGTATCTGCCTCGAATGGAGAGCGAGGTGCCCGGAGGCATAAAGCGTTTCAAGGTCTATACCTCCACTACCCCCATGCTTTGATAAAAGCCGATACATGATATGACAAAAGGAGGCCGGCAATCGCAGTTGACGATTGCCGGCCTCCTTTTCGCTTTCTTGGCTGTGTGGGGTCATTCCACTATAAGTTTCACGTTGCCGTGGTCGTTGACGCGGTATCGATGGGAGGTGGATTCGGTGACGTTGAATACGCGGAACACGTAATCGCGTATGTCCTCGCTGTTCTGGTTGGAGCTTTCGAAGGCCGCCCTCACGGCGTCGCCTACGGTGTGGAATTCTGAGCCGTCATAAGTGTCGATTTTCTTTCCT
Organism: Porphyromonadaceae bacterium UBA7087; assembly: GCA_002493515.1. Classification (GTDB taxonomy): domain Bacteria; phylum Bacteroidota; class Bacteroidia; order Bacteroidales; family Muribaculaceae; genus Lepagella. The sequence continues at coordinate 18,278 of DKYZ01000131.1, read as the reverse complement.
TCAGGATTGTAGATCATTACCTGGATTTTGTCTCCGGGATGAATTCTGTTGGTTTCCATAATCTTTTTCTGTTTTGAGGGAGTAAATTTTCTGTTACATACCCTAAACGCTTTCTCCCCGCTGTTGGATTAAGGAATGACGCCAAAAAGATGATACTCTTGACGTCTTTACAGAACAATCTGCCATACGTAGACCTTTTATAATAGAGGCAGAGGCTTAATGCCGGCCCATGCCTCCTGAAAGATAATGGTTTATAAAAAGATAATGTTATGAATGGAAAGAAAGTAGCCAGAAATTCGTTGTTCGGACTGTTGTGTGCCGGTATGCTTGCCACGGGCAGCTGTAATTCCGTAAAGAATGCCTGGAACGGCATGTCGCAGAGCGGGCAGGGCGCGGCGGCCGGAGGCACGATAGGCGCGGCTGTCGGCACGGGTGTCGGCGCTCTTATCGGAGGCGGCAAGGGAACGTGGATCGGCGCTTTGGTGGGCGGCGCTCTCGGTGCCGGCACAGGCGCGTTGATCGGCAACAGCATGGACCGCCAGAAGAAGGCTCTTGAGGAGCAGCTCGGCGAGTTGAAGGCACAGCAGGACAAGAACACCGCCGCCATCGACAAGAACTCTAAGGATATAGAGGATATTAAGGTGGAGATGGTGAAAGACCGCAACAATCTTGACGCAATCAAGCTCGTGATGGGAGATGCCGTGCTCTTCCCGACCGGCAAATATCAGTTGTCACCGGCAGCCGACGCGACTTTGAGCCGCATCGCGTATAATCTGAAGCAATTCCCTGAATCCGACATCACGGTTGTGGGATATACCGACAACACAGGTTCGCAGCAGGTCAACGACAAGCTCTCGCAGCAGCGTGCGGAGAGTGTGGTGGATTATCTGGAGCAGCAGGGTGTGGCCGCCGACCGTCTTAAAGCCATCGGCAAAGGTTGGGACGACCCCATTGCATCCAATTCAACCGCAGCGGGCAGAGCCCAGAACCGCAGGGTGGAGATCTATATCACCGCCAACCAGCAGGCCATAGCCAACGCCGAGAAACAGAGTGGAGGCAATTGAATCAGAATAGGCCACGACGTGCAAACGGGAGACAGTCTCATAAAAGAGCTGTCTCCCGTTCTGATGCTGTAGGAATCTCAGTAGTAGATTTCACTGATTGCCGGAGAGGGGGCGGCGGATACTTTTTTCTCTTCGTAGTTCTCGCTCCAGGCGGATACGAAGCTGTGTCCCGACGCGTTGGCGCCAAGAACATCTGTGTCGGGGGATGAGAAATAGTTCGTCATAGCAGTAAGGTTTTATTGTTTATGTTGGTTTAATATTGCTATAACGCTTGTTTTGCGGAAATAGTTCACAAAATATATGAAAAAACTAAAAAAAATTTCCCCGAAAGGTATATTTCAGGGAAATTTTCAATTTCAGTTTGATTTCATGCTTGTTATTGCTCATCAAGGCTGACGAAATTGTATCTCTGTGTGCCGAGACCGATTTCCTCTGCCCATTCAAGGGTATGCATGCCGTTGCGCGAGTCAATGCGCTCGATCAGATGCACCTTTCCCGGGTCGTCGGAATCCCTCACCAGGTCAGTGCATGCCCTGTCGAGAGCCACGGGGTCGAGCGAGGCGAGAATGCCGAGGTCGCCCATGGCCGGAGCGGCGGGATGGCTGTCGCAGTCGCAGTCTACCGAAAGGTTGTTGGCCACATTAATATATATGATGTTTTCGCCGGCATGGTCGGCAATGCATTTCGCCGCCTCAGCCATCGACTCCAGGAAGTCGTCCTGCTCCACCTTGGTGGTCCACACCTTCTCCACATCCTCGGTCTGTCCGGCTGTATGGATATATGTCTTTCCGGCCGACGACGCTATGCCGATCGACATGTTCTTTATCGCCCCTCCGAATCCGCCCATGGCGTGTCCTTTGAAGTGGGAAAGTATCACCGTGAAATCATAGCCGGGATAGTGGGAGCCTACAATGTCATAGTCGAGATGTGTGCCGTCGGTCATAGGCAGTTTTATATCCCCCTCGGCGTCCATTATGTCTACGGGTGCTATCTCCGTGAATCCGTGCTCGCGCGCAGCCTCCATATGGTCGCTTGCCGTGAAGCGTTTCCCCTTGTATGCTGTGTTGCATTCCACGATAGTGCCGTTGACGCTTTTCACGAAGTCCTTTATGAGTTTGGGATCCAGATAGTTGCTGCCGCCTGGCTCTCCGGTGGAAATCTTCACTGCCACTTTGCCTGTTGCCTTGCGGCCCAGCGCCTCATAGATTTTTTGAAGTCCGGCAGGACTGATATCCTTTGTCATATAGACTGTGGGGTAAGGCGCGGGCTTTCTCCCGGGCTGTCCCATATGCCTGTCCTGTGCTGTGGCGGTAGTGACCGTCGCGAGCACCAGTGCTGCTGATAGAATCAGATGTTTCAGTTTCATGAGATTAAGTTTTGGTTGTTTATATCGCTGCAAAAGTAATAATAAAACGCGATTTTTTGTTTAACTTTGCGAAAAATTACCGACATGGCACGAATTATTATGGTCACCGGCGGTCAACGCTCCGGGAAAAGCGTCTTTGCCGAGAAGCTGACGCTCAGTCTCTCCGACGCTCCGACATATATAGCCACGGCACAGGTGCGCGACGAGGAATTCCGTCGCCGCGTTGACGTGCATAAGCGGCGTCGAGGTCCCCAATGGTCTGTTGTTGAGGATGCCCTGCATCCTTCACGGAATCTGGAGGAGGGATGTGTCGCGCTCCTTGATTGCCTTACAATGCTCGCCTCTAATCATTTCTTCGCTTGCTCAGAGAATGTGGAGCAGGCCTACGGGCAGACTGTCGCGGAGGTTGACTCCATTCTGAAGAAGACATCGCGGATTGTGGTCGTGACCAACGAGATCGGGCTCGGCGGAGTCAGCGGCAACGAGATGACAAGAAAATATACCGACCTTCTCGGACTTGTCAACCAGCATGTGGCCGCTCAGGCCGATGAGGTCTTTTTCGTGGTGTCGGGGATACCGATGAAAATAAAATAACCAATTGATAATAAACCGCAGGGAAACAACCTTTCCCTTTTCATCATGAAGACATTTAATATCAAGGTGCCTGACACGGCCATAAGCGAGAAGATAATCGACAAGATCGACAATCTCACCAAACCAAAGGGGTCGCTCGGCAAGCTCGAGTCTCTGGCCTATCGTGTGTGTCTGATCCAGCAGAGCCTTGTGCCGAGCCTGTGCAATCCGGCCAACATCCTTTTTGCCGCCGACCATGGAATCATCGAGGAGGGCGTAAGTGTGTCGCCTAAGGAGGTCACTTGGCAGCAGCTCGCGCATTTCTCGCGTGGTGGCGCAGGCATCAATTTTCTTTGCGACCAGCATGGATTCCGTCTGGTGCTTGTAGACGCAGGAGTGGATTACGACATCCCCCACGGACATGGAATCATCGACTGCAAGATTCGCAAGTCGACAAGAAACTACCGCCGCGAGGCGGCCATGACTCCCGAGGAGTTCGACATGGCTATCGAGCGTGGTGCCGGTATCGTGGAGAATGTATATGCGGGTGGCTGCAACGTGGTCAGTTTCGGAGAAATGGGCAGCGGCAACACGTCGTCGTCATCCATGTGGATGCATCTGCTCACGGGCGTGCCGCTCGATGAATGCATAGGCGCCGGCGCCGGGCTTGGCAACGACGGCCAGCGCCACAAGAGGATGGTGCTCAGGGAGGCATGGGATAACTGTCCGCTTCCGGCCGACGACATAAAGGGGCGTCTCGCCTATTTCGGGGGATATGAGATGGTGATGGCTGTAGGCGGAATGCTCAAGGCTGCCGAACTGAAGATGATAATCCTGGTGGACGGATTCATAATGACGGCATGTATGGCCGCGGCCGCCTGGTTCTGTCCGGAGGTGTTGAATTATGCTGTCTTCGGGCATCAGGGCGACGAGTCCGGCCATAAGAAGATGCTTGATTTCCTTCATGCCGATCCTCTCCTGCATCTCGGTCTGCGTCTTGGCGAGGGTTCGGGGGCTGTATGCGCTTATCCGATTCTGCAGTCTGCCGTCAACATGATAAATGAGATGGACTCTTTCCAGAAAGTGGCTGTCACAAAATATTTCTGAATATAGGGATGCACAAGCTTGCTGCGTCATTCATATTCTTCACCCGTCTCCCGTTGTGGAGATGGGTGAAGGTCGACGCGTCCTACTATAGCAGGGTGGTGGAGTGTTGGCCGGCTGTCGGCTGGCTCACAGGATGCTTTACAGCCGGAGTATTGTGGCTTCTGGCGCTGATGCTGCCCCCTTTGGTGGCTGCGGCCGGAGCTTTTGCCGCACGCGTGCTTCTTACCGGAGCCATGCACGAGGATGGCCTTGCCGATTTCTTCGACGGTTTCGGAGGGGGCACTACCCGTGAACGTATACTGGCGATAATGAAGGATTCGCATATCGGGACGTATGGTGTTCTCGGCCTTATTTTCTATTTCCTGATTCTTGTCGGGGCTGTTTCCTCATTGCCGGTGAATATGGCTTGTCTTGCTATAATCATAGGCGACCCCTGGTGTAAGTTCTGCTCATCTCAGATTATCAACGTCCTTCCATATTGCCGCACTGCGGAAACTGCGAAAAACCGCACCGTCTATGCCCGTATGTCTCCCCGGGCTTTGGTTGTGGATGTGGTTCTCGGGATTGTCCCTCTGCTCGCCGTCTGTCTTATACCGGGTGTGGCACCGCATGATTTCAGTATTTCTGCAGTGTTCTCATGCCTGGCGGCCGGTATCGTGGCAATGACTCTTTTCATTCTCATGAGGCATAAGATAGGTGGGTATACCGGCGATTGCTGTGGAGCCACATTCCTGCTCTCCGAACTGTCATTCTATCTGACTTTACTATCTCTTATCACTCTTTACTTATAATGACAATAACGTTTGTTCGCCACACAGCTGTCGATGTCGTGCGCGGTGTATGCTACGGCCGCAGCGACGTCGGGCTGGCGTCCACATTCCCTGAAGAGGCGGAGCGTGTAAGGCAAAGTATCAAGGGAAGGCATTTCAGCCATGTATTCACCAGTCCGCTGTCGCGTTGCGTGTGTCTTGCGCAGTATTGCGGTTTTGGCGACGCCATACGCGACGGGCGTCTGATGGAGATGAACTTCGGGGAATGGGAAATGCGTCGTTACGATGAAATCGATGATCCCCGTCTCCAGCAATGGTATGACGACTATCTCCACGTGGTTCCTCCCGGTGGCGAGTCGTTCGAGCAGCAGGGTCTGCGTGTAAGGGATTTCCTGGAGTCACTTCCGGATGACGGTGATGTGTTGGTGTTCACCCATGCCGGAGTCATCATCCACGCGTTGCTCCTTTCTGGCAAGGCCACCCTCTCCAATGCCTTCTCCCTCCAGCCCCCTTATGGCGGAATAGTCTGTCTCCGGCGCTGTCAGTGGATCAGCGGGCGGAAGGAGGGGTAGAGCTGCGGACTGCTCGCGAATATGGAATATTCGCGGTCAGGACGGAAGAACTCCACACGGGCTCCGGCTTCGCTGGCTATCAGCGTCCCCGCCGCTATGTCCCACCGGTGAAGGGCCAGTTCCCAGAACGCGTCAAGATACCCCGCCGCTACGTAGCAGAGGTCGATTGCCGCCGAACCGTAGCGGCGCAGCCCGCGCACCTTCGTCACGACATTCGCGATGTTGGCGAGATTGTTGTCGGGATTCTCCTGCTTGTCAACAGGCATACCTGTAGCTACAACAGCGCTCGACAATTCCTCCTTGCCTGAACATCCTATTTTCTGTCCGTTAAGATAGGCCCCTTCCTCTTTCACAGCCGTAAACATCTCTTTCAGATAGGGAGCGTAGACGACTCCCGCCACTGCCTCCCCCTCATATTCCAGCGCTATTGAAACCGAGAACACAGGCAGACCCTGGCTGTAGTTGGTCGTGCCGTCAAGAGGGTCAATCACCCAGCGCCACGGGCTGTTCCCTTCGGTCTCGCCCGACTCTTCGGAAAGAATGGAGTGGCCGGGAAAGAAATCCCGTATATATCCGAGGATTGTCTTCTCCGACTCCTTGTCAGCAATGGTCACGACGTCATAATCATTATATTTCGTGGCTATGTCGAGTCCGCTCTTCCTGAAATGTCCGAGCTGTATGTCGCCGGCCATCATGGCCCAGTCCTTCATCAGCAGCACGACCTCTCCGAGGTCAAGCATCTTGTCCTTGTACGCTACTTTCATATCCATGTCGCTTTTTTCCATATATATTCAAGGGGACCGTGATTATGGCGTCCGACCCAGAACCGGCAGAACATATACTGGAGCAGGAAGATCAGAATGCCGACACCCTCGCTCGCCGTGATGCCGAGCTGGAGATGCAGTCCCCAGTTATAAAACAAAAACGAACCGATAATTCCCTGTGTCACGTAGTTTGTCATGCTCATCTTGCCGTAAGGAATCAGCATACCGAGCGTCTTGCCGAGCCGGGCGGTGTTGTAATATCCGTAGAGCAGACCGCTGACGATAATCACCATGAAGGCCAGGTTGGCGAGCGAGCTTATGAGAATCTTCAGCGGTGTGAGGATGTTGGGATTGGCTATATATTCCGGGCCGGGCATGTTGTTGAGTCCGTAGAGGGGGAAGAAGCATACCAGGGCGATTGCGAGCGCACGGCCCCAGTAATGCAGTTTGTCGCGGAGCAGCCAGCCCTGTCGCCCTATGAGCATGCCCATCATGAAGAGTCCGGCGGTCTGGAAGATGCGGCCATGTTCCCAGGCCCAGGCGAGCGACGCGAGCTGTCCCTCCCAGAGATTCACCTTTACTGTGCCCCAGAAGTCGCCTGCCGTCTGCATTGCGAAGGTGGCTTCCCAGAAAGGCCCTGACTCAATCTGAGGAATCACGTAGTCGGGGGAGCATATGGCGCGTATGATCTGGTAGATGCATGTAGGCTGGAGCAGACAGATTGTGGCGATGGCTACAATCCATTTCGTGGTGAAGCGGCAGGTCAGCACGAGCACGAATCCCACGAGCGAGTACATCACGAGAATCTCGCCCGTGAAGAAGCAGGCGTTGAAGTTTCCGATTATGAACAGCAGGATGAGTCGCCAGCAGAAGCGGAGGCGGAAGTCTTTGCCGCGCATCCGCTGGTTGTCATGCTGGATGAAGAAACTGAATCCGAAGAGCATGGCGAAGATGGCGTATGCCTTTCCGCCGAAGACAAAGAAGAGGCCGTCCCAGATGGCCTTGTCGCAGAAATTGAGGAAACTGCTCTGCCCCGCCGTGTCGGGGAAGGAGTAGAAATTGAAGTGCTCGATGGAGTGGAGAAGGATGATTGCCATCACCGCGAAACCTCGGAGCATATCGGCCGCGTCCACACGCGCGTGCCGTCTCGGCTGTGCAATATCGGAAGAAGATGTCATATTCTGGGAATCAATTATTGCTGTTTTATGTCTTTTTGCAAAGTTAGTATAAAATTTTCATATTCCGAAATCAAACCCTGAAAGACACAGGAAATCCGCGTCAATCCGCTTTGATCCGCGAGGCCATCCCGGGGCGGCGGACTCGGAAACGGGACGTTTCCGGCCCCGGGCGCATCCGTTTATCGTTTGTAGCTTATCGTTTATCACTAAAAAAGAAGGTGGGCCTGCCATCACGGCTGTCCCACCCCGAAACTAACGTATTACCATACTGTGTATATTTTGTGATTGGTAGTTTTGATTCAGCTATCGTTGGGGCGCCAGTGATTCCGGCGGTATGTCTTTCGCAATCACCACCCCCATGCTGTCGAGCACGTATATCGTCGGCGAAGCCTTCAGGTCATACATATCCTCGTCGAGGAGAGGGGATAGGGCATAGCCCACAGTCCAGCCCTCCGGCATATCCATCTTCGTCGCCTCCCACCGTCCGCGGTCCGACTCCGCGTCAATCGCCAGGACAGTATACCGCTCTGTCAGAGGCAATCCCTTCAGACCCTTTATCACCGCCTCGCAGCTCTCGCAGTCCGGGTTGTAGAAAATCAGCAGAATCTCCTTTCCTGTCCTTGTCTTGCGAAGCGTGGCCGTCTGCCCGTCAGACGTCACAAACCGGAAGTCGGTTGCCGGCGTTCCGGGCCGGTTCCTCATCGCCATTTCCAGGCGGAAGGTGTCCCGGGCATGTCTGGACTCGTCGTTCAGCGGCGAGCGCAGCGCGGCACGCAGATATGCCGCATACAGCTCATCCGACCGGTAAGGGGAGTTCGGGTCATACAGATATTTCTCCGCCACATACCCGACAAAACGCCAGGCGGCTGTGTCCGCCTCCGCCCGTTTCAGCAGATTCTCCATACTCCGGTCACGCGCTGCGGAATCGGAGTAGGCTGCCACACTGATGAAGTTGGAGAAATTCTGCTCCATGAAGGCCGTGTCGAGACTGCGCCCCCGGTCGGTGAAATCCATCTTCTCCCACCACCTCGCCGCAGCCCAGGCAGCCCTCGCCTCCGGCTCCACAATCGCGTCCGGCACCGCCGGCGCAGGAAGAAGCAGCGTGTCGCCATGCGACGCCGCCTCCGCCCCATTACCTTTCCCGCCGTACGAGCCGCAGGAAACCGCCGCAAGCGCGGCTGCTGTCAACGCAGCCAATACAACCCTGCTCATTTGCGTCGCTTGTTTCTCGTCTGAGAAATAATCTGCTGGTAAGACATATTGGCTTCTGCAGCTGTAAGGTCACGCACGCAACGGAGAGTCCCCAATCTACCTAATGTCTTAGCTTGGGCTCTGTCTTCTGCAACTGTACAGAATCTATATTGATAACCGGGAGTCATACTCGGAGATACAGGAGCAACTGTATTGGAATTTCGGTTTTCCCAATATTCCTGCGTCACACAAAAATATGCATTATTAGTTTCAGCTCTATCAAGAATACTTGTGGTTCCATACTTAGCTCGAAACATTATGACAATCTCTTTCTGATTCGGCACTCTCCAACCGCTTCGTCCAGTTGTTTCATCAAGACTCCTACATAAAGAAGTTGCAACGCCGGTAACATAATTCCCATAGATTGTAGTAGATGGATTGTCTCCGGAGTTATAATATTTATAAGTATCGATAGTTGTTTCATAATTTGTCCCATCAAAATTTCCTCTTGGTGCAATTTCAAATCCATACATTCCCAAACGGTTCAAAGGGTCGTTGGTTTTATGGATGGGAAGTGGACTTGACGAGGGATTTCGCAACGAGCTGCCATAATACCGTACCGGTTTCACGACACCTCCGTAGTTATTTGACGTCTCTGTCTCATATGCTGTCCTTACACGATTGTCCCTCTGTATTTCCTCTCCCAGATTGGTTCCAAGGTTGCGAATACATCTTACCTGCCATGGAGCTCTTGCGTATATAGCATTTCCATTTTCCACTGTTGTTTTATTATAATTAAAAAAGCTCGAGGACATACCTTCCTCACTCCATATGATTTTATAATCGCTTGTCAGGTAATGATATAATACATTATATCCCATTGAGGATTTATCAGGCAGATCTTGGTTGGGATAACTCATTATAGGATTCTTCAAGGCATTACGGCCAAGAATCATTCGCAACATCTGTCCTGATGTCGGAAGAAACCACCTGATTTCATCGGCTGAAATTTGTCCGTCGCCATTGAGGTCTCGGTTTCTGTTCATGCAAGCATTATAACCTTGATAGAACTGAGCCCCGTCTCCAGTCTGTGGGTCGTATTGATTTGCAGACCGATTGTAAACGTAATTTCCGTTGGGTGCTGAAATAGTACGGACCATTGGAACTGCCCATACACGGGCACCTGTGGATATGTGGGAATATGCAGAGAGATTTTGATTGGAATTATTTATTCTATTTATTGACTGAGGTTCTGTAAATGTTACTGCATTTTCCCAGCTGCCGCTGGCTCCATTATTGCTGGTTGCGAAGAGCCATGCGTTGTACCGTCCATTTTCATTGTCAAGAGTATTGCCTGTTGTGCCCACACTCCAGTTTTCAATATTCGTCCAGCGGATATTCATGCCGAAGTTCTCGTCGGTGTTCTCCAGACCAAGAGCGGTGACTGCCGAGGGGTCGGTCGGGTCGTAGTAGGTCTGTATCGACTTTTGCGAGATGGCGTATTTCGCCTTGTAGTAGGAGCTGGCACCGTCGGCGGACGTCGATTCCGCCACGTTCAGCCATACATTGCGGTTGGGCTGGTTGACATAACCATGCCAGTTGGGAGTGTTTGATGACTCATTATCACTTGTTTCGTAAACATACTCATTCACAAAGACGGTATAATATCCGCTTTTGGCTTTTTCGCTCCCTGGCAACAGGTCGCCGAGATGTAAGAGATTCCCTCTATCAGCAGTTTTAGGATAGGCTTGAAGAACATTCTCTTCAGTTGGCATAAGTTCTATCCATGAATAATACTTGTAATTGGCATCTCCCGGAAGAGGGATATTGTCCTTATCCGTCCCCATTCCGCCGAATATGTCGGTTGAGACTCCGTTTTCCCAAGCTGTGATTTTGAATGAGAAATTTTGAAGATCTGTCTCAGTGAGGTTGATGTTAAAGACGCCATAGTGGGCGTCAAGGTCATACATTCGTTCGGTCACGTCTGTCACTTCACCAAAACCACCTGGCTGATTGTCTCCTTTGCGGAATGCCTCTACAATCACATTATTGACACTCTGCACCTTTACGTTATAGGTGTAGGAGGAATTGCGGTAGGAGTTGAAATTACGAGATTTTTTAACTTCATCCGTCTCGTCATTGGTATAGCCTAAGTGAATGCGATATGTCACTGTCGCTGTTCTCGTCGCGTCAGCTGTTCCAGTCTGATTGCCGTTCTGGTCATATGAATTGGTCTTCTCTTTATATGTGACTACACAGGGGATGTCGACATAAGCGGCCTTGTTGTTCAGCGTCACAGGATCGCTGCCGGTCAGAGATACGAAAACACCGGAGGTGCCATAATTAGCGGTGGTATTCTCAGGATCCGGGTCGGTCAGATTCCCTATAGTCCCGCCATACTCGAGTTCCCGTTTTGAATATGCGTTGCAAGACTCCAGTCCCTGACGTTTGTTCTCCATCATCCAGAAATCAAAGGAGTATTCGGGATTATTGGCATCAGTCCCTCCCTTTGTGAACTCAGTTGATGTAAACAGCAGTGAGGATTGGTAATTCTCGTTCTTGCCGTAATCGGGCTCAAGTGCGTCACCAGCGTTCGATGCCTCGACAGTGCTGAAATTGTTTTCATTTGTACGCTCATGCACCCATGAATACATCGGCGCATTGTGAACCTGATAGCTTACCGGCTCGATATTCACCACATTTCCTGTAGCGGAAATATTGAACGTGATATGACTCATGAGACGACGCAGATGAACGCGTCCATCAATTTTCGTGGCTCCGGGAGCAATATAGACCGTCTGATTGAGAAGTTCATTTGTCCAGGTTTGGTTCTTGTCATGATTGTCGTAATCGTTCGGTACGAACGAGCCGCTCATCACCAGTGCATACGACTCACTAACCTCAGGGGTCTGTACATTGGCAAAATTGCCGCCACCGGCTGACTCTGCCAGTGAGACGGAAATCTTCTGATATTCATCCCAGGTGGTGGCATTATCGAGCAGGTCCAACAGATTGCTCTCGTTCTCGTCTCCGGGTCTGATACCCTTATGTCCCTCGGGATTGGCCACCGCCACAATGTAGCTATCCCCCGAAACGGTAGGTATCGTGAGGGTCATGGCGGCATGTGTACCATTATTGCCGGTGAAACCGAACTGTGCCCCGTTTTTCGAATTGATATATTGATTTGTCTTGCACTCTTTGGTTCCCTTGTTGTAGATACCGATCCAGAGTGAGTTGACGCGGTTGTCGTCCGCATCCGTCAGCGCGGAGCGGGTATACTGTTCCCTTTCCGGCAGACCGACGGTAAGTGTCAGAACCGCCGGTTCGCCCTCCGGACCATTCTCGCCGTCATACATAAGATCATCTTGACAACCCGTCGATGATAGAGCGACAACCGTCGCAAGTGCCCATGAGTAACTATTGGCGAAATATCTCTTTATATCTTGTTTCATTTCTTTTAATATGGTAAGTAGTATGAGGATGAAGTATGGTAAATGTTCCTTATTTATTTGAATGTCGGGATATCGGAAGTGTATTCAGCACGCGGACAGACTGTCCAGGTCAAAGTTTGATTTTGATGAACACCAGTTATTTGGAAACTGTAGACGTAGTTGCGCAGCAGGTAATTCCAATGCGCCTCGTTTGCAGGACTTCCGTCATATGGTTTCACAGGAATCGAATAATCTGTGGTTAATAATTCGTTTCCGTTTATGGTTTTTACTTTGACCTGTATTATATTGTTATGTTCCGTGCCATCTGTTCCGACGAGTTGGTATTCCGGAAGATATGCGACAAACGCACCGCCGGTTGGTTTCATATTAAGTGCCGTGGTGGATGGTGTTGGCTTGAAATCACCGGAAAAGTTGGGTGCATCGACAACCTGACCTGTGTTTCCGGAAGCGTTGTAGCCCTCCATGCGGTTAAGACGCGGAATCAGTTGCAGATTATTGTTCCAACCATTAGCTGATATAGCGGCAGACTCTATCTCAAGCTGTGAGTCTGCCGATGTCCTTAATTCAATTTTGGCGAGAGCGCGCAGCATCCATATATCCCCTAAGTCGTATGGGTTACTACTGTTGTTGAACTTGTCGTTATAGCCTCCGAGACTTGCCTTGTGTATGCCGAAAAGTGGAATTCCGGATTGTACGGCGTTGTCAGGTGCCCAGGAATCCACGTCGGGATAATTGAGTATCTTTTGGAGATCTCCTAATTTGGTAACTCCTTTGTTCAATGTGAATCCGGTGGTACTCCAGTTCTTGGTGTTGGCTATGGTTACAATGGCGAAAGGGGTAGTGGTATTGTAATTCTCGCTACTTAGAAATGTCTGAAGGTATACTTCCGTTCCATTGGAGGATATTACTGACTCCTCAAGTCTCTCGCTTTCTGTAGGAGACCAGATTATATCTTTCAGAACGGATTCTCCATCTGCTACTTCTTTCCCCTCCCCAATTTCGAAAGCAAGCACATAGAGGTCTTCTATATTTATATACGACTCAGCTAACGTTCCCTCTTCCTCGGTGAAGTCGGCTCTCGTCGCAGACGGCAGGCCTCCCTCTATTCGGAGACTGACACTGATATCGTCAGAATCCTTATTGTCGGGACAGTCTCCGTTCTCCGTGACACACCCTGTGGTAGCACCCGACATAAGAAGTGCGGAAAACCATAGGATGCTGTCCGAAAACCGGCGTCTGTATGTCGTTGTTCTATTCATCTTCGTCTGTTGTTCCGTTTGAATGGGGTTCAGTTAAGTGGTGTGTCCTGCTGGGGCACGACATGCCAGGAGTTGATATAGATGCCAATTTTTGAGTACCAGTTCTTGTCCTTGTCGATGAAGAATGTCAGAGAGTACTCATCCTGACGGTCAAGATATTCCTGGCTCGGCATTGGACGGTAATTACCCTTGACGAGTAGAAGATACTCCACAAATGGTATGCTGATTATCTTGGCATCATCTGAATTCCTTACCACTACCAGGCGCGACTTTGAATCGGCCATCAGCCGTGAGGTCGACAGCTCGGCAAGTACTGAGCTGACTGTTGTAACCGTGGCATCTCCGGTGGCGGGAGTCTCTGTTTCACCTTGCGTCACAAGCCACGGCTCATAGCGGAATTCTGGTGTGCCGTTCACAACGTCATTGGCGTAAGAGAGCTGAGAGTTGTCGGCGGTGATGTAGAAGGAGAAGTCATTCTTCCTCATTTCAGTTCCGTCGATGTTCTGGAGCAGAACCTTCACATATTTGGTGTCCTTGACGAAGTCGAGGGTCACTGTCTGCGTTTCGTTTGCGGCAGGATTGTACGTGATCTCTACATCTTTGGCCATGGCGTGATACAGTCCGCTGAATTTCTCGTTGCTGAAAAGCAGGGGAGTCTCGTCGGCACGATAGCCTCCTTTCAGCAGGAGGTCAACAGAGAGATCAGTCATGGCGGCAGGTGAATCTGATTTTAATAAGAAAGGTTTGTTTTCTTTCAGTCCACCCCATGCCACAAAGTCATAGGTGCCGGGTTGCAGAGGAAGATCTATGAAAAAATCCTTATCTTTAAGGGCATCACCGCTTTGCGACGTTTTCCAAACGGGCTTCCCTTCTTTGTCGAATGCCCATACATCCACAGAGCTCACTTCTGTAGGGAAGGCGTTGGCAAACTTCATGTTGTAATCATATTTGAAAGCCATGCGGTGCTCGGTGCGGCATTCCGGGAGGTCGTCGTAAATAGCGTCGCATGAAGCCAGACCAGAGGCTGCGATGGCCGAGGCGAGGCAAAATCCGGGTATGGCTGAATAGTTATGTCTCATATTCACGTTCTGTTTTTATTTGTGGGGAAGAAGGGTCTCACGCCTTCTTCCCCTTGGGAAGACCCCGGGGTCGGAACCCCGGGAGTCTTTAAATGATATGATTTGCTGATTATTTCAGGACTACGTCCTGCTGCGGAACGATTCTCCACTTCTGGACGCGGATCTGAGTCTTGACAAAATATTGCTTGTCCTTGACCGGAACCACGATGGGATCCTCGGGATCGCTGAGACCGGTACCGATGCCGCTGATGGCCTGTACATTGATGTTGTAAACATGATTGCGGACGATACCATACTGACCTAATGTAAATCCATTTTCAGGAGCGTTCGGATCCTCAAAGCCTTTGAGCTCTCTGCCCCAGAGGTGACGGACGGGGACTGCGAAATATGCATAGCCGCCGGCGAACTCCTCAACTGCGCCGAGTTTGGCGTTGAAGAACTGATAGAGACGGACGTTGACAGCAGCAATATTATCAGGTGTTACAGCCGTCATGAGACCGTTGGCATCAAGATAATAGTATGCAGGCGCATCATTCACTTTCAAGTTTGCGGATGCTTTTAATTGCAGCGTGATGTAACGGCTTGCAGTATAAGGACCGGTGATGCTTCTGTCGGGATGAACAATCTCGAAATCATTCTTGATAGTTTCCATATTGCCGGCAGCCCAGGAAACAGGTGTGTATCTCGGAGAAGCGTTTTCTCCATTGTCCTTGAAGATGACACCGTCCGTGACAGTCTGGGTTGCGAGGAAGCTCTGCATCATGAAATCGTTACCGACATACAAGGTGTTGCTGTTAGCGGGTATATTACGGCGGATATAGAGATTGTCGTATTCCACCTCGTTGTTGTCGCTGTCAAGCACCCTGTATTTTCCTACGACAAGAGCTGTTGTAACCGCTCTCGGACCGGCTTTGGCTGCTCTTAGAGTGTTGGAACTGACAGTATTCTCAAGCGTATGTTTTCTAAACACCCCGCATCATGAACAAACTGCTATACACCATATTATTGACGGCGGCATCGGTGCCCGCGGCGTCGGCCGACGTCCCGGCAGGACTGACCGTAGACTCCCTGAGCTACGAGCGTTCGGAAAACCATCTCCTCGTCTCAATGGTGGTCGACGCGCGCCATATGGAGGTGGGCTCATGCGGTCAGATCACCGTCACTCCCGTAATCTCCTCCGGCTCCCGCTCGCTCACGCTGCCTCCGTTCGCTATCTGCGGACGCAGCAAGTATATCCTCGACCGGCGTCGCGAGACCACCATGCAGCTGCACCGCAGCGGCAAGGATGCCCGTTTCCCCTATTCCGCCACAATCGACTACGAGGATTGGATGAAGTCTGCCGACCTGTCGCTGACCACACGCGAGACCGGATGTGCCGACGCCGAAGTGTCCGAAGGTAAACGCGACCTCGCCCGATTCGACTTCCGCCCGAAGGGCTTCAACCCGGAGGCTGTCGTGCTCATGGCTGCCGAGGAGGAGGTGAAACACCGCTCCGTGAAGAAATCCGCATATATCGAGTTCCCTGTCAACAGATATGCCATCGAGCCTCTCTACCGCAGCAACGGCAGCGAGCTTGACTCGATAAAGAACACCATCAATATTGTGAAGAGCGACCGCGACGCGACCATCGCCTCCATATCCATCGAGGGTTTCGCCTCGCCGGAGGGCCCTTACGGCAACAACGAGCGTCTCGCCCGCGAGCGCACGAAGTCGCTCGCCGAGTATGTGCGCCGCCTCTACTCCTTCCCGGAGTCGCTGATGACCACCGCCTGGACAGCGGAGAACTGGGAAGGGCTCTGCCGGTGGCTTGAGGCCAATCCCGGCGAGAGCTGGAGCGCCCCGATCCTGAGGCTCGCCAAGGGCGACCTGAAGCCGGACGTGAAAGAATATGAGATTCAGCACCGCTACCCGGAAGGATACGGCTATCTGCTGAAGAACGTCTTCCCCGCGCTGCGCCGCAGCGACTACCGCATCGACTACACCATCCGTCCTTATGCCGATGTTGCCGAGATCGCGGAGGTGATGCGCACCAACCCGTCGAAGCTATCTCTCTATGAGCTTTACAGATACGCCAACAGCCTCGAACCGGGCAGCGATGACTACCGCGAGGTGTTCGAGGTGGCCGTGCGCCTCTATCCCGACAACGAGACGGCCAACGTCAATGCAGCGTCAACGGCCCTGAAATACGGCAACCTGACCAAGGCAGCCAACTATCTGGCAAAGGCCGGTGACAGTCCGGAGGCCGTCTACCTGCGCGGCGTGCTCGCCGCAAAGCAGGGCGACACTGCCTCGGCCCGCGCCCTCTTCGAGTCGCTCAAAGGGATGACCGCCGTGCGCGACCTGTCCCGCGAGGCCGACGAAGCGATATCCCTTCTTGAGTGATGCGGAGCCGTATACGCCCGGAGCTGTGCTCCGAAAACAAACAGAAATAAGAAAAAAAAAGTACCTAACAATTAAAAATTTCATCTATGGATCTAAAGTTTTTACTTGGAGCCGGCCTGATGCTCGCATCCGGTATAGCCTTGACTGGCTGTAGCTCCGATCTGACTCCGGATAATCCAGACACCGTGCTGGAGGCCGGAACAAAATTCTACATGCGTGTCGCGCTTGCGAATCCCGGTTCGGGCACACGTACCGCTGACGAACCGGGAAAAGGTGAAAACACAGACGGAACCAACTACACCGACGGAACTACAGATGAGAATGAAGTAAAAGACATTCTCTTTGTGTTCTACAATGCCGAGGGAGAATATGTTGCTCATAAGACTATGGGGCAACAGACACTTACCACTCCCGTAGGAGGCAATATCGAAGCTCTGGTAAACATTATTGTGCCTATCACCCTCCAGGAGGCTGCAAAAATTCCCGCATATGTTGTGGCATATGTCAATCCAACAACCAAATCTGCTGAGAATGTAAAAGGGGATTTAAACGCTATCCAGGCAAACTACCGGACATTGGCAGAAATTCTTCCTGCTAAATTTGATGGAACCAATACAAACGGTTTCCTCATGACCAACTCGGTATACTATGTTGATGGTGCAAATGCTCCTGTGGTGGCAACACCTATCCCCCCGGCAACTCTCTATGAGACAGAAGAAGATGCTCAAAAAGGAACTGACACTATCACGATTTACGTAGAGCGTGCTGTAGCTAAAGTCACAGTCTCCAGAAATCTCACGAACGGTGCTCAGACAGAAATTACAGACAACATGCAAGAAGTGACCAGTCCTGACGGTCAGACCTCCTACAAGCTCGACTTCGAGGAACTTGCATGGGGTTTCAACAACGAGGAGCAGAAAACTTTCGTACTGAAAAACTTCCGTAATACGCAAAAGAACAATCCGACATCCGTAACGCAAGTAACGAACATGAGTTATGCGGAGGCCAATACTGCGTTTGCCACTCTTACTCAACCCGGATGGAACTATGGTGAGCTTGCAAATGCAAACGAAGGCAGACGTACTTTCTGGGCTTATTCGCCAACATATTTCTTTGAGGATGGCTTATATCCTGAATACGCCGACCAGTATGACGGGAATGAGGGAAAATATCATCTTATCCAGACATCATTCAATGATATATACAGTACGACCACAAAAGAAATCGGAGCGAAAGGATATAGTTTCGGTGCCTCAGGATCATACGCTTATCTTCCGTTATGAGAGATAACTATATGAAATATCAGATACTTATAAATTTAGTGGTGTACTGATGGTGTACTAATTAGTTGGATAAATCGAAAATGAGAGACCCAATTTGGGAATTTTTAAGGGGCGTTAGTTTTATTTAATTCGATTTTTTTTCGTGTTTTTCACCGCTGCCGGGAACTATTCTGGAGAATTTGCAACTAACTTTGTAAAGAGAAACAGATGATGAGCTATAGTACTCCCCGTTTTTCGA
>DKYZ01000002.1 GCA_002493515.1 Porphyromonadaceae bacterium UBA7087 | reverse complement strand
TGAAAATCGGGGAGTATTATAATTTTCTGTAGATGGCAGATTTCGTTGTGGCGTCTGCCTTTATTTATTGATGTATGTTTCTTAATAATCTATCGTATTGTTGCTCCGGATTATCTGATCTTGAGGGTCACGAACGTGAGGGCCGCAAGCAGGATTCCGGCAATCCAGAAACGAACCACAATCTTCGATTCCGGTATGGGATGCGAGGGAATGTTGACGAGGCATTTGAGCGACGGGTCTCCCGCCTTCTGGAAATGATGGTGAAGCGGCGTCATCTTGAAAATGCGTCGTCCCTCCCCGTATTTTCGCCGGGTGTATTTGAAATAGCCTACCTGAAGCATCACGCTGAGGTCTTCAAGGAAGAAAATCAGACACAGCAGGGGTATGAGCAGCTCCTTGCGTATGAGGATTGCGAAGACGGCGAGGATTCCTCCCAGGGTAAGGCTTCCGGTGTCGCCCATGAATACCTGGGCGGGGAACGCGTTATACCACAGGAATCCCACCAGAGCCCCTATGAATGCTCCGGCATAGACCACCATCTCCTCCGACCCCGGGATATACATGATGTTGAGATACCCCGAATAGACGACGTGGCCGCCGAGATAGGCCATGATTGCCAGCGCCACGCCGATGATGGCCGATGTCCCGGCACACAGGCCGTCGAGCCCGTCGGTGAGGTTGGCCCCGTTACTGACTGCGGCCACAGCCACAATCACCACGAAGACGAATACAATCCATCCCATTGTGTTTGCCGCATGGCTGTCTTCTATCCATCCCGTCAGCCATTCGTAGTTGAAGTTGTTGTTCTTCACGAAAGGGATGGTGGTCTGGGGAGACTTCACAAGCTGGGGCTTGTATACGATCTCCGTCTCATGGCTTGTGGTGTTTTCCACCTCGATATTCTCGCTCATCTTGATCGAGGGCGACAGCCACATGGTGATTCCCACCAGCAGGCCGAGGCCTACCTGTCCGATGATCTTGTATTTCCCCTTCAGGCCGTCCTTGTTGTGGTATTTCAGTTTCCTGTAGTCGTCGAGGAAGCCTATTGCTCCCATCCAGAGAGTGGCCACAAGCATGAGGATCATGTAGATGTTGGCCAGATTGCCGAGCAACAGGCACGGCACGAGGATGGAAAGGATGATGATCACACCTCCCATTGTCGGGGTGCCCGTTTTTTTCATCTGCCCCTCCAGCCCGAGATTCCTCACCACCTCGCCCACCTGCATCCTCTGCAGGCGGTGGATTATGTCGCGTCCGAATATCAGGGCTATCAGCATCGCGAGGGTGAAGGCGGTTCCGGCACGGAACGATATGTATCCCATCAGATGGGATCCCGGGAAGTCTATCCCGTCGATATTTTGAAACAACGAATATATCATTATTCGCAGGAATGGTTTTAAGTTTTAAGTTTAGGTGATGTCGGCATGCTCATTCGTTGTCGCTGATTGCGGCGGCAACCTCCTCGCGGTCGTCGAAATGATGGCGCACTCCTCCCACCTCCTGATACGTCTCGTGGCCCTTGCCTGCTACAAGCACTACATTTCCGGGCTTTGCGCGCCTCATGGCCTCACGGATTGCCTCGCGGCGGTCGGTGATGCAGACGGTCCTGCGGAGCTCGTCAGCGTTGAGTCCGGCCTTCATGTCGGCGATAATCTGTTCCGGTTCCTCGTCGCGCGGGTTGTCGGAGGTCAGGATCAGCAGGTCCGAGCGGCAGGCGGCCTCCTGGGCCATCATGGGCCGTTTGCCGTGGTCGCGGTTGCCTCCGGCCCCCACCACGGTGATTATCTCTCCGTCGGGCCCGACAATCTCACGGATAGTGTCGAGCACATTCACCAGGGCGTCGGGGGTATGCGCATAGTCGACAATCGCGGCATATCCCTTTTTCGACAGGAACGGCTGGAAGCGGCCTGCCACGGGGACAAGGCGGCTCATGTTGACAATCACCTCCTCCGGATTGAATCCGCTCAGGATGGAGGCTCCGTAGACGTCGGTGAGGTTGTAGGCATTGAAGCGCCCTGTGAAACGCACCTCCACCTCGCGGCCGTTGAGCATCATCAGGGTGCCGTCCAGGCGTGTCTCGAGGACACGTCCGCGGAAGTCGGCGTCCGTGCGCAGTGAATATGTGTAGACTTTTGCCTTCGTGTTCTGCACCATGTATGCCCCGGCCTTGTCGTCGGCGTTGACAAGGGCGAATGCATCGGCCGGGAGCATGTCGAAGAACATTTTCTTCGCTTTCATGTAGTTCTCGACAGTGCCGTGGTAATCAAGATGGTCGCGTGTGAGATTGGTGAATATGGCGCCTGCGAAAATCAGTCCGGCGATGCGACGCTGCACCGCCGCATGGCTCGATACCTCCATAAAGGCATATTCGCATCCCTGCTCCACCATCTGTGACAGCAGTTCGTTGAGGGTAAGGGGGTCGGGCGTGGTGTGGGTGGTCGGATACGCCTGGTCGCATATGTAATTGCAGACCGTAGACAGCAGGCCGGCCTTGAAACCCTCCAGTTTGGCCATCTCATAGAGAAGCGTAGCCGTGGTTGTCTTTCCGTTGGTGCCGGTGACGCCTACGAGTTTCAGTTTTGACGAGGGATGCCCGTACCAGGCTGAGGCAAGCCTTCCGAGGGCTTCGGCGGAGTCTGCCACACGGATATAGGTGACGCCTTTGACAAAAGAGGCAGGCATCCTTTCGCATACTATTGCCCCTACGTGGGCGCTCGCCACGACGGGTATATATTTATGGCCGTCGGTCGTGACTCCTTTTACGGCCACGAAAAGGCCGTCTTTTTCCGCTTTGCGTGAGTCGCTCTGGAGGCTAGTTATGTTCTTATCGGTCTCTCCGATGATTTCAACAACATCGATTTCCTTGAGGAGTCTCGATAATTTTTCTGTCGTTGCCATATGTGGATTCAGTTTAATCTGTTTACTGTTTATTTAGAGGCAAGACTGCCTATACTTTCAGAATGAGTTTGATTTTCATATTCCTGGTCACGGGCGTCCCCTTCGGGATCGATTGTGCCACCACACGCCCCTGTCCTGATATGCTGACGTCTATTCCGCGCTGCTCCAGGATTCTTATGGCCTCCCGAGCGCTGTATCCCCTGACGTCGGGCACCAGAGGCGCGTCTGCGGGTTTCTCGGCGGCTATTCTTTTCGAGCCGTTGATGCCCAGGGCCTGGTAGAGGGTTTTCGGCGAGGAGCCGAGGGAGGCCGCCATGACGGGAGTCGAGGCGTTTCTTGTGGCGGTGAAGGTCGATATGTTGTCGAGCATACCCCGTGCGAACATCTTGATTGCCATGTTCTTCACCACCTGTCCTGACGTGCGGTTCGCGCTCGTTCCGGCAGGCGCGAGCACCAGGGCCATGCAGGAGTATTTCGGCTTGTCGTAGGGGAAGAATCCCGCGAAGGCGTACCGGCGCTTAGCCGTGTTGTAGACGCCGTGCTCAACGGGGTATGCCGTGCCGGTCTTTCCGACCACGGTCACTCTGTCGTCGCGCACCATGCGGGCGGTGCCGTGCTCGCCCCATACCACTTCCCTGATACACTCCCTGACTTTGCGTGCCGTGGCCGGGGAGCATATGCTGTCGCGGATATATCTTATGGGAAGGACGCTGTCCCTTCCGTTCTCGTCGATAAGCGATCTCACCAGGTGAGGGCGCACGTAGCGGCCGTCGTTGGCTATGGCATTGTAGATTGACAAGGTGTAGAGGGGCGGAATCTCTGTGTTGTATCCATAAGCCTGGCGGGCGAGGTCGAGATGGCGTGCGGTCATGGTGATGTTGTTGCCCCGTGAATCCCTGTCGACAAGTTTCCTTATGCGTGGCACACACTCTCCGGCTATTCCGGAATGCATGGGCTCGAAAAATCCGATCGACTCAAGGCGGTCATGGAAGCTGGCTGGATTGCTGGCGTATCCACGGAATATCACGCGTGCGATTCCGGTGTTTGACGACTGCTCGATCACCTGCTTCATCGTCTTGGGGCCGCTGCCGTGGGGATCCGATGTGCGTTGGAACGGGCTGCAGTCCACCATGTCTGTGACATTTTTCACCAGGCCGTCCTCAAAGGCGATCATCAGGGAAATGGGCTTCATCACGGATCCCGGCTCAAAGGGAAGCACGGCGCGGTTGAGCGCCTCGCCGTAGGTGCCGTTGTCGAGAAGCTCGATATTGGAGATGGCCTTTATCTCGCCGGTGGCTACTTCCATGAGGATGGCGGTGCCCCATTCGGCGTTCACCTCCGAGCAGACGTTCAGGAGCTGCTCCTCCAGCATGTCCTGGAGGTCGATGTCTATGGTGGTGTGAATGTCGAACCCTCTGACGGGAGCCTTGTCGACCCAGTTGGTTATGCCGCGCGTCAGGGCCACCTTCTTGGCGCGTCCCGGTTTGCCGTAAAGCAGGGAGTCGAGGTCCTTCTCCAGGCCGGAATATCCGTGGAATTCCCCTGTCTCCTGGCTTTCGTTCACACGCCCGATGCTTCGGTATGCCATTTTTCCGTAAGGATATATCCTGATGTTCTTCTCCTCCTTGTAGACGGGATTTCTGAATCCGTTGCCCTTGAAATCCTTGAATAAGGGGAATTTACGGATCCTCTCGAAGTCGTCGATAGTCTTCTTTTTCGCGATGCGCAGCGCCCTTGTGCGTTTGGCGGGGGCGGTCTCCAGCTCTTTCTTCAGCTTGGTGTGCCAGGAATATTTCTTGAAAGTGTCGGGATGCTGGTTGAGGTTTTTCACCCTCGGATAATAATAGTCGAGGGAGTCGGCGAGGGAGTCTACCTTCTCCCAGGGTATGGGTTTCAGCTTCGCCACCTTCTGATGGCGAAGGTCTACCTTTATGTCAAACACCTTGAGGTTGCAAGCCAGTATATTGCCGTTGTCGGCAAGAATGTTGCCCCTCTCGGGCTTGATTATTGTCACTTTGGAGAGCTCGCTGCGTGCACGCCGGTTCCATTCGCTGGCATCTATCACCGTCGTGTTGAACAACTTCACCACGACTGCCATAGCGAATACGAAGAATATTATCGTTATGATGGTGTAGCGCCAGATTATGTTGCTTTTGTTGTTGTTGTGACTCATGTTGTCATTCTATACTTGAAAAAACGTGACATATCGTGGCGGATTATTCCATATCCACCTCATAGGGGGGCTGCTCCTGAAACTGAAGTCCGAGCCCCTTGTCCTCGACAAGCCTTTTCATCTCTGATTCCCGGATCAGCGACATATATGCGGCCTTTTCCTGAAGCTTGGAGCTTTCAGCCTGCTTGAGCTCTATGTTAAGCTTCTTGATTTCCATCATCTTGGTCTTGTTTTTATACCGCAGGCCTATGAGCGAGAGCATGGCCACTACGAAAACCATGAAGAACCAGGCGTTTTTCCTGAAGAAGTCGACGCTCAGCGACCGTCCGTATCGGAAATCGACGAGCCAGGAGGGAGTCTGTTTTCTTTTCTTCTCTTCGTTGTTTGCCGGGTTTTTTTTTTTTCGGTTTTTTTTAATGTTAGGCATGATAAGAGAGATTATTCTGATTCCAGGAGTTCCACCACACGCAGTTTGGCGCTCCGTGAGCGTGGATTGGCCTCTATTTCATCCGCGGAGGGCTCTATGGGTTTCTTCGTGAGGGTCTTCCAGGGAGTGAGGATATTGCCGAAGAAATCTTTCTCCACGTTTCCGTCGGCGTTTCCTGAACGCATGAAGTTTTTTACAATGCGGTCTTCAATCGAATGATAGGTGAGGACCGCCAGCCTGCCTCCGGGACGCAGGACGCTCCTTGTGGCATCGAGAAATGCCCTCAGGTCGTCCATTTCGCCGTTTGTCTCGATTCTGAGCGCCTGGAACACCTGCGCCAGGTCTTTCTTTTCCTGCCGGGGATTGATAGCCGGAGCCACTGCCTTGACGAGGTCGAGGGTAGTGGCCAGAGGCGCCTTCTCACGGGCAGAGACAATCGCGTCGGCGATTGAGGAGGGTTTCTTGAGGTCGGTGTAGAGGCGGAAGAGCGCAGTCAGGGCGTCGCGGTCATACTTCTCGACGATACTGGCTGCTGTTAGCTCGGCGCCGGTGTTCATCCGCATGTCGAGCGGAGCTTCCGTGCGGAAAGAGAATCCACGCTCGGCTGTGTCGAAATGATGGAACGACACTCCGAGGTCGGCGAGGATTCCGTCAACCCGGTCAAGACTGTGGTATCTTGCGAAATTGCGTATGTATCGGAAATTGGAATGTACGAAAGTAAACCGGGGGTCGTCGATGGCGTTTGCCATGGCGTCGGAGTCTCTGTCGAAGCCGAGCAGCCGCCCTTCGGGGCCGAGGCTGTTCAGAATTGCGCGTGAATGTCCGCCGCCACCGAAAGTGGCGTCGATGTAAGTGCCGTCGGGCTTTATATTGAGTGCTGCCAGGGCTTCCGGAAGCAAGGCAGGTATATGATAGATAGCGGTTTGCATTGTCAGGGAGGAAAGGATAATCCTTTAGGGGGTGTAAAGTTAACTATTTTAAGGAAAATTTGCATTATGGAATTTCAAAAAAAAGCAAAAATGGGGGAAATATTTATCTACATCCCCCATTCTATGGCATTCCGGAAGATGCCCTCACTGCCGCGAACGCCAGATGTCTATGGTCTTTTCGTAAGCCTTGGCGATGTTTTCAGCCATTGTGGCATTGTCGAATTTGGATGCATATCTCTTCCCGGCCATCACTCTCTGCGGTATGGATTCTCCCTCCTTGATTTCCGACAGGACTGAGTCGATTGTCGCCGCGAGCTGGCGCGGGTCGTCGGGATTCACGTAATAGGCGGCATCCCCGCCGGCTTCCTCAAGACATGATCCGGTGGCGGTTATTACGGGACGCATGCTTTCGAGCCCCTCGATCACAGGGATTCCGAATCCTTCGTATCGCGATGGATATAAAATGGCCCGGGCTTTCTGACAGACGGCGGGAAGGTCGGCGAATGTTATGTCGTGGCGGTATATGATTCTGGCTTTGACTCCTAATTCCTCGGATATTTTCTGAAGATATCCCAGATAGCCTCTGTCTTTGCCTACGGCCACGAGATGTATCTCCTTATCCTTGATTGCGGAAAGTGCCCTGACGGAAAGCTCCAGGTTCTTGCGGCGCTCGATGGTCCCCACCTGCAGCAGGTAGCGCTCGGGAAGACCGAGGCGGAGCCGGGTCTGTTCCAGAAATTCCGGCGCGAGAATTTTTTTGAATGAATCGTCGCAGCCCTGGTATATGACGTCTATCTTTTCGGGGTCGATGCCGTAGTAATGGATGATGTCGTCTTTGGTGCGTCGGCTGACTGCGATTATGCGGTCGGCATTGCGGCAAGACCGCCCGTACTTGAAGTCATATAGCAGACGGTCTATTGCGGAGTAGCAATGCGGAAGCCTGCGGTAGATTACGTCATGGACAGTCACTACAGAGGGGACTCCCGCGCTGCGGATGTTGAGGGGCAGCTCGTTGCTAAGCCCGTGGTAGATGTCGACCCGGTCGGCCGCGAGATTGTTGCTCAGTCCCCACGACCGCCACAGCGAGCCGGAAAAGCCTTGCGGAGGAGGGAGGCGGAACTCCACATTATGGCAATCCTTAAGATGGCTGAGGCGTGGATTGTCCTTGAGCCTGGGAGTATACAGCAGCAGGCGCCATGCGGGATGCCGCTCGGCTATGCTTTCCGTCACAAGACGGGAGTAATTGCCGAGCCCTGTCATATTGCCTACGGCTCTCTTTGCGTCATATCCTATAATCATGACTGAAGGTTTTTATTTTTCGAGATGTCTATGGTCTGCGTCATATGCGTTTTTAAGTCTCTTCCAACGACAACGAGCTTGGACATGACAAAGTTAGTTAAAATAAAGCAACCTCGCAATTTGAATCAATAAAAACGCATGGTCTGCTGTAGTCTGAATCATAGTAGAGTATTGTCAGAATATGTGTTTCGCCTTTTCTGTCTCTCAGTTCACAGGTTTTATGTGCCTGTGCCCGGCTTCCTGTTCCAGAATCAGAAACTCCGACTCCGAGACGGATGATATTTTGCGCATGAAAGCTTCGGAAGAGCCTGTGATGCCGAGCTTTTTCCTCAGGTTGTGCTTTATTGTCTCAACTGTGCGGGCAGATCTGTTGGTAAGAATTGCCGTCTCTTTTGTTGTCAGATTCATTAGGATGAAGGCACACATACGTATCTCGGCATTGGTCAATGTAGGACAGAGACGGTAAAGGCGATTGAAGAATGACTGGTTCACTTTTTCGAAATAGAGTCTGAACATCTCCCACACATTCCCCTCTCTCTCAAGCGTACGCAGAGTGGATTTGACCGTGACCAGTCTTTCCTCGGCGGGGATGCTCGTGTCATCGGAGACCATCTGTATTCTGTTAAGAGCCTCGTTAAGCCGCGACATAAGCATAGTCATAGCTGACAGCTCCCGGTTCCGGCCCTCCAGAGATTCCTCCGTGTCTCGCACCTCGTCGCTATGCTTCTTCTTTATGTCGTCCAGCATATTCTCGGCTTCCTTAGTTCGTCGCGATTCTTTCCTGCGTTGCATCAGGAAGAATATAGCCAAAATCAATAGGGCAATACTAAGAAATCCAAGTCCGGTGATTATCCAGGTCTTGTGACGGCTGACAATATTTGCGCGGTGTGCCTCCTTCTCCGAGCTTATGTTCTCGTAGCGTTTGTCTATCTCGTCTGTCAATGCAGTCCTGGTGTAGGACTCGAGCGAATCGTTCAGTTCCAGGATGCGCCTAAGTATCAGTGCCTCTTCCTCATGATTTCCTTTAAATCTGTGGAAATCCGCCTTCCATGCCAGAAAGTCGGGTTCCAGCGGAGACCCCTTTATCTTTGCCGCCACCTCCCTCCAGGTGTCGAGTGCGGCAGCCGCGCCATCGGCGTCGCCTTTTTCAAGAAGCAGCTCCATATATCCAAGTAGCGCGAAGCAACGGTTGAAATTGTCAATCTCCATATTCAACGCTTTGGTGTAATACTCGAGGGCCATGTCCGTCTTTCCGTATTTTCTCGCGATCTCGCCGAGGTATATCAGTTGGGTCATCTTTCCTACATCATCTTTCACGCCTCTTTCAACAGCCATTATTTCGGAATAGGCGGAGTCAAGACAGTTAGTCGTGATATAGATGTTGGCATACATTTGTTTGAACACACCGTCGAGTCTCTCTCTTTCTTTTTTCCGGAAATTGGCGGAAAGCGGGATCTTGCCGAGGATTTCCGAAGCCATATCCTGGTATTTGCGGGTCAGTCTGATATTTCCCATTTCCATGAAGAAGTCAACAAGGACGGTGCAGGCACGTGAGTCAACATATCTCAGAGAGTCCGGCTTTGCCGTCTGCAGAATGCCGTATGCAGTCTCAAGGGCTTTAGAGTAATCGCAAAGTATGAAAGCCATGAGTGCGCGTGACCATTGCATATTGAGCCGACGCTCCAGGGAGTCTGCCGGGAGCAATGGCACCACGCTGTCACAAAGGGCACGTGCCCTGTCGTAATCACCGAGGTCATACAGCAAGTTCACCTTATTGTGGAGCATTGCGAACCGTTCCGGGCCTTCCGTGATTGAGATGAGGCTGTCGAGGTGGTTGATTCTGACCCGAAGAGGCAGACGTGCGTCATCAGCCTTGTCGCGATACCAGCGCGCGCGCATGGAGTGGAATGTCTTATCCTGTCCGTAAATCGTCATGGCCACCGAGGCGGCCAATATGAAAAAAATAAAAATTCTTGTTGCAAAATTCCTCATACACGGCAAAGTTACAATTTTATCACGACAAATACAAGCGTCGCGAAACACTTACGCGCTAAATTAACTCTATTTTTATAGTCGCGTTAACTCGCTTCTATACAATGGATTCGTTTGTCCTAAGTGTGATATGGGGGTACGTAGAATGACTGATACCAGTTTCTATACGTATAAAAAAGAAGCCCTGAGAGTCAGGAACAGACTAATTTTGCGATGTAATCGATTATCCGGAGGGCGCCCTCCTCCGGCGTGTTCAAATCTGGCTTCCGGGCAGAGCTGCAATAAAATTTATAATGAAGAAACTCGTAACTTTTCTGCTGCTGAGCGTCGCCGTATGCGGCGGCATCGCGCAGAAGCATCTGGAAACGCATGTAGGCAAGATAATGCCGGGATCGGCGTCGCCTCTGTTCAAGACCGAGACATTTGCCCCGCAGAACCGGGCCGTCCACACGAGAGGTGCGCAACACTCACTTACAGTAAAACTTGTATACGACCCGTCGAAATATGACTCTTGGAGTATGTTTCGTGTAGCTGGAAAGGATTTCTATCAAGGATATTTTACCGGCGACGACCCCGGGCTGCCCGATGAGGCCACATTGACCTTGCCGGAAGGCCGGTATGTGGTATTCTGTGAATTTCCTATACTTAACGAGAACATAGTTCTGGGTATAGAGGGGTTTGCATGGATTGTCAAGGAGATTGAGCTGAAGGCTGACATGGAGATAGAGCTGAAGGCCGAGGATGCCAGAAACGTACTCACATGCAATTCCGTCACCCCGGACGGATCGAAGCCGGAGTTGCCTGGAATTCGTGTCCCCGAGGATGGCCCGGATGACTATTTCGATAAAATCGAGGGGAATATCTCGAAAATGGTTATTTCCAATTTGATTTCCAGCGGTTTTGCCGGCTTTGTCTATGAAAGGCAAGGCATGGGAGATTTTCAAGTGGTCGATGAGCGCGGCGGAACGTGTTTTGACCTGGCGCGTCACCTTGACATCAGGATAAATGATGTGAGTGAGGACATCTGTCTTCATCAGTACAACGTCATGACTGCGGACGATGGGTTTTATGTGACATCCATGAGACCCGTATCCGGTCTGCAATGTTCGGCCGACGGGGAGTACGAACAGACTTATTCTCCCGCATTCACCGAAGAATTCGCCCCCTCGCTGAAGGCTCGCGACAATAATCCTGAGGTGTATGCCCCTGCATGGAGTCTGCATACGACGGAGACCTTCGTCAACGGCGTCAGTTTCCCGGGATATGAGCTTGCCGCTCCTTCCGGAAATATACAGGTGGCAGGAATCACAAACGGTCAGGCATTATACAAAATAAGAGTCCACATGTCATACGCCGACTGGGGTGTGGAGGAAAAGGATCCTGACACGGAAGAGGTATGGATTCACAGCTATCCCTCCCCCGCGCAGCCTTTCGCTTTCGATGAAAGCGGAAATCCTGTCAAGGAGTATGTGCAGCTGATTGATGACTTCAAGCTTTATGAAAGCCTGGACAGCAAATATGCGCCGTGGAATGGACATCCTGCGTTCTCGCATGCCGCCGGAGACACGGACCTTCTGCCTATGGGTACACAGCCTTCACTGATTGCGGACTCCCGCGAGGCTTTTAACTGGGATGACGAAAAGGAATATTGGTATCTTGACTGTCTGCCGGTAGGCCGTCTCGGCGAATGGCAGCTTGGAAACCTGACATCGGTGCAGACCGCCGAAAAAGAGATTGAGGGCGGAGTCACTGAGTTCACGGCCTCCCTGTCGGGACTGGACGTGGACGGTATCGAGGGACGCACGAGAATGACATTGTATTTCAATCCGGAAGAGGACATCAATCCTCCGGCGCTACAGATTGTTCAATTCCGCGATACGGAAGGAAAAGTGACGGACCGTTTCAAAAACGCCTCTGACGGAGTATTACGCTTCGCAGCCGCCGATTTCAACCAGAAAAAAAGTGCCGAGATTGAACATCACTGGTGGTTCGAGACGGATCCGGTCGACGTCATTGTGGAATATTCGCCGGTATGCCGCGAGTCTTGGACTCCGCTCGACGTGGAGGAGCGCCCGGAATGGTTCACGAAAGAGTTCGGATATGTCTATGAGGGTTCTCTGAAAGAAGTCTCAAGTCCGGATTATTCCGGCTGGTATGATCTCAGGATAACAATGACCGATTCAGACGGTTCTGTCTCCCGGCAGGGATACTGTTTCATTGAGTGTGT
>DKYZ01000056.1:3270-77244 GCA_002493515.1 Porphyromonadaceae bacterium UBA7087 | reverse complement strand
AATCAATGCTTAGACTTGACGCAAAAAAATGTCATGTGCTATGTACATCAAAATAATTGCTTTATCTGAGCTGTCCCTAAATTTGGGACAGCTCGTATTATTAGGCTGGCGGACGAGGACGTCCGCCCCGGGGTCACTCCTTGTAATCCGGTTCGAGGCTTTCCTTTTTGGCGTCGTAACGCGGGGCGTCGATGGGGTTGCCTTCGTCATCGGAGAACGTTATTTTCCCGAGACCCTCGTGCTCGGCCTTAAGCATCGCCTCCATGTTGTTGATGTAATGCTCGTGCTGAGCCTGCGCCTTCTTACGCTCTGTCCTGCTGTAATCCGAGGCGGAATACATCGGGGTAATGAGACGGTCGGTGGTTTGCAGCCCAGTTGCCACGAAAGAGAAACCACCGTCGGCATCCGCTTTCAATATAAGCCCCGGAAGACCATGAAGCTTCCACGGACCGAAAGGAAGCGGAATCTCGGGTGCGAACCACGCCCTCCACTTTCTGCCGTGATAGTCGCTCTCGGCCAGAATGCAGTCGTAGCCGAGCACCGTCGACACGGAATCCGGAACGACAGTCCACTGCATCTCGTCTGCATCCTCAGTATAATACATCGGCTCCTCGCCCCATTCGTCATAAACAGTCAGCTCACCGTCGGCCACGCTATTGAATACATACATATCGATTTTCTTGACAATCGGCTTCGTGAAGTCCCAGTAGTCATATCCCTCCGGATCCCTTACAAGACAATTCGCCCTGATAATCTCCTCATGCTTCGCCTTCCCCTCAGGCGTAGACGTCAGGGAGTCGGTCCAGAGGCTCACCTCGTTGAAATACTTCGACTGCCCCGTATTCGCAAGCAGATTCATTTTATTGACATGTTTCCCGCCAAAGGCTGATTCCTCATAACTCACCAACACATCGGCCCTGTCCTGAGCCGCCACACCGACAGCAAAAGCAATCGCCACCGTCAAAAAGCACATCTTACGAAACTCAAACATATTAAAGCAATTTAAAGCAATTTTTTTAATTAACGCGATTTCAAAGATAATATTTTCTCCTCAAACCCTGGAGCAGAAACTTTCAGCGTAACATTTCCCGGCTCAGGAAGCGAACGAAGAATCACCGTCGCCGTGCCGTTATAAAGGCTGCGCGTATTGCCGCTCATAAGCTCGTCGCTTCGATTGTCGCCGTTGATGACCCCCACAATCTCGGCAGGACCCTCAACAGAGAACGTGAGCAACTGACAGGCTCCCACATCACGGCGTCCCCTGGCATCGACAGCCTCGACACGTATATGCTGCAGATCTACCCCGTCGGCCCTCCAGTCGGCATTGTCAGCTTCAATTTCAAGTCCAACCGCGCTGCCGGAAGTCTCTACACTGTGCGAAGCCACAGGTTCGGCAGAGCCATCGTTGAAAGCCAACGCCTCAACCATCCCGGCCTCATACGGCACATTCTCCCACATCACGCGGTTTCGCTTCCGGCTGTCACTTCTGTCGTTTCTCCTCCTTCCGAGCGATTTTCCGTTGACCCGTAGCTCCACCTCGTCGGCATTCGTGTAGGTATAGAGTTTCAGCACCACCCCCTCGGGATAATTCCAATGGTCGGAAAGGCGTCTGCCCCCCATCTGTATGTCATTCCATATATACGGTTCCTCCTCCTCGTAGACAGCTATATGGACGAGAGGCTCATCCTCCTTGAAATAGCTTTTCAGAAAATATGCGTTGGGCTTGGGCTCGAGAGATATGTCGAAGACACCCTGTTCCCAACCCTTGGCCGGCCATCCTGCCGACTCGCCGAGATAGTCGATCATGCCCCAGTAAGCCAGGCCGATCACCTTGTCGAGATCCATATCGAAATAGTTAGGCCCCATATTGGAGGTATTGGCCTCGCTCTGATAGAACATCATCCAGGGAAAACGCCTGCCGTCGCCGGGGAAATACATATACCTGTAGTTGTAGGACGCCACATCGGTCTCCAGAGCCAGAGGCGCCGGCAGTGAGTCGGTCTTCTCGCTGCGGCCACGCGGATGCATGGCCACCGTCACCGGGCGCGTCCTGTCATAACGGTCGAGCAGAGCCTTCTGCATCCTGTAAGGAGTCACGCCCCAGTCGGCATACGGGATATCCCAGAGGAGCTGAAGCTCGTTGCCGAGGCTCCACATCACCACGCAGGGATGATTCCGGTCGCGCCTCACCCATTCCGGCACGTCCCTGGGCCATTGCTCCATCCAGTCGCGGCGCCCTCCGGCATACTGAGTCAGCCATTTGTCATAGATCTCATCCACCACAAGAATGCCATACTCATCACACAAGTCCATGAAAGACTCGCTATACGGATTATGGGAACAGCGGATGTGGTTGAATCCGAAATCCTTCAGGAGACGTATCCTCTTCTCCATGGCGGCAGGATAAGCCGCGGCCCCGAGCGCCCCGAGCGTATGATGGTTTGCAATACCTTTGAGAAGCACCTTCCGTCCATTCAGTCTCAGTCCTGACTCCGGCGAATACTCGAGTTTCCGGATTCCGAATCTGGATGCCGCCTGGTCGGCCACCGAGCCGTCCGGACGATACAGCGTAAGTTCCGCGGTATAGAGATTCGGATTATCGCAGTCCCAGAGAGCCGGATTGACGATTACCAGACTGTCGGCCTGATACTCCTTTATCTTCTGCCTGCGGTTGAAACAGTGTGCCCTGGTTGAATCATGGACAATCTTTCCTCCGGGACTCCTGATTACGGTGCGTATGCGGAGCGAATCGGTGTCAAACGCCATATTGGCCACCTCAGCCTGGATATTGACAGTGGCTGTATCCATTTCCGCCACCGGCGTGGTTATGTACAGCGGATGGCGTGTGAAATAAAGCCCGGGGTCGGTAATCACCACATCCACGTCGCGGTAAAGCCCGCCCCCCGTATACCATCTCGAGTTTTCCGGCTTGCCGGTGTCGGCCCTGACAGCGATTACATTGTCCTCGCCATAGCGCAGCTTGCCGGAGACATCCACCTCAAACCCCAGGTAGCCATAGTCAGTGCCCCCTACCCTCTCTCCGTTAAGATACACGTCGCCCACCAGCATAATCCCCCCGAAGTCGAGAAGCACCCTCTTGCCTTTCCACTCCGCATCGGCATGAAGGGTCTTCCTGTACCATCCGCTTCCCATCTCCTTGAATCCACGCGAGCTCAGACGACTTGCCACATTCGCCACCGGGTTGTCGGCATCGGCTTTCTCGTCGTCGCCCGGAGCGACCCACGGCTGCGATATCTGATAATCATGCGGAACGTTGACCACCTCCCAATGCGACGAATCGAAAGAGGGCGACTCGGCGCCGGCAACATCCCCGCGATGAAACAGCCAGCCCCGGTTGAGCGACACCCTCTGCGCCCCACAGGCTCCCTGCGCCAGACAAACCGACAATACGGCAATAGCCGCAATTATTTTAATCTTATGCGTCATATTCATTTCCTATTTTCAAAAAACCGATAAAAAAGCAAAGTTTTTCAATCTTTTAAGGGTAAAACGCAGTTATATAGATAAAAATTTTATAACCAAAATGTCAATGTCAAGCTATCTGTCGAGAAAATTCCGACATTTCTTCCATGTTGTCTCCAATGTCAGGCCTCTGTATTGGATTCTATCATATTTAGTGCTGATTCCGATATTCGCCCTTTTATACTGGTGGCTGCCCGACACCCAGTTCCGCATCCCCGACGGAGCCACCACTGATTACGGTTCCTGGCTCTACTACAGCATCGTGACAATAACTACTCTCGGATTCGGCGACTATACGCCGGCCCACGGATGGGCACAGGCGGTGACAGCCCTGGAGGTGGTATGCGGGCTTTCCATCTTCGGCTTCTTCCTCAACTCGGTAGGCTCGATGAAATCCGAAATCGACGTGGAGTCGGAGATAGAGAAGCAGAGGATGGTGCATGAGGCCGGCGAGAAGGAGAAACTGATGAAGAGTATCCCGGCCGTCATGCATAATCTGAACATCTTCCTCGCCTATTGCTACGCCATCTCCACGCCGGAGGCAAAGCGCAGCGGGGACACAGCCGATTTCAATCCCGACTTCAGATTCAGCGATATGTATGAGCTCTACAAACCGT
Organism: Porphyromonadaceae bacterium UBA7087; assembly: GCA_002493515.1. Taxonomy (GTDB): domain Bacteria; phylum Bacteroidota; class Bacteroidia; order Bacteroidales; family Muribaculaceae; genus Lepagella. The sequence continues at coordinate 73,144 of DKYZ01000056.1, read as the reverse complement.
CAGGACTCCCGATCGACCATTCAAGGATGCCGGTGGCCACACGGCTGTTGAAATGCGCCGCACGCACGAGTCTCTGCCTCGACTCCCTGCAGTCGCGTGTCGACCTCTCGCTATGGCCCGACATCCTGAGCGACTGCTTCGATTTCGTGGCAAACTACCAGATGCTCTCCTTCTCCGACACCGCCATTGCGAGAATCAGAAACTCCGTACCCGAGGAGAAGGGTATGACCATAGAGGAAGTGGAGAGAAATATAGCTCGTCTCATAGGCTCATACCATTCCGTGGCCGATGCCCAGCAGCAGAAGGAACTTGCCCCGGCCATCGAGCTTTACCACTTTGTGAAAGACAACGGCATGCTCGCACGCAAGATAGAGGTGGCGCTGACAAGAATATCCACCGAATGCGCCAGCCGACCCGACTGACAGATAAACAAAATACAGGACGGCCTCCCGCATCTCTTTGCAGGAGGCCGTCCATATTTTTCATATTCCGGTGTGATTTATCTCACCAGCGCTTTTGACGAGCGTCCGCCCTGGCGACGCCGTCGCCGTCATATTCTACACTGAATCGCTCCGTGGGGTCATATTCGCCCTCATACAGCACTGACACCTCCGCAAAAGTGATGTTGCCGCGCTCGTCGCGCGTTATGTCGCGGTGATAGTTGTTGCCCTGCTGCGACCAGTCTGTTCCCATCCACATACGGTATGACCGCAAGGCTCACACCCACTTTATATGCCGCAGCACCAGGAAAGCAAGAGCTGTCAGAATGAAAGCCAGGAGAAGTATTATCCAGAAGGCATAGCGGCTGCCTCCGATCAGGATGTCGACGTTCATGCCATAAAGGCTTGCTATGAACGTGGGGACCATAAGGATAATCGAAAGCCCTGTCATACGCTTCATTATGCCGTTGACATTGTTGGAGATGATCGATGCAAAGGAATCCATGGTCCCTTCGAGGATATCTGTGTAGATATCCACCGTGGTGTCGGCCTGCTTGAGCTCTATCTCCACATCCTCCATCAGCTCGGGGTCAATCTGGTTGCCGTAAATGCGCTGCAACCTGTCGAGCAGGGTTATGTTGCCCTTGATGCCGGTGCTGAAAAACACGAGCGAGCGCTGAAGGTGCATTAGCCATATGAGGTCGTCGTTGCGGATGCTCCGCTCCAGGTGTTTTTCGGCCCCGGTGACGTCATTGGTGAGCATTTTCAGATATTTCAGATACCAGAACGCCGTGGAATATATTATTCTCAGCACGAAATTGGCCAGATGCTCTATCTTTATCTGTTTTCTCCGGGTATGGTCGACAAAATCAGGAATCATGGCGTTGGGATGGTAACACAGAGTCAGGAGCACTCCGCTGGGATTGCTGATGATTCCGAGAGGCACAGTCGTGAAGGGGGCTCCCTTGTCGTCGCTTTCCACGGGTATGCGCACGATTGCCATCTGCCATTCCCCCTCCCTCTCTATGCGCGGACGCTCGTCGATATCGCCGAGATATTCCAGGAACATCTCAGGCACACCGAGCTTGTCGATGAGGAAACGCCGGTCGCTCTCGTCGGGACACTCCACGTCGATCCAGTCGCCTTTGCTCCAGTCGGCGCTCTCCACGAAACCCTTGTCGCTGTAATAATATCTCTGCATTTTCTGTCGGTATCTGTCGATTCCTGTTGCGCGGCGTCCGCGGGCGTTTCAGAATGCCCCGGATCACTGCCTCCGCAATGCAATACGGTCTTAATATTAACAAACAAATATTAAAAAAGTGCGTCTGAAGGCGTTTCGGGCCTTCCGGAGTGAACATATATCAAGCTTGCGGCCTTAATACTAAGACAGTGTCGCGGGGCGTTCCGACCCTGCGCCACCGGTATATATCCAAGACTATCATGAGGAAATTCATTATAATCATAACGGGAGTCATTGTTTCCCTGGCCCTTATGGCTGCCGCCCGGCAAGGAGCGCCGAAGACCGATATGTTTGAGCAGACAGTGGAGATAATAAAGAAATACGAGACTCTCCACAAGCCCAGACACTGGCCGCTGGTAGGCTACGGACATAAAGTGCTTCCCGGCGAGAAATACAGCCGCAAGAAGGCCCTGACGGAAAAAGAGGCCGACGCGCTGCTGCGCAAGGACCTGCGCAAGCTGTGCAGAATCTACCGCTCCTACGGAAAAGACTCCCTTTTGCTCGCGGCCCTGGCCTACAACATAGGCCACGGGGCGGTAAACCGATCTTCTGTGGTGAAGAAACTCAAGGCCGGCAACCGCGACATACGCAGCAGCTACATATCCCACTGCCGCTACCGGGGAAAGGAGCACGCGCAGATAAAACGACGCCGCACGGAGGAATTTGAAAAGCTGTTTATTCCTTGACAAATAGATGGAATCAAGTTTTTCTGTCAACGGCAACGCCAAAATCCGTGGACATTTGTTTAAACAAGAGTCATAAGAAAAATACAATCAGTAAATCCGTCACAAATCATGCACAATTCAGCATCAATCATATTATCCTTCCTGACACTGCTCTGCCTCACGCTCGGAGGATGTTCAAAGGAAAAACGCTCCTCGGACATCTCTTCCGATATGACGGAGACCAACGACACGCTCCCCGCCACAGTGCCTGACATAATAAAGGCCGTGGAAACCAACGACCGCGCCACGTTCGCCTCGAAGGTGAGTTATCCGTTGGAACGCCCCTATCCTCTTAAGAACATAAAGGATTCGGCAGAGATGGCATCATATTTTCCGGTCATGGTCGACGACTCCCTGAAGAAGATTCTCAAGGATGCCGACCCGAGCAGATGGACGGAGGTAGGATGGCGGGGATGGACTCTTGACGACGGACGCTATCTATGGGTCGACGGGCAGCTTTATTCCGTGAATTATCTCTCGGAGGCAGAGAAAGCCCTGAGGGATATTCTGGCGAAGCGGGAGATGGAAAGCCTCCACCCCTCGCTGAGGGAGGGATGGACTCCCGAGATGTGCCTGATGGGAACTTCCGACGGCACAATTTACCGTATCGACCTTCAGAACGGGAACGTCAGCCCGGATTCCCTGGAATCGACGGAGGATGAGGAGACGCTTATCTTCCGTATGGCAGTCTACGGACACGACAGCGACCTCCACGGATATCCGGGAAAGATTCTTAAAGGCAGCAGGCACTCGGAGGGCTCGGCCGACACACGCTGGTTTCATTTCGACGACGGCAAAGGCACGACCGCTGACTATTATATGGACTCCTCCGACGACTCGGAACCGACCATCACGGTAGTGACTCCACAGAACGACACGATATCGCGCCCCGTGGAGAGAATCTATTGGCTCGACTATGTGGCTGAACCCAGACCGCATCCGCAGATGCAGCAGGACTCCACGTTGAAACTTGTGATACCTGAAAACCGGGGACACTGACCCTCACTTTTTTCGCGGGGAAATTGACGGTTCGATATTTTTTACCTATTTTTGCGGAGAATTGTATTCCCCGCTTTTTTAATGCCTGAGGGGAATGAACTAAACCGAAAGACAATGTTTGACAAAGAAATCTACCGCAGACGCCGCGAGCAACTGAAGAAGTCGATAGGCTCCGGACTGCTCCTGTTCCTGGGCAACGACGATACGGGCGTGAACTACGCCGATAACACATATCCCTTCCGCCAGGACTCCACATTCCTCTATTTCTTCGGTCAGCCCTATGCGGGGCTTGACGCCGTGATCGACATAGACAACGACCGCGAGATCATCTTCGGCGACGAGCTGAGCATCGACCACATAGTGTGGATGGGCAACCAGCCCACCATCCGCGAGAAGGCCGAGATGGCGGGGATAAGCGATACGCGTCCGCACGCCGCCATAAAGGAGTATCTTGCCAAGGCAAAGAATGCCGGCCAGAGGATACATTACCTTCCCCCCTACCGCGACGCCCACCGCGTGAAGCTCTACGATATGCTCGGCATTCTGCCGGGAGCCGACACGCCCTCGGTGGAGTTTATCAAAGGTGTGGTAGACCTGCGCAACCACAAGCAGCCGGAGGAGATCGCCGAGATCGAGAAGGCATGCGACGTAACGGCCGACATGCATATCGAGGCCACGAAAGCCACGCGCATAGGCATGAGGGAGTGCGAGGTTGCGGCCGCGCTTGAGGAGGTGGCTGCAAGAAACGGGTATCCCCTGTCGTTCCCTACAATCGCCACGGTCAACGGTCAGACGCTCCACAACCATATCCACACAAATATCATAAAGGAGGGCGACATGCTGCTTGTTGACGCCGGGGCGGAGACTCCGGAGGGTTACGCCGGAGATATGTCATCCACCATCTGCGCCGGGCGTAAGTTCACTGAGCGCCAGAAGCTGATATACGACATCCAGGTGGCCTCGCATCTCGCCGCTGTAGATATGCTGCGCCCTGGAGTTCCCTTCGAGAAGGTCTACGACAAGGCTGCGGAGGTGATCTGGGATGGTCTCAAAGGTCTTGGAATCGTGCGAGGAGATGCTGCCGAGGCTGTGAAGGCCGGTGCTCACGCGATGTTCTTCCCGTGCGGTCTGGGCCACATGATGGGTCTCGACGTGCATGACATGGAGAATCTCGGCGAGGTATGGGTAGGCTATGGTGGCCGCCCGAAGAGCACTCAGTTCGGACGCAAGTCGCTTCGCCTTGGCCGCGAGCTCGAGGAGGGCTTTGTGCTGACGATAGAGCCGGGCGTGTATTTCATTCCCGAGCTTATCGACTATTGGGGAGGCGAGAAGCGTTTCGCCGATTTCATCAATTATGGTGAGCTTGACAAATGGCGTGATTTCTCGGGCATCCGCAACGAGGAGGACTATCTCATCACAGCCGATGGCGCACGCCGCCTCGGAAAGAAGATTCCTTTGACCACCGAGGAGGTGGAGGCCATGCGCTGAACAATAGATTGAATGAACGTCATAGAGATAACTACGCTGGGCCATCCGGGGGTGGAGGTGTTTGCCGCGCTCACGGAGGCCCAGCTCCGCAACCGTCTGAATCCCGCCGAGGCTCTCTTCATCGTGGAGAGTCCCAAGGTGATAAATACGGCTCTTGACTCCGGAATGGAGCCGGTGAGCCTGCTCTGCGAGCGCCGGCATATAGAGGGGGATGCCGCGGGAATCATTGAACGTTGCGGGGATATTCCGGTTTACACCGGGGAAAGGGAGCTTCTCGCCTCGCTGACGGGCTATAAGCTTACGCGCGGCGTATTGTGCGCCATGCGGCGTCCGGCGGAGAGAAGTGTCGAGGAGGTATGCCGTGATGCGAGCCGTGTTGTGGTCATCCACGGAGTGGTTGACACCACCAACATCGGGGCGATTTTCCGTGCGGCGGCTGCTTTGGGGATAGATGCGGTGTTGCTGACCCGCGATTCATGCGACCCGCTCAACCGCCGCTCGGTGCGTGTGTCGATGGGTTCGGTTTTTCTTGTGCCCTGGACGTGGATAGACTCTCCGCTCACGAAGCTGCATGAACTCGGTTTCAGGACTGCCGCCATGGCTCTCGACTGCAATTCCATAGGTATAGACGACCTGGCTCTGATGTCGGAACCGCGTCTGGCCATAATCATGGGCACCGAAGGCGATGGCCTTCCGAAAGAGGCGATCCATGGCGCAGATTACACCGTGATGATCCCCATGGCCCACGGCGTGGACTCCCTCAATGTAGCCTCGGCAGCCGCCATCGCCTTCTGGCAACTACGCAAACCGAATTACGATTAAACTTATCGCCGGTTTCAAGGCGTGGCTTGACAGATGAATAACCCTCGCCAGGCTCGCATATCATCAGCCCCTCAACGTCATATAACGAAAAACAGGGACTACGACAGTTCTGGCCGACGTAGTCCCCGGTAAATGATATATTGTCACGCTATAGTCATCGTATGTCCGCTTTTATCGGTTTCCCAATAACCGACATATCTACAAGGACATTACGCAGACAGGAGCCACTCCCCTCTTTTTGCAGGGCCGGGAGCTGCGATGACATCTCATATCCAGTCACTCCGGTATAGCCGAGACTCTTGATATCCACAAGCGGATTCTGTCGCACATAATATGCCGGTACGGGACACCGCCACCCATTGGCATAATCCAACGGTGTCTCAGCAACAGAATCCGTAAACCAGTTGCCCGAGGTCTCGTCTCCCTCTATCCACACCCTTTTTGAAATAGGAATGTTCCAACGCTTCTGGTCGAACCAGCTGTGACCCTCACCCCAAAGCTCAATCTTGCGTGTGTTACGTATCTCCGCAAGAAGATCCAATCCAGAAACAGTGCACGAATACCCCTCGCAACGCATGGCGTTAAGCTTTGTCAGCCACTCACGGGCCGCAGCCTCATCGCCCAACTGGCAACAAGCCTCCGCCAGGGAGAGAAGGGCTTCCTCCGAGCGCATGAACAATGTGGCCGCGCTTCCATAATAGGATGTCGGACTGTAGAACTTCACCTGAGCTCCAAACTGAACAGGAACACTATTAAACACTTCTCCCATACTGAACGCCGGAAAGTCAACTCCGGCGGGTTTTCTGTCCTCGTATAGCGAGGATATAAGCTGCGAGGGTGTTCCCATATGTCCATCCATCGACGCCAAAAGCGTATTGGCATCTACCATCATGCTGTTATACCAAGTAGCCCATTCACTATAATGGATCCTTTTTATTTCGGCCAATTGGTCGGGCATGGCGAAAAGAGAACGGCGAACGTCACCTTCAGAAATTGACAGATACAGATCTTTGTCAATGCCTCCCCCACCGACCATCCAATTAGCGGCATATATTCCATTGCAGGCGTAGATACACTGTGCCGTATAGTAATACAAATAGTTTGTATAGTCTTCGGAGATTTGCATATCGTTATACGCGCCCCATATCCAACCGGGGTTGTCAGAGAAGAAACCAGCCTGCAGCTCTTCATTAGTTGTCAACGGCTTGTCAATCAAGATTTTCTCTGCCATATCCTTAGATACCTGCCAGTCCTCACGCAGCATGGCAATACGCATCTTGACACCACGGGCCACATCCATGTCAGGCTGGATCATATGCTCCCTTTTGAAATCATTCCTGCCGAATATCTCCATTGCCTCGTCAAGATCCGCATAACATCGGTCAGCAATATCCCTCATTGTGGAGAGTGGTAGATTTTCTGTATTGAGACTCGTCTCCATCGGGGCACAAAACATATTCCCATTGTCGGAATCCGCCCATCTGGCTCCGTAAATCTGCAGCAGACGGAAATAAGAATGGCTACGCAAGACAAGCATCTGCGCCCTCGCCAAATCCCGTTCTTTCTGTGAAGCATCCGTATAACGGTCGATATTATCGAGAACCACATTGGCATGGGCTATCGCAGTGAAAGCATTCGCCCAAGGTATTGCGACAACAACACCTTGAGAAGAAAGAAATGATTCCATTGGCTGCAAGGGCAATGACCTATGGAAAAACTCCGAAACATAATCCTGCGACAACCCTTCTCCGAAATAATTCATAACCCATGGATCCCCACTATTGCTGTTGTAGTCTATTCCACGGTGTTGGACATACAGTTCGCAAAGAGCCATAAGCACAGACTGCCGCAGAAGCTCATTGTCGGGGCGTTCATACGACACCCTGACTGCTATCGACTCATTGGGCATTGTAAAATCAAATGTCCAGACATTGGATTCCCCCTCAACCCTGTTGAACTGTCCGTTGCCGCTCAGCCTCTCAGCCAAAACGGCTCTTGACTGCATATCAGTGGCAAGACGCTGATCTACATACCACATCTTTCCCAATTCGCTCAGGCCAAGACCTCGGTACTCAACCCAACTCCGATTCCCGTCCCAGTTCAGTCCAGTATATTCCAGATTTATCGAAAAAACCGGATACGTTCCCTCCGGAACCCTTATAATAAAGCGCAATCCGGAGCCACACAAGACATCTGCAGACCCATCCTGCGACGACACTCTGTGATTCATCCCCTGATTCTTTTGCTCTTGCAAAATATCATAGCCCACCTCTATATTCCCAGGACTTTCGTTTATTATATTCACCGGATAACTCTCCACGCCCCATGGTATGAACTTCATGGCTCCGATATACGTATCCTCCCCCATGAGATAGGAATTGGATACCACGAATCCCTCCTCGGGATTATTCCGAACATCGAAATAAAGCTGGCCTCCCGGCTCAGCATAGCTTGAACTGAAACGCTCTCCCTTGCCATTAAAATAGTCTATCCGGGTTCCGTCTCCAATGTATTCCGCAGTTACCGACTGGCACATTCCGAGCACGCCCATGAGCGCAGCTGCTAAAGTAAACCCTCTCATCGTAACATGATTTTAAATTTCACACTCCCTATTCTCACTATATGGACTCCCTGACCGTAACGGCTCAGATCAATTCTGGTGTCACGGTCGACTACCATCTCCAAAACGCTTTTTCCGTCAAGTGCGTATACACACAACGTGACAGGCGATTCCACACCAGAAACCGACAGCATACCTCCGGCAATATCAACGATGACACCACCATTTGCCGAAATCTCCTCCACAGAGGCAACGTCAGTAAACTCTATGCCGCTCATATCCACGACCGGCATCTCGAACAACAGCTCCGCTGTCTGCGTTTCATAGTCCATTGGACCATTGACACGAAAAAGATACATGATATCCGCTCCTTTCTCCACGCTATCGACCGTAGCCTGCATTCCATCAACAAGAGCCACACTCACAGTTTTTCCATCGGTCATCGTGGCAATCATCCTACTCTCCTCCGCATCAGCCATTAACGGATGGCCAAGACAAGCCGCAACCACCGAAGTAAACATCAACTTTTTAATACTCATATATGATTAAACTATAAAAAATCCATTATCCGTCTCCATATCAGAAGCCTCCGTGAGTCTGATTTACATAAGAATCACGTCTGCAAAGTTAGCATATTTTTCCATTCAGGCCAAAGCTATAAAATGAATATAACCAATTTTATTCGAGGGGAAGGGGTAATGTGCTAACACTCAACATCTTGTACATTCTACAAAAAAAAATAAAACAATTTAGACCCCGTTCCCCAATATTTGTTAATGCTTGGGCGGTCAAAGCGGTATGCAGATGTGTTCGCGCAGTGAGGGAGCAATGCGGTTGTATTGTGGACCGAAACAAGCGGACGCAGATGAATGACGATTGGCCGGGGCGAGGTAACTTACGCCACGGGCAACTGAATGCCATGATATTTGTGATGAATACTGAACGAACCGGAATTATACGAACCGCAACATAAACATTGCACAGGCTGACATTGCCATACCTTTTGCGGTGTGCGGAAACTGCTCGCAGTTCCTCAGATTCCGTCAGCCAGTCAGGGATATTTCCGATGCCGTGGGCGACTCCAGTCAATATCGCCGACGGTTTCTGATACAACGCTCAGATGGATACGCCATCGTGAAATGCGAGAATATATCCGCAATTATACTTGACGGCGGATTGACAACCATATATGACAACGAAGGATGCCGCCATAACATAGACGCCACAATGGATGAACTGGAGAGGCAGCTCGACCCGGATATGTTCTTCCGCATCAACCGCCAATGCATCATCAGCCCGGAGTCCGTAAAGCTGATAAAGAAAATCTACAGCAGGCGCCTTGAGGTAATTCTAATGAACATGCCCAACGTCAGGCTTCAGGTCAGCAAAGACCGTGTCGCAGATTTCAAGGCGTGGCTTACAGATGAATGAATGCCGGAATGCGGCAGGCATTCCGGCATCGGCCGAGTGCGCACGAAGGGACTCGAACCCCCACGTCGTTAGACACCAGATCCTAAGTCTGGCGCGGCTACCATTACGCCACGTGCGCCTTTCGACTGCAAAGTTAGCGATTTCTTCCGGTTCCACCAAATTCCATCCCAACTATTTTTTGATGAAATATTAATAAAAACGCCATTGAGGCTTTAATGAGCATCTTTCGGCAATAATTCCGAACCTGTTCCACCCCTCGGCATTACGGTATCGCTCACGACATCCTTTCGGGACAGAAAGAGTACATGTGGAGAAATCAATATCCTTAAAACAAGACTCCGGGAAAGGATATGGTTCGACAACCCGGACTAAAATTTCGCTTATGGCCGGACAATGATTAAAGGAGTTCTCCATCTTGACCTCCATGGGAGGAAGTTCAATTAATCGCAACCGTTCACAACCATTGAAGCTGTTGCTAATTTTTCTCATTCCATATGACACCTTAATCGACTCCAATGAGGAACATTTAGAGAAACTGCTGGTTATAGTATCTACGGCAGGAATGTCAAGGAATCTCAAATATTCACATTTTGAGAAAGAGTACAGAATACGACTCGTCGTATGCGGAACTCTAAGCCGTTCTATGGAAATATTATTAAAAGCATTTTCAATTGTACGAGTTCCATGAGATAATTCAAGTCTATCAAGATTAGAACATTCATTGAATCCTGTAATGTAGCTAACACTATTCTCAAAAACAATCTCTTCCAGTCCAGAACGATTAAAAGGATTTAATAAATGCGAAACCGTACTCGGTATATAGACATATGTAATACTTGAATGCTCAAAGCCTATTATACCTGTGACTCTCCATTTTATACCCTTGTGCTCCACAAATGAAGGTACAATCAACCTTCCGCTATACGGACTCGACTCCAACGCAGTACAATAAAAATACGGATCAATCAGACTTACAGTTTCAGCTTCCTTAGAAGTTATAACATAAAACAGCTTCTGATCGCATTCTTTGTCGTATTTTGAAAAGTTATAACATCTTTCTATCGACCTCGGACTTTCTTCAGATTGGTCTGTCGCCATGGACGGAATCATCCATAACAGTTGTACAGCCGCTACCATTAATATTTTATTCACATTCATAGCATATCCTATTTTAATATAATCTTTCTTCTATCCGTCACAACCCCATCTACAACAAGTTGCAAAACATACACACCGGATTTAAGATTTGACACATTCACATCACAACATAAATTTTCAATATCACACTCATATTGTTTGCCAAGACTGTAATCATTCGCTATTGAATACATTTCAATCATAACATCAGCCTCTGGTTCTGCATTATACTCATACTTTATTCTTAGATTTTCTCCATCTCGTGCCACACTTTTTATCGATGCCACTGGCAATGGTTCCGGAAGCAATGCTGTAAATCCATATACGACCTTTTGCGGTATCATATTCTCCTTACATACGTACAGAAGATAATCTTCGTCCGTAAGTGGCACAGTGAATTTATTTGCATAGGCAGTCTCAACCTTTCCGCTTTTATAGACCTTTACAAGCTGAATAAATATTGGCGAACTTATATCAACATATCTCTCTGACATACCAAATTTGGGTAAAGAGCAGCTATATGGAGTAGCCTTTGGATACGCAGTATACATCTTCATACTTGGGTCTCCGAAGCAATGGAAAATCTGCTTTGTATATTGGTTTGCCTCCTCATCCCAACTAAAGTAATCATCCAATCCAAACCCTCCTTTCTCCAAGATGGCACCCAAACCTTGCACACTGGATCCAGCACCATGAGATCTATTAGGAGTATAATTTCTAAAGGCTACTCTGACATCAGCATTCGGCCAGATACCAGAAAACATCTCCATTGTCAAGACATCGTTAAAGCCGCTATACGATTCCTGGCACGCAGATATGATACCCACACATCCTTTATCAGGTTGCACTAAGAAAGACTCTGCGAAACATTGAGTTCTCGCAATGGAGGTTTCACTATCTGACCTCTGAAACATTCCGGTATTACAATTGATGCTAAAGACCACAGGTGTAAGGTTCCCATTTGCCAAATACTCCAAATCTTTAGAATTTGCATCAGGAGATTGCCATTTATTCCATTCTCCATGACCTCTATACAGAACATACAGAACTCCTCTGTCAACAGCGTTCATAAAATCAGACAGAGACCCATTCCATGAAAACTTCGGTATTTTCAGTTCAGCGGGAATCTCCTCCCCACTCGCATACGTATCCTTATTCCAATATAAAGGCTTGGCATTGGGGTATTGCTTTCGCGCATTATTATGATAAAAATATATTCTTTCAATATCGAATCCCTCCTCCAGCAGCCCATTTCTAATATCTTCAGATGTCCTGGTAAATCTCCGATCCTCATAGCAATCCGGTATTGCCTTTATCATTGTTTTACCAGTTTCTTTATGTTCCTCAGTTATTAAATCATCACTAAATTCAGCACAATGTATCCCCTTGCTATAAAAGGATTTATCTTTTGGTGGATCTTTCTCGTATTTTATAATCTTATCAACAACAGACTTCAGTTCCTCGTTTGAAGACACTGAAAGGCGACCCACATATAAATCGGGGGTAGAATCATTCTCTCCATCCATACATGCGTAAAGATAATCCGTATAATAGACGTATGTTTTATCATTATCCTTATCATAATATGATTTCTTCAAGCCGGGCAAATCTGCCTCATCTCCTACTATAAGCAGATACTGTAGCCTTGAAAGCTCATTATAATTTTTCTGCACCGTACTCCTAATAGAACTGGGTGACCAGGTTGTTTTATATTCTATCTTTATATTGAAACCCATAATACGCTTCCATGCAGCAAAGCGCTCCACCTCCTCCTTATAATTAGGAACTGACAGAATCAAATAATATGGCGCAGGGTAAAGATCTGCTGATGACGGTGCCGATGATGCTCTCATAATATCCGACATCCTTTCATCTCTATTATCATAGTATGTAAATAGCGAAGACATGACACTGTCATCCACCTCATGCAGAACATTATTCGAAGTGTTCGACTTTAATCTGGTACTTTCCGAAAAATCCACTCGATATGATAGAGACTCAGCAACAATTACAGTACCGTCTTCCTGTCTATAAGACACAGGACAAACCTTGACATATATAATACGTCTGTCTCGATAAATCCTTATATTTCCCCTCTCTATACAGTTCTCCGGCATTAATCCCGAATATGGAGCCACCGGCAGCACATTTTCCTTTGTATATACAATATCAACACTGTTGGGTAAATCTCTACGAGCCGGAGCAAGATGAAACTGTTTAGTTTCGGTCGTGACTGACAACAGCGTAAAATTGGCATCACATCCTTCAGGAATCACAAATGAATCCCATCTCTGAGGCCACCCGGGCATACCAGGCTCCATATTATTTCCGAAACCCGGTATACTCACATTATAGGTATCAGGATATAAGTCATCCTCTGTAATCACGGCTCCAGGAAATGAATAAGAGACCGTGACGCCGTTGTCCCCGGGAACAATATCACGTATCGGCATAATATCTTCAGCGGGCGAAGACAACAGTTCAAAAGCGTAAGCTGGGACAGCCGCCATGACCAGCCCGCATAAAATCACAAGCAATCGGTTTCTCATAGTTTCTCGGTTTAAGTCAGTTTATATCTCAGACGCAAATTTAATTGCTTTTTGCTTAATTTCAAAATCTTTTCCATATCAAAAAATATTGTAACGTTATAAATCGTTTATGCAAGCATCTTACACATAAAAATATAGACGTAGGAACCGCCTCGTTTTCTCACAGCCTGCAGTTGTAGGCCATAACCGCAGCTACAAATCCGCAACAATTGCGTGCAGACGCTCCCCCCTCCTTAAATTTCATAAAATCAGAAGCTTACGACCATTTTCAGAAAATAGGCTTTGTCCTGTCGGATTTTTTTACTACCTTTACACCCTGATTCGACCCAACCTTCACCATGGCAGAAAATCTCCAAGACAAACGAACAGTGCTCGCCGGAATGTTCCGCGACTGGTATCTCGAATACGCAAGCTACGTGATACTCGAGCGCGCCGTGCCGCATATCGACGACGGGCTTAAACCCGTGCAGCGCAGAATCCTGCACTCCATGCAGACTCTCGACGACGGACGCTACAACAAGGTGGCCAACATCGTCGGCAACACCATGCAATACCATCCCCACGGCGACGCCTCCATCGGCGACGCCCTCGTGCAGCTCGGCCAGAAGGAACTGCTCATCGACACCCAGGGTAACTGGGGCAACATACTGACAGGCGACTCCGCCGCCGCACCCCGATATATCGAGGCCCGACTCTCCGAGTTCGCCCTCGAGACCGTATTCAGCCCCAAGATAACGGAATGGACCCCCTCCTACGACGGACGCAAGAAGGAGCCGGTGACGCTTCCCGTGAAATTCCCTCTCCTGCTCACACAGGGCGTCGAGGGTATCGCAGTGGGCCTGTCGTCGAAAATCCTTCCCCATAACTTCAACGAGGTGATCGACGCCGCCGTGGCATATCTTCACGGCGAGAGCTTCACCCTGCTTCCCGACTTCCAGACCGGAGGGCTCATGGACGCCTCTCGCTACAACGACGGAGCACGCGGCGGCTCCGTCAAGGTAAGGGCCAAAATCGAGAAAATCGACAACAAGACCCTCGCAATAACCGAGCTTCCCTTCGGCAAGACCACCACCACCCTCATATCCTCCATCCTGGGCGCCATGGAGAAGGGGAAGATAAAGATACGCCACGTAGACGACAACACCGCCGCCACCGCACAGATAATCGTGCAGCTCATTCCCGGCACATCGAGCGACAAGGCTATCGACGCCCTCTACGCCTTCACCGACTGCGAGGTGAGCATCTCCCCGATCTGCTGCGTGATCTCCGACAAGAAACCGCAGTTCCTCACCGTAAGCCAGCTGCTGCGCCACTCCGTAGACCATACTCGCCACCTGCTGGAGGAGGAACTGAAGATAAAGCTCGCCGAGACACAGGAAGCCAGACTCTTCGCCTCTCTCGAGAAGATATTCATCGAGGAGAGAATCTACAAGGACCGTGAGGTGGAGGAGGCAAGCGACATGGACGCCGCCCTCGAACACGTAGACCGACGCCTGACACCCTTCAAACCGTCGTTCTTCCGCGAAATCACACGCGACGACCTGCTGAGGCTCTGGGAGATAAAGATGGGGCGAATCCTGAAATTCAACTCCGACAAGGCCAACGAGAAGATAGCCGCCCTGGCGGCCGAGGTCGAAAAGATAGAGTTCAACCTCGCCCATATGGTCGACTACACCATAGCCTGGTTCCGCCACCTCAAGGAGAAATACGGCGAGGCGTTCCCGCGACGCACACTCATGCGCAGCTTCGACTCCATCGAGGCCACGAAAGTGGCAGAGGCCAACAAACGCCTCTATTTCGACAAGGCCGGAGGCTTCATAGGCACTTCGCTGAAGGATAATGAATTCCTCTTCAACTGCTCTGACCTCGACGACATACTCATTATATATAAGGACGGCACCTACAAGATCGTGCGTGTCCCCGAAAAGCAGTATATAGGGAAGAAAATCGTGCATATCGGTCTCTTCAAGAAGGGCGACCGCCGCACCATCTACAACGTGATCTACCGCAACGGCGACAAAGACGCCTATTCCTACAAGAAACGCTTCTTCATAACCGGACTGACACGCGACAAGGAATACAACATTACCAAAGGGGTGCCCAGCTCGCGCATCGAGTATTTCACATGCAATCCCAACGGCGAGGCCGAGACCGTGAAGGTCTTCCTGCGCGACGAGCCCAACGAGACCGGACGCCGTCCGCGCGCCAAGGACGTGCTTGTGAATTTCGCAGAGCTCGACATAAAGGGGAAAGAGGCCCTGGGCAACCTCGTCACCAAATACCAGATCGCCGACGTCAAGCTCATAGAGAAGGGACGCAGCACACTCGGCGGACGCGAGGTGTGGTTCGACCGCGACGTGCTGCGCCTCAACTACGACGGACGCGGAGAGAGCCTCGGCATATTCCAGGGAGACGACAAGGTGCTCGTCATCACCCGCGACGGGGAGTTCTTCACCTCCACCTACTCGGAATCAAACCATTACGACGACAATATCCTGCGAATCGAGAAATTCAATCCCGACAAGATATGGACACTCGCGCTGTTTGACGCATCCTTGGGCTTCCCTTACCTGAAACGCTTCCAGTTCGAGGCCTCAGCGAGACCGCAGCGTTTTGTCGGAGCCGGACCCGACTCCAGGATAATGCTGCTCACCGACACAGTCTACCCCCGTCTTGAAGTTACCTTCGGAGACGCCGACAGCGTCCGCGCCCCCCTGGAGATCGACGCCGAGGAGTTTATCGGAGTGAAGAGCTTCAAGGCAAAGGGGAAGAGAATAAGCACCTTCACCATAGAGGGAATCACAGAGCTTGAGCCATTGCGCTTCCCTCCCGAGCCTGAGCCGGAAGAGGAGGAAACCCCCGACGAAAACCCTCAGGAGGAGACAAAACAGGAACGCCCCCACAAAATAGAACCGGGCGACCTGTTCGATTTCGCGGAAAACGATAATAACGACAATCAAGCCACCGAGAACGATGAGGCCACGAAGAAGGATATTTGACAAAACGGCTTCATTCGCTGCCTTGCTGGCAATCCTGCTGTCGTCGCTCACGGCTTTCCGGACATATGCCGGAGACAATACAGCCAGCGTAATCGCCGACACCCTCCAGTCGCGCCCCGTCACCTCCACCTATGCCATCGAGATCGGAGGGCGCCATGCCCTGTCAACCTATCTCTCCCCCCTCTCCTACCGGGGATGGAACGCGGCGCTGACGGGCGACTGGCGCAAGGCGATGCCCTCCTGCCCGGACCATCTGCTGATGCACTTCAATGCCTGCGCCTCCCTGTCGCGGATGCTGAACCCCTACGGCAACGCGCTCATGATAGGATTCGACGCAGCCTTCAACTGGGGAATGAGCTGGCGTCATGTCTTCAAGTCAAAACTGCAGGTGGAGGCCGGCGCCGACGTGGGCATCGACGGAGGAGCCCTCTATCTTCTGCGCAACGGCAACAATCCAGTCTCCGCCCTTGCCTCGGCGGGGCTCGCGCTCCGCGCCGGAATCTCACGCCCCTTCCGCATCGGCCGCCTCCCCATAGTGGTCAGCGACCATGTGCGGCTTCCGTCGCTCAATGCGTTTTTCTCCCCGCAATACGGCGAGACGTATTATGAAATCTATCTCGGCAACCATTCCGGCCTCGCCCACTGCGGATGGTGGGGCAACAATTTCAGGATAGACAACCTGCTGGCCGTTGACCTTGACTTCGGACGCACCGCAATGAGGGTCGGCTACCGATTCAACGCCTACACAAGCTGGGTGTGCAATCTCAACACCCATATCTTCACACATTCATTCGTAATCGGAATAATCCCAGGAGGACTGGGACTCAAAAAACGTCTGCCCAAGGCGCCAAACAGAACCATCTATGCGATCTACTGACCTTAACCACATCACAAAAAAGCGTCTACGCGCATGGGGAGCGCCACTCGCCATGGCATTGACACTCGTACCCGCACTGACCTCATGTCATGAGTCGCCCCAGTATTCCAACGACGCATACGGCAATTTCGACGCCCTGTGGGACATTGTGGACCAACGCTACTGCTTCTTCAGCGACAAAGGCATCGACTGGGACTCGGTAGGACGTCAGTACAGGGCCAGAATCAAGCCCGAGACCAATATCCTCGAGCTGTTCGACATATGCGCCGGGATGCTCGACGAGCTCCACGACGGCCACGTCAACCTCACATCATCGTTCAACACCAGCTACTACAGGAAATGGTGGAGCGACTATGCGCAGGATTTCAACCTCCGCACCGTGCAGCAATACTACCTAGATTTTGACTACGGCTCGACGTCCGGCATCACATACAAGATGCTGCTCCCCGACAGCATCGGATATATGTATTATCCCTCCTTCTCCTACAACATAGGAGAGACAAATCTCGACTACATCCTCGCGATCCTGCACAAGGCCAAGGGGATGGTGATCGACATCCGCGACAACGGAGGAGGCGCGCTCACCAACATCAGTACGCTCGTCTCACGCTTCATCGACAAGAAAGTGACCGGAGGCTATATCCTCCACAAGACAGGACCCGGGCATGACGATTTCTCCAAGCCCTATGCGGTGGAATACGAGCCGGCCGAACAGGGACGCATCGTCTATTGGGGCCCGATAGTGTTGCTCACCAACCGCTCATGCTTCAGCGCCGCCAACGACTTCACCTCTGTGATGAAATCGCTTCCCA
This sequence comes from Porphyromonadaceae bacterium UBA7087, assembly GCA_002493515.1. Classification (GTDB taxonomy): domain Bacteria; phylum Bacteroidota; class Bacteroidia; order Bacteroidales; family Muribaculaceae; genus Lepagella. The sequence continues at coordinate 55,065 of DKYZ01000056.1, read as the reverse complement.
ATGTGGTTGTGGCCGGAGCCAAGACAGGCGGCGGAGGCGGCCTGCCCTTCTCATCGGAGATTCCCAACGGCTGGGCTGTCAGGTTCTCGGCCTGTCCTATCCTGGACGCCGACAAAAAGAGCATCGAGGGTGGCATAGAGCCGACACGCGGCTGCGAGGTCCACGCCCCCGAAGAGGAGCTTGCCCAAGGGAAGGACGCCATCATAGATTTCGCCCTCGACCTGCTGAGGGCCTACATAGATCAAACCGAAGGAGAGGGCGCGAAGAAAAAGGCGTTCAATCCGGACTACGGACGAACGCCACAATGACCGCTGGAAACAGAGAGCCGTCACATATCGGCGTAATGTAACACCGTAGGGCTTTCCACATCCACCCCATACATATTGCCGAAGCGCACTATCGCCTTGGCAAGCCTCGGCTTGAGGTCTTCGGGGCAGTAACGGAAATAGGCCTCGGCCGCCCTCACATGGGCAGCGTCGGGCATGGGATACTCTCTGCGCTCGGGAAGTCCGAACACATCGTCGGGAAGCTCCCTCTTCTCTTCATAACTTAATCTGTCGTCCATAATAGTGTCTTTAAAATCCTGAAACCAGGGATACGATACTATAGAAACAAACCAGACGGAGAAGTTTCTGAAAAATTCACAAAATAATGGCTCATTCAGTCGGTTGATTCAGAATCATCATGATAACTTGGGCCCGGGAATTGTTAAATATATAAAAAAACGAAACACTCAATAAAAGACATGTGGACATTTAAACCGATATTCAAGACCACAATCTGGGGAGGGGAAAGGATAGCCCCTTTCAAGGGAATCGAGACAGAACAGAAAAACATAGGCGAAAGCTGGGAAATATCCGGAGTGGAGGGAGACGAGTCGATAGTGGCCAACAGCCATGACGCCGGGAAGACCATCACACAGCTCATCGACAAATACGGCACCTCTCTTCTGGGAGAGCGCAACTACAAGAAATACGGCGACCGCTTCCCGCTTCTGATAAAATTCATCGATGCCCGCGAAGACCTTTCAGTGCAGGTGCATCCCGACGACAAGCTCGCGCATGAACGCGGAAAGAAGAGCGGAAAGAGCGAGATGTGGTATGTGCTCGGGGCAGAGCCGGGAGCGCGCCTGGCCAACGGTTTCAACCGCCAGGTGGAGCCCGGCGATTACCGCAGGCTCGTGGAGACCGGCGAGATCATGGACGTCCTGAACTTCAACGACATCCACCCCGGCGACACTTTCTTTATCCCAGCCGGGCGTGTGCATGCCATCGGCAAGGGAGCATTCGTGGCGGAGATACAGCAGACCTCCGACGTCACCTACCGCCTGTATGACTACAAGCGCAAGGACAAGGACGGAAAGGAACGTGAGCTTCACACCGACCTCGCTTTCGACGCCATCAACTTCAACGACACCGAGGGGCGCAGCGTGGCCTACACCCCGCATCCCGACATACCGGTGAATCTGGTGACTTCGCCCTTCTTCACGACAAATCTTCTTCAGATCGACGAGAAAGTGCTCCGCGACTACAGTGAGTTCGACACCTTCGTGGTCATCATAGCCGCCGAGGGGGAGGCGAGCCTTGTCTGCGGCAACGAGACGCTTGAGATCAGAAGGGGCACCAGCGTGCTGATTCCGGCAAGCGCGAAAGGTCTGAGCATAGTGCCGAAAGGGAAGTTCACGGCCATAGAGACATACATAAAATAAGGCACGCGGAGTCTTAAAAGGGAAAAGATATGAGGCAGTGGATAATTTTTTTGTCAACTGCCTAATTTTTATTAACTTTGCACATTAATATGGGCGCGGACCCGGGGCACGCGGTGTCACCGGGCCGCGAGCCCGTGCAATTGTAACTTCACAATAATCCGAAGTCGATTAGAAATATGTACAGAGACACAAAATGTGGCGAACTGAGGCTCTCCGACGCGGGGCGCGACGTCACAATCGCCGGATGGGTGCAGCGCAGCCGCAAGATGGGCGGCATGACGTTTGTCGACGTGCGCGACCGCTACGGCATTACCCAAGTCGTATTCAACAATGAGATAAATCCCGAGCTGTGCAATGCCGCCAACACCCTGGGCCGCGAGTTTGTGGTGCAGATCAAGGGCAAGGTGGCCGAGAGAAGCTCGAAAAACCCCAACATGCCCACGGGCGACATAGAGATTATCGCCGACGAGCTGAAGGTGCTCAACCGAAGCGAGATTCCTCCCTTCACCATTGAAGACAACACCGACGGAGGCGATGACCTCCGCATGAAATACCGCTATCTCGACCTTCGCCGTCCCTGCGTTCGCAAGAACCTGGAGCTACGCCACAAGATGGCGTTCGAGATCCGCCGTTACCTCGACTCCAAGGGCTTCCTGGAGATCGAGACCCCCATTCTGGTGAAATCCACACCCGAGGGCGCACGTGACTTTGTCGTGCCCTCGCGCATGAATCCGGGCGAGTTCTACGCCCTTCCGCAGAGCCCGCAGCTTTTCAAGCAGCTTCTCATGGTGAGCGGCTACGACCGTTATTTCCAGATTGCGAAATGCTTCCGCGACGAAGACCTTCGTGCCGACCGTCAGCCGGAGTTCACCCAGATCGACTGCGAGATGAGCTTCGTGGAGCAGGAAGACGTCATAGAGACGTTCGAGGGTCTCGTGAAGCATATATTCAAATATGTGAAGGGCATAGACTTCACCGACCCGTTCCCCCGCATGACATGGCACGACGCCATGAAGCTCTACGGCTCCGACAAGCCGGATATCCGCTTCGGTATGCCTTTCGTGGAGCTCAACGACGTAGCCAAGGGGAAAGGATTCTCCGTAGCCGACGACGCCGAGCTCGTGGTGGGCATATGCGCGCAGGGCTGCGCGGGCTACACCCGCAAGCAGCTTGACGAGCTCACGGAGTTTGTGAAACGCCCGCAGGTAGGCGCGAAGGGAATGATATGGGTCAAGGTGGAAAGCGACGGCAGCTTCAAGAGCTCTGTGTCGAAATTCTACAGCCAGGACGACCTCAAGGCCTGGGCAGAGAGGATGAACGCACAGCCGGGCGACCTGATTCTCGTGCTCACCGGAGAGGCCATGAAGACGCGCAAGCAGCTCTGCGAGCTGCGTCTGGAGATGGGCAACCGTCTCGGACTGCGCGACAGGAACGTATTCGCTCCGCTGTGGGTGATCGACTTCCCGCTCTTCGAATGGGACGACGAGACGCAGAGGTATTACGCCATGCATCATCCCTTCACATCCCCGAATCCGGAGGATGTCGACAAGCTGCGCTCAGCCACGGGAGAGGTACGCGCCACGGCATACGACATAGTGGTGAACGGCACCGAGCTCGGCGGCGGTTCGATAAGAATCCACGACGCGGCCCTTCAGGACGAGATGTTCGAGCTTCTCGGATTCACTCCCGAGAGGGCAATGGAGCAGTTCGGATTCCTGATGAACGCCTTCAAGTATGGAGCGCCCCCTCACGGAGGTCTCGCCCTGGGCTTCGACCGCTTCGTGTCGATTCTCGCCGGGCTCGATACAATCCGCGACGTCATCGCATTCCCGAAAAACAACAGCGGACGCGACGTGATGAACGAATCGCCCTCGCCGATCGACGACGCCCAGCTCGAGGAGCTGCAGCTGCGTCTTGACCTGAAAAAAGACTGAACCGACACACTCTCCTCCGATGAGGAAAGACGTCATCTGATATTAGAATGCCAAAAGTAAAAGACATCTGCAAAGTAATAGAGGATTTCGCTCCCCGCTCTCTCCAGGAGAGCTATGACAACGCCGGCCTCCAGGTAGGCGATCCCGAGATGGATGTAAGCGCCGCCCTTCTCTGCCTCGACGTCACGGAAGACATCATGAAGGAAGCGAAGAAGAGGCAGTGTAACATGATTGTGACCCATCACCCCCTGCTCTTCAAAGGGCTTAAGGAGTTGACGGGGCGCACCTCGACGGAGCGCATCGTGATTGACGCTGTGAAGAGCGGCATCGCCATCTATTCGGCGCATACCAACCTGGACTGCGCCTGGGACGGCGTGAGCCATGAGATCGCCCATATGCTGAAAGTGGGCAACCTCAGGGTGCTTGAGCCCAGGGAGGGGAACCCCGAGGCAGGACTGGGAGTGGTGGGCGACATCACCCCCACGCCCAAGCTTGAGTTCCTCAGGAGGGTGAAGGAGACCTTCAGCGTCAGGGCGCTCAGGTATTCGGCCCAGAGCCCCCAGATAGTGATACGGAGGGTGGCGGTCTGCGGCGGAGCCGGGGCATCCCTGATAGGCGAGGCGATAAAGGCCGGAGCCGACGTGTATGTCACCGGCGACGTGAAATATCATGACTTCACCGCCCATGGGCTCGAGATTCTCATCGCTGACATCGGACACTATGAGAGCGAGCTTTGCTCCACCAAGATATTCTCGCGCATAATCCGCGAGAGATACCCCGACTTTGTGACCTATTTCTCGGAATCGGAGTCGAACCCAGTCAAATATTTGTAAATCAATTTCATTCTATGGCTAACGATAAGAAAAACGACAAGGAACGCAGCGTCGAAGACCGCCTGAAATCGCTCTACAAGCTTCAGACGTATCTCTCCGAGATAGACCGCATAAAGTTTCTCCGGGGAGAGCTCCCCAACGAGGTGAAGGATCTTGAAGACGAGATCGCGCGTTTTCAGACCCGCATTCAGAAATACAAGGACGAGATCGCCGAGCTCAGGAGCTTCGTCTCGAAGAAAGAGGGTGAGATTGCCGACCGCAAGGTGAAGATCGCCAAATACGAGGACCAGATCAACAACGTCCGCAACAACCGCGAGTTCGCTTTCCTCGAGAAGGAGAAGGAGTTCGAGTCGCTGGAGATAGAGCTTGCGGAGAAGAACATCCGCCAGGCCATCGAGAAGCAGGAGGCTAAGGCCCAGGAGATAGCCAACACCGAGGAGGAGCTCAACGACAATGAGCACATTCTCGAGGACAAGCGCCGTGAGCTTGACGAGATTGTTTCCGAGACACGCCAGCAGGAGGAGCAGATCATGATAAAGGCGAAGGAGCTTGAAAGCCAGGTTGACGCCTACACGCTCGCCGCCTTCAAGCGCATACGCCGAAATGCCCGCAACGGACTCGGAATCGTGACCGTGCAGCGCAACGCCTGCGGAGGTTGCTTCAACAAGATTCCGCCCCAGCGTCAGCTTGAGATAAAGATGCACAAGAAGGTGATTGTCTGCGAATACTGCGGACGCATCATCCTCGACGGCGCCCTGGTGGGTATCGACGACACTCCGGCGGAGACAGCTCCAGCCAAACCGAGTCGCCGCACACGCGCCTCAAAAGCATAACCGCATAATCCGGCAAGAGTCGCCGCTCAATCCGACAAGAGTCGCCGCAGCCCCGGTTTCTCCGGGACTGCGGCGACTTTTTTATCTGAACCAAATCAGTATGTCACTCGCTGCGGAGATGCTCCACGGGATTCGAGCGGGCCACGTTTAGACTGTTGAGGGCCGTGACCGACAAGACAAGCAGGACGAGGGCCGCGACACATACGAAAGTCACTGCCGGCGACAGCGACACCTGGCTTGAGAACTGCGACAGCCACCGGCGCCCCACTATGAGCGAGACGACTCCGCCGGCCACCAGCGACGGGAGCGCGATTTTCAGGATGTCGATACAGAACATGCGGACTATGCTCGACGCCGGAGTCCCGGCCACCTTGCGTATGGCTATCTCACGCGAGCGCCTCATCACCTCGTCGGCGGTATAACCCACAAGACCTATCAGGGCTATCACCAGAATCGCGATTCCTATTATCATCACCGACACTCCGAAATTCCACACCGGAGCCCTGAGCCGCTCTACCTGCAGCCGATAAGGGGATATGTAGATATCCCTATCCTTTACGACGCGGTCGATCGCAGCCTGTGCCTGGGCAAGAGACTCCGGCGTCAGCTTGTTGAAGCGGACATAGAGATTATTCTGAATCTCATCGGTCGGGAAAAACACGGCCGCCCTCCTGTCGGTCTCGTCGGCGAAAAACCCTCCGCGCGTCATGTCGTCAACGACTCCACAAATCGTGAACTCATCATAACCGTCAAGACCGACATGTTCGGTGATATGGAAAGTACGTCCTACCATATCATTCCCCTTGATTCCGAACTTATCCTGAAACACCTTTATGAAACGTTTCTCGACCACCACCTCATGACGTGTGGAATCGGCATTCTCGCTGAATGTATCGCCCTGGAGCATCCTCATGCCCATCGCCCTGAAGAGATCCGGATTGGCATAATACATATCAGCCACATTGACCGTATTCAGAGGTTCATCGTCGAGCCACACATTATTGCCGGAGGCATGATCGACAAGATTCTGATAACTCGAAGCGACTCCATCCACACAGCCGAGCCTCTTCAACTCATCCACCACAGGCTTGCGCGATTCCTGCGGAAGCCCGTTAAGCGACACATATCCTATATTCTCATACTCGAACCCCATGTCATATCCGGAAAGCATCGAATACTGGCGACCCACGAGCACAAGCATACACATCAACAGCCCGGAGGAGAAAAACTGTATGAACAGCAATGCCAGCTTCCAGCCCTTGCGGCTACGGCGGTTGCTGCGGAAGGCGTGGGCCACGGGTGTGCGGCAATAAAGCCAGGCGGGAACAGCACCGGTGACAATCAGAAGACCCAGCACGACAGCGGCTTCCACTATCCACACCCTGCCGGTGGAGAAGAGTTCTGCCGGTGTATAGCCCAACAGCTGCCTGCACTGATCCGAGAAACACCATATCAGCAGAAGAGCGAGAGCCACAGAGACCAGAAGGAAGAACAGGCTTTCCCCCATCACGCGCCCGAAGATGCGGAGGTTAGAGGTGCCGTAACACTTCCTGACCGCCATCTCACGCGACCTGTGCCCCATCTGCCCGATCACAATGAGAAGATAATTCAGACCCGCGCTCATGAGCATGATGACAGCAAGGAGCGAGAGCATCCTTATCATAGTCCCGACGCTCCCTTCGCCTGTGTGCTGACCTACGAGAGGCTCCATTCCTATGTTGAAATGCAATACTTCCAATGCCTCACGGTCTACGTTGTCGGCAAGCATCTTCCGTATTCCCGGCTTCAGGTCATCAGGCGAGACACCCGGAGCCAGCCTCACGAATCCAGCATAACGGTCATTGCCTACCCAGTTGTCGCGACCGTCGTATGAGAACAGGCCGATTGTGGGGAGACTGACATAGATATGGTTATAAATTGTGGAGTTAAGCGGATAATCCTCATACACGCCACCTATTGTAGCCTTATATTGCTCCGACAGCACAGGCACACAGAACTCCATCCCCACAACGTCGCCTCCTATCTTTTCCGCGAGCGAACGGGGAATCATTACCTGGCTCTTGGTCTCAAGCACCTTACGGGGATCGCCTGCCAGGATCTTTGTGGGCAGCACATCGAACATACTGCTGTCGGCAAGAGTGAAACCCTCCGCCTCAAACATGCGTCCGTCATCGAGACGTATATTCGACTCCGCGAGAAACCTCGTGATTCTTGTCGCCGCCTCCACCTGGGGACAGTATCTCTTCACTCCCGGGGCAATCGCCCCTGCCACCTGCTTATACTCCTTGTACTCGCCGCTCTGCTCCACGCTCTCCTTCAGCAGATACAACCTGTCATGGTCAGGGAAAAACGTATCGTATGTCTGTTCGAAATATACCTTGGCAACAAGCAGGAAACCGACAGCCAGGCCTATTGTGAGGCAGACCACCTTTGTGATGTTGCGTCTGAGGTCTGATGTAACGAAATTCATGGCTCTACATTTTATCGGTGATATTTTCCACAATCTGTCCGTCGAACAGATTGATTACATAATCGGCATAGGAGGCATCCCTCTGGGAATGCGTCACCATGACGATGGTGGCTCCGTCGCGGTGAAGCTCCGACAGAAGCTCCATCACCTCCGTGCCGTTTTTGGAATCAAGATTACCCGTTGGCTCATCGGCAAGCACAAGACCTGGGCGCGAGACCACAGCCCTCGCTATGGCGGCACGCTGCTGCTGTCCGCCGGAAAGCTGCGAGGGGTAATGGCGGCTGCGGTGGGAAATCCCCATGAGGCCCATCACCTCCTCCACGCGCTTCCTTTTCTCATTCCTCGACAAAGGAAGATTGTTGAGCGGAAGCATGATGTTGTCGCGGATATTCATATCCTCTATGAGATTGAACGACTGGAACACGAACCCGATCTTCCCCTTTCTGAAGCTCGTGCGCTGATTCTCCCTGAGCGAGCCCACCTCCTTTCCGTCAAGCAGATACTCCCCCGAAGTCGGGTTGTCGAGCAGACCCAGAATGTTGAGCAGGGTCGATTTTCCGCAACCCGAAGGCCCCATAATGGCCACAAAATCGCCGTCTTTAACATTGAACGACACTTTGTTGAGCGCCATTGTCTGAACGCTCTCCGTGACAAACACTTTCTCGATGTTTCTGATTTCTATATCCATAACCTCTCTCTTTTATCATCAACTAATTACTAATCACTAATCGTTTATCACTAATCACTAATCACTAATCACTACCCTCTCTGCCTCGCCGAAATCCTGGTAGGAACTCGTTATTATCCTCTCCCCCGGCTCAAGCCCTGACAAGACCTCGTAGTAACGCGGATTCTGCCTCCCTATGCTGATTTCGCGTTTCCGGGCGCCTTTGCCGTCCTTCTCCACCACATATGCCCAATGGCCTCCGGAAGTGTTGAAGAATGTGCCGCGAGGCACCATCACCGTCTCTGCCGCGTCGCCAAGCATGATATCCACCGGATAGGTCTGCCCTACCCTTATCTTTGCGGGAAGCTCACCCTCAAACACCAGGTCTGCCTTGAACTCACCCTGGCTGACCTCAGGATAAACCTTTCGCACCCTCATAGAGACTTCCGCTCCGTTGCGCCGCGACATACCTTCGAGGCCGGGAGCGACACGGTCGATGTAATGCTCCGAAATCCTGACCGTGAGCTTATAGTTGTCAAGGATATTGATCTGGCCTACCTGCTGTCCCATGGTAATGTTCTGTCCCAGCTCGGCATCCAGGCTCCCGAGCTGACCGCTGTGGGTGGCACGCACGTTGAGATTGTCGGCACGACGGCGAACAAGCACCAGGTTCTTCTGCATATTGTCAAGGCTCTCCCTCATCATGGCCACCTGCACCGACCGGTAAAGGGAATCCTGACGCAGCCGGCTCTGCAAAAGGCTGAATGTCTCGCGGGCAAGCTCGTAATCCTCCTTTGCTTTCAGATACTCCTCCCTCGAAGTGAGGCTTTCCTTATAGAGCGACTCCTGCTGCTCGGCCAACCGGCGTTTCCGGTTGAGGTCAGTACGTGCCGTAAGAAGGTCCTGCCTTATCTGCAGCCGCTCCTTCTCCATGGCTATCTCCGTGTCGCGAAGCATATTCTGCCTCTCGGCGAGCTGCGACTCAGACTCCAGAATCTGTTCCTGCAGATTCGGGTTGCGCAACGTCAGGATTATGTCACCCTCACTGACCATGGCCCCCTCCTCTACCCATTTCTTCTCCACTATGCCGGTCTCAAGGGCCGAGACCTGCACCGTCACGCCTGTCTCCACCTTGCCGTTGACCCTGATGAAATCCTCGAAGGTGCCTTTCACCACCTCCTCTATCACGATGCCGGAGGAGGCCGCTTCATATGTGGAGACTGTAGATGACCTCAAGCCCCATACCCCTATGGCAGCCAGCAACGCCGCCGCAGGAGCAATCCACCAGTATTTCCTCAGCACAGGATGCTTCCTTTTTATTTCCGTATCCATTTGTGTCATTCCTTTATCAATTTTTCTCCATGATAGTATGCCGAAACAATTCCGTTTATTATTCTCTGGATTCTCTTTCCCTCCAGACTGGCCCTTGCCGTCGCCAGCTTGACCCCTGACGTATAAAGGTCGGTCACCGAGACCGCCCCGAGCTCATATTTACGGCTTACGGCCCGGTAAGCCAGCTCCTCCGACTCCACGCGCCTCAGAGCGGCCAGATATTCCTCTTCAGATGCCGCAAGGTCAAGGTCAGCCTCCATTGTCTCCTTCTCCACCTCATATATCGTCTGGTCGAGACGCAGCTTGCTCTGTTCAAGCTCAATACGGGAGCGTCTTAGCCTGTTGCAGGCAGACAGACCCGTGAAAATCGGAAAGGAGAACGAGACCCCCACATATTGCCCCATATTGTCGCGCCACTGGCGTCCGAAATCCGGAGACTCGATATGCGAGCCCATCATCCGGTAGAAGGAGGTGGAGACTCCTGCCTGAAGGGAGATTTTCGGAGAGAACGCACCCTTTGCACATCTCAGATTCATGCGGCTTTCCCTGAGGGCAAGCTGGGCCTCGGCCACCCTTGGATTGAGGGAAACGTCGACGGAAACAGACGACGCCACTGTCTCCCCTTCTGACTCGGCAAGGTCAAGGGGAGCGTCGGTCAACGGCATCCCCATATGTGACCTGAGATTGAGAAAAGCCTTTGAAAGCAGGTTTCTCTGATTCACGAGCTCATATTCGTCGGAAGCCACCAGCGCCTGCATCTCGGCCACGTCAGACCCGCTCTTCACCCCGAGACACTCGCCGCGCTCCGTGGCGACAAGCAACGCGCTGTCGCGCTCAAGCTGGCTTTCCATCTGGGCCACCATCGCCTTGCAGTAGGAGACGTTATAGAATGCCCTGACCACCTCAAGCGACACCCGGTCCTGCTCTATCTGGGCCGTCTTCTCCTGTCGCAGCCGCGCCACCCCGGCAGCCTTCAGCGTGTTGACGCTCACAAGACCGTCGAAAAGCGGAAGCGACATCTGCAGCCCGAAGCCGGTGGAGAGTGTCTTCTTGTTGTCATAGGTATTCGTCTCGGGATCGATATTGCGGCCGAAGCTTACGTTGCCGTCTGCTGAAAATCCTACATATGGCATCAGGGCGGAAGCCGCTATCCGTCTGTCGACCGATGCTTTCTCTGTCTCCAGCGCCTGTATGCGGTTGGAGTGGGCATGGTCGCGGGCATACCTGAGACAGTCGTCAAGGGTCATCTCCCCCCGGACGCCAGGGAAGGTCAGAATCGACATCAGTATTATGATTATCTTTTTCATGCCGCAAAGGTAAGGCTATGGCAGAGGCTATGGCAGATTTGTTGTGAAAAACCTATTGTCCGGAGGCAATTTTGTATGAAATTTAGACACCTGGGCCCGAAGACATAGGTTTTTGCCTGCTACATCCACATTATTATATGGAGAAATTGTAAATTTGCGACATGAAAATTCTTGTTATAGACGACAGGCCGGCAGTCAGAGCCACGCTCAGGATTGTGCTCGCGGATGAGTTCGAGGCCATATGCGAGGCCGGAGACCCAACACTGATACCGGCAATTCTCTCGCCGGGCGACATAGACGCCGTGCTGCTTGATATGAATTTCGATACCGGCTCACTCAACGGAGAGGCCGGCCTCTTCTGGCTCTCCCGGATAAAAGAGATGGAAAAGGCTCCGGCGGTGGTGATGATAACAGCTTTCGGCGACATCCCGCTCGCTGTGGAGGCCATGCGCCGGGGAGCGGAGGATTTCATCACCAAGCCCTGGGACAACGAGACGCTTATAGAAAAGCTTCACCAGGCAATCCGCAAGAACCGCAGCGAACATCAGAAAAACATCGCCGTGAGAAAAGCCCGGGAAATAGAGATGAGAGACTCCAGGAGGCGCGACATGACCATTGAGCAGATAAAAGCCGAACACGCGAAAGAGGCCGTGGCACGCTGTGGAGGCAATCTCAGCGCGGCTGCAAAACAACTTGGAGTCAACCGGCAGACGCTTTACAATATATTGAAAAAGGAATGAGACATCTGAGGCTAAAGACCATTCTCTCGCTCGGCGCGTGCTTCCTCATTACTGCTGCGGGAGCCTTTCTTATCATCCATGACGCGATTCCGCAGGCTATCATAGCCTTCGCGTGCGCTGTCTGCGCGGCTGCAGTGACGGCATTGACAATGAGGAATCTCATAATAATGGTGTCAACATTTGTCAAGGGGCTTGAAGCCAAAGACTCTACGATGCGGTTTGACACACAGACCGACAGCGCCCTCCTGCAGGAGGTCACACTGGGCATGAACCGAATAGCCGAGAACTACCGGAACAACATGCGTGAGCTCGAAACCTCAAAACTCTATTATGACCGGATTCTAAGATTCATGACCCACGAGATGCGGAATCTTATCTCGCCGGTGATATCGCTTGCCGGCGACATGAAGAGAAATCCGTCGCGCTATCATGACGCGACTCTTGAGGAAACCGCGACAATAATAGAGCAACAAAGCGGACAGATAAGGCGTCTTCTCGATTCATATCACACCCTGACCCATATTCCAGAACCGGATATCAAGCGCGTTGACGCCATCGGGTTCTTCAGGAAAGTGAAATCCATGGCGGATATGGAAGCCGGAAGACGCGGCCTGCATACAGACGTATGCCGTTTCAACATAGCGAAAGGAATGACGCTCTACATGGATGATTCGCTGATGGGCCAGGTGATGGTGAATCTCATACGCAACTCGCTTGACGCCGTGGCCGACGTCGGGAATCCGGAAGTGGAGATAACGGCTACAGTGTCGGACGGGAATCCATGCATATACGTGAGCGACAACGGATGCGGAATCCCTGACAGCGTGAGGGAGAATCTGTTCCAGCCGTTCATGACTACCAAGCCCGGAGGATGCGGCGTAGGGCTGACAGTGAGCCGCCAGATAATGCGCCGCCACGGCGGAGAGCTGCGTCTGTCAGGCTCGCCGGGACACGGAGCCCGCGCCGTCATTACATTCTCCCGTCAGGGAATCCCCAGATAGCGGTGCACCTGCACAGAAAGTGTCCATCTCGGGTCGGCAAGCACCCTGCGAAGAGTCCGGAGCCTGTTTGCCTCGAATGTCTTCGGGTCTTTGTCATAACAAGGCTGCAGATACATCAACGTATTCTCCTTTCTGAAATGGAGTGAGAAATAGGGTTCAAGATCCTGACCGATGTCGACAACCTTTATCTCATCGGCGCGCTCCACGTCAAGCGAATGCGGGGCCACACCCGGGACGCCGTTTTTCGGAGATACAGTCACCCAGTCGATGAGGGGGGAGACTTTGTTTGTTCCGTTAGTCTCGATTGCAATCTTTTTATCGGTGGTCTTCTTGAGAAGCCTTATGAAATCATCATCGATATGAAGCGACGGTTCTCCACCCGTAAGAACGATCCAATCGGCAGAGTAAAGATTGACAGCGCGTATGATATCATTGTCGCTCATCAGGATTCCTTCCTGATGGTTGGTGTCGCAGAAACCGCAGTTGAGATTGCATCCGGAAAACCTTATGAATACAGTCGGATAACCTGTATGATGACCCTCTCCCTGGAGGGAATAGAATATCTCGTTTATCTTCTTCATTGCAGTCAGTCTTTTTGATATGCCGCCACGTTGCCCTCGCTTTCCTGCACCTCGCAACGGAAGCAGTTGGGTATCGAATCCACCACCCACCGCGCTATATTCTCGGCAGTAGGATTGAAGGGAAGCACGTCATTGAGAAGCTTATGGTCAAGACGCTCCATCACCTGCTCCTTTATATGGGTGAAATCTACCACCATACCGTCGGAATTCAATTCCTCGGAACGGCATTCGACAGTGACAATCCAGTTATGTCCATGCACTGATGTGCATTTGCTTCTGTAGCTAAGCGTCAGAAAATGGGCTGCGCTTATCTCGAATCTCTTCTTTATATAATACACCTTATATTATAATATATAATTTACAAAACCTTAAAACGTTATGACGACATCTCACAAGACGCCGTAGGGAGTCGGATCATCAATGCCGGCATACTTCATCGCCTCCATGCGCTCCACACACGTGCCGCACTTGCCGCAATGACGCTCCCCTCCTTTGTAACATGAATAGGTGTGGGAATAATCCACGCCGAGCCTCTTGCCGATCAAGGCTATCTCGCCTTTGGTAATGTCGGTGTATGGCGCGATAATGTCCACATGTTCATAGGTGCCCTGCTCCATCGCCTCCGACATGGCGTCGATGAAACCGCGACGGCAGTCGGGATATATCGCATGGTCGCCTCCATGATTGGCGATAAAGACATGACGCAGGCCCTCGCTTTCCGCCAGGCCGCACGCCACAGACAGCATTATGCCGTTGCGGAAAGGCACCACAGTAGATTTCATGTTGTCGTCGTCATAGTTGCCCTCGGGTATCGAGTCGGCGCCCGCAAGAAGACTGCTTTTGAAATACTCGCCCATGAAGGAGAGGTCGATAACGATATGGGGAATGCCGAGAAGCCCGCAGTGATATCTCGCGCACTCGATCTCACGCGCATTGTGGTTTGAGCCGTAATTGAATGTCACGGCCAGCGCGATCTCTTCCTTCCTGTCATGAAGAAGAGTCACCGAATCCATTCCTCCCGAGAGGACAATCACACCGTTTTTTTTATCCGAAGCCTTCATGACGGTCATCTTTTTAAATTGAAAACATCATCCATCACCGCTTCACGCCTTCTCTGCGCGAGAGCGAGATGCGCCTCGTCGCCACGGTTGGCGAAAGGATATATGGATATTCCCCCCCTGGGCATGAATATGCCCCTCACCTCGATATAACACGGATCCATCAGCTCCCAGAGGTCGTTCATGATTATATTCACGCAATCCTCATGAAAATCGCCATGGTTGCGGAAACTGAACAGATATAGTTTGAGACTCTTGCTCTCAACCATACGCGTACGCGGGATATAGGATATGTATATATGTCCGAAATCAGGCTGTCCGGTCTTGGGACATAAGGTTGTAAACTCGGGGCAGTCGAATGTAACGACATACTCCCTGCCCTCATGCTTGTTGATGAAGGTCTCGAGGACACCCGGATCATAGTCCGAGCTATATTTCACATTCTGGTTGCCGAGAAGAGTCACTCCTTTCAGCTCATCTTCATTTCTCATATTCTGTCAGTTTAAAATCAATCCGTAAACACGGGATATGAAACCACCTCCCGGGAATGGAAATCCAGAGGTAAAAGCTATCCCTGAATCGACTGCAAAATTAATAAAAAAATACGAAATCGAGAGGTTTAGGAGGGTTCAATATGGAGTAAGAATGTAAAAAACAGGCCAAAAATCGACTAAAATTAAATTTCTTAACATCAAAACAAACTTTTTTTCTCAAACAGAAGCAGTATATCAAAAACTTTTATTAATTTCGCATCGTAAAAGGGCGCTAAGGTCGGTGTGACAGTCTTTCAAAGCATAGGCAGCGACAATATGACCCGAAATAAAAGAAGAGACAAACAAACACAAATCATTTCAACTTTATTTAACGATGAGAAAAGTCAACAGGCAGGAACTCGTAGACAGATTCCGCACAAGATTCCTTGAAGGAAAGACCGAGAACTTCATTGAGAAATTCAACCGTCAGCCGCTCGAGAAGCAGTACGGCAGCATCACACGCTGGATCAAGAACAAGGACATCAACACAGCTGAGGAGATCACAGCCAAATTCATCTCCAACTACATCCAGAAAATCAACATCCTGGTGTCACGCCTTGAGAATCTCACAGAGGACGAGGCAAACGCGCTCCGCACACATCTCGCAAGCGCCAACGAGGCAATCAACAATTTCGCAGAGACAAAACGCCAGCAGCAGCTCGAGAGCCTCGAGGCTCAGCGCGCCGCTATCGAGGCTCAGATCGATGCCCTGAGAAACAGATAATTGTTAATATTTGTTAATACAAATATCTCCTCAGAACAATCTATCTTCTTTCTTGTTCTAACCGATGAAAAGAAAGAAGATAGATTTTTGTTCATTAAGTTTAAGACTTAGCGGCTTGCCGCTAAACAAAAGCGACCACTCGGGAGAGCGGCCGCTTTTATTTTGTCTTTTGCCCAACGCCAGCTGCATTGCCGGCACTTTCACCTATCTACTCACTGATGCCTTCTGAGGCCGCTCCCGACGTCAGCTCATCTACAATCTTGCGGCTGACCTCAGACGTCTTCTCAAGCTCGCTGCGCAGATTCCGCTGGCAACGAAGGCCCCAGATGTAAACGGGTAATCCTATCGGGAACAAGCATATCATGAGCCATGACAGCCATTTCCGGTTTGAGGGATGATAGACCCAGAGGCGGCGAAGCAGAGGATAATCCATGAGCTTGTTGACGGCGATAAGGTCGCTGCAGTTGGTCATGTATTCCACATCCTGCTCCAGACTCTCGGATATCTCCGCGAGAAGCCCCATGTCATAGCCATGGAGCCAATAGTCCTTATATCCCTGGCGCCGGGGATAGCGGGCAATATAGTCCCGGCATGCCTGATCCAGGCTCGTCAGACGCTCTATGGCACAGGATGTGGAGAAGTCTTCCATTATGACTTCCTTGTAAGCCACACTGCGCTGCTGCTTCTTTCCGAGAATCTTTCCAAACCAACTCTTAATGCGGTCGGGGTCAAACACCGCCGAATCGTTCATCGCCTTATACGTGACGTAGATCCCCAAGGGAGCAAGCACGAAAGTTGACAGCCATATTCCGAACCAAACCATCCAGTGGCCGTCACGCGCCATCTTGTAGCCTGTGTTGTCGATTATGTAATACACAAGGAATAGAAGCACCGATATGACAAGCGGTGTGCCGAGGCCGCCCTTACGGATTATGGCACCGAGAGGGGCGCCGATGAAAAAGAATATCAGACACGCCACGGAGAGCGTGTATTTCTTTATCATCTCGATCTCATGGCGCCGGATGGTCTTCTTGCTGTCGGCTATGGTCATAGAGCGGAACTGGTTTTCCGTGACCTGGCGCCGGGATATGCCCGAGGCCATCGTGAAGATGTTGCCTCGTTCTCCGGGTGGCACTGTCATCAGCAGCGAATCGATATCCACAGGCACTACCGCGACGGAATCCGCCTCCTTCCCGGCAGCCGGCCTTCCTTCCCGCTCTTCCACCCCATCCATCGCATTCCGCTTATCCTCATCCACAGCGCGGAGCGATCTGGCGACCATCGGGAACGACGTGCTCTTGAGGTCTCTGCCGAATCCGGTTCCCACGGAATCCACGTAATGGCTTACCGAATCTATGGTGTGGCGCAGCTCCGCGATATTCTTCCCGACCCACTGGCTGCGCATTCCGCCCTCGTCAAGACGGTTGAAATTGGCGTCAAACGGTATCAGGACCTCCTTCTCAAGAAATTTCTCCCTTCTGAACGGGACATTTCGGTCGAGCGAGCTTTGGTCGCGCAGATTCTCGAACTGCTCGCCCTGGTAGAGATGCAGGTATAGGTAACGCATGTCGGGGGTGAAGGCAATACGCGCCGAGTCTGAGGTCAGGACAGTGGAATTGTCGCCACCGTGGTTGACGTCATAAATCACCACATTATATAATAGGCCGGTCTCGGGATTTTTGTCGCGGACGTAGAGATTATATCCCGGAATCTGGTCGTAGAAGACACCGGCAGGGATTTCCAGCTCGGGGCTCTTCTGCTTTATGGAGAAGAGCAGAGTCCACATCTTCACCTGCGCCTTGGGCAGGACGTCGTTCTGGAAGAAGAAAGCACCCACGGCGACGCCGCTTATCAGGACAATCAGGGGCGACATGACCTTGAGCAGCGATATTCCGGAGGCCTTCATGGCCGTCAGCTCGAATTTCTCGCCGAAGTTTCCGAAAGTCATCAGCGACGCCAGCAGGATGGCAAGGGGCAGGGCCATGGGCACCATGCTGAGGGCGGCGTAGAAAAACAATTCCCCTAAAAGGGCGAATGACAGGCCTTTGCCCACCAGGTCATCGATAAAACGATATAGGAACTGCATGAGCACAATGAAGAGCACAATGAAAAAGGTCATTGCGAACAGAGGCAGGAAACTATTCAGAATGAAGAGATAGAGGCGCTTTATTATCCTCATTGTATTTTGCTTTTGTGCATTGTGGTGTATAACGGAGGAAAGGGGGCTTTTCGCGCCCCAAAGTTAAGCATTATCACTGAAACAAGAAAAAAAATCCCGATTTTATAGCATATGCGGCAAGGTTTTTATAACTTTGCATCATGACTCAACTTTAAATTAATATATCATGACCCTATTTGAGAGACTCACCAAAAAGGCGCAGGAGCATCCCCAGAGACTCGTGCTGCCCGAGTCAACAGAACCGCGCACACTCAAGGCCGCGGAGACAATCATCGAGAAAGGCATCGCCGAAGTGATCTTCCTCGGCAAGAAAGACGAGATTCTCGGCAAAGCCAAAGAGCTCGGGCTCGCCAACATCGGCAAGGCCACCATCTATGATTCGGATGACAAGGAGTTCACCGACAAATACGCCGCTCTCTTCTGCGAGCTGCGCAAGAAGAAAGGCGTCACAATGGAAGACGCCCGCTATACGGTGAAGAACCCCCTTTATCTGGGCTGCCTCATGATCAAGGCCGGCGACGCCGACTGTATGGTTGCCGGAGCGCTCAGCCCGACATCAAGCGTGCTGAGAGCCGCTTTCCAGGTGCTCAAGACAAAACCCGGCATCTCCGTAGTGAGCGGAGCCTTCATCATGCTTCTCCCGCAGGACTGCGTCTATGGCCAGGAGCATATGCTCGTGTTCGCCGACTGCGCCGTAGTGCCCGACCCCACAATGGAGGAACTCGCCCAGATCGCCGTGGCCACAGCCAAGACCACCAAGGACATCGCAGGGCTTGACCCCGTAGTGGCCATGCTCAGCTTCTCCACAAAGGGCTCTGCAAGCCATGAGAAGGTAGACAAAGTAAGGGAGGCCGCAGAACTGGCCAAGAAGCTCGACCCGAGCCTCAAGATCGACGGAGAGCTGCAGAGCGACGCCGCCATCGTGCCCAGCGTAGGCGAGCTCAAGGCTCCCGAAAGCGAGGTGGCCGGACACGCCAACACGCTCATCTTCCCCTCGCTCGAGACCGGCAACATCGCCTACAAGCTCGTGCAGCGCATCTCGGGTGCCGGCGCCGTCGGTCCTATCCTCCAGGGCCTCGCCGCTCCTGTCAACGACCTTTCACGCGGAGCCACGGTTGACGACATCGTCAACACAATCATCGTGACCTGCAACCAGGCAATAGGCGACAAAGGACTTTGAACCCAAACAAAACAGAAGCAACCTAAGGAAATGAAAATTCTTGTTCTCAACTGCGGAAGCAGCAGTGTGAAATATAAACTTATCGAGAGCGAATCGAAAGAGGTGCTCGCCGAGGGCGGTGTGGAGAAAATCGGACTTCCCGACTCATTCCTGAAATTCAAGCGTCCGGACGGCTCGAAAGAGGTGCTGGAGGTGTCGATGCCTACCCACAAGGAGGCAGTGAAGAATGTCCTCGACATCCTGACCGACCCCAAGGAGGGCGTCATCAAGGATTACTCCGAAATCAAGGCCATCGGCCACCGTGTGGTGCATGGTATGGACAAATTCAGCCAATCCGTGCTCATCACTCCGGAGGTGATCGAGAAGGTGAAGGAATGCTACACCGTGGCACCCCTCCACAATCCCGCCAACATCACAGGCATCGAGGCTGTGACGGAGCTTATGCCGTCAGTGCCGCAGGTAGCCGTGTTCGACACCGCCTTCCATCAGACAATGCCTCCCAAGGCATATATGTATGCCCTCCCCTACGAGGCATATGAGAAATACGGCGTGCGCCGTTACGGTTTCCACGGCACGAGCCACCGCTACGTGTCGCGCCGCGCCTGCGAGTTCCTCGGCCTCGACTATGAGAAGCAGCGCATCATCACATGCCATATCGGCAACGGCGCCAGCATCACCGCCGTCAAAGACGGCAAGAGCATCGACACCTCGATGGGTCTTACCCCTACCGAGGGCCTTATGATGGGCACCCGTGTGGGAGACGTGGATCCGGGTGCGCTCGTATACATCATGGAGCAGGAGAAGCTTGACGCCCAGGGACTGAGCAAGCTCATCAACAAGCGTAGCGGCGTTGCCGGCATCACAGGCGGCTCAAGCGACATGCGCGACGTTGAAGACGCCATCGCCAGGGGCGACGAGCGTGCCAAGCTCGCCATGGACATGTATGAATACCGCATCCTCAAATACATCGGTGCATACACAGCCGTGCTCGGTGGAGTCGACGTCATTGTCTTCACGGCCGGTGTAGGCGAGAACCAGATCTCCTCACGCGAGGAGATCTGCAGGAAGCTCGCCTTCATGGGAGTCACCTTCAACGCCGAAGCCAACAAGAAGCGCGGCCAGGAGATCGAGATCTCCGGTCCGGATTCCAAGGTTCACGTCGTGGTGATACCTACCGACGAGGAGCTGATGATCGCCGAAGACACCGCGTCGATTGTGGAGAAACTTTAAACATT
Organism: Porphyromonadaceae bacterium UBA7087; assembly: GCA_002493515.1. Lineage (GTDB taxonomy): Bacteria > Bacteroidota > Bacteroidia > Bacteroidales > Muribaculaceae > Lepagella. The sequence goes on along the minus strand of DKYZ01000056.1, from coordinate 34,750 downwards.
AACAGATAACCGGAAGCCGACCCCTGCAGAGGCCGGCTTCCGTTCCGTCTTTATTATGCTCAACATTCTGAATTTCGTATATTGGAACGCCGATCCTGTCCTTTTCAGCCTGGGTCCGCTGTCGGTGAGATGGTATGGCCTGGCATTCGCGGTAGGCTTCATCCTGGGATATTACATAGTGGCACGCATGTTCCGCCATGAAGGCGCTCCCGAACGCTGGCTGGGCATCCTGCTCACTTATGTCGTGGTAGCCACCATCGTGGGATCGCGCCTCGGCCATGTGCTCTTCTACGAATGGGACTATTATTCCCGCAATCCCATGGAAATCCTCAAGATATGGAACGGCGGCCTCGCCTCCCACGGCGGCACGATAGGCAACATCATAGCCGTGCTGCTGTTCTCATGGATCGTGGCGAAGAAACCGGCGTCGTGGACATTCGACAAGCTCGTGATTCCCATCGCGCTCGTAGGAGGCCTCATCAGGCTCGGCAACCTCATGAACAGCGAGATATACGGAGGCCCGACCGACCTTCCCTGGGGCTTCGTATTCCTGCGCAACGGCGAAACAGTCCCCGCGCATCCTACCCAGCTCTATGAGGCGCTCTGCTATTTCCTCCTTTTCGCCCTGCTGATGTGGATGTACTGGAAGAGAAACGCCGAGGAACGCCCGTGGCTCATCACGGGAGTATTCTTCATCGGGATTTTCCTTCCGAGATTCCTGATAGAATATGTCAAGAACGTCCAGGTGTCTTCGGAATACGAAATGATCGCCAGATATGGAATGAATCTCGGGCAGATGCTGAGCATACCTTTCATAGCGCTGGGAGTGTTTCTGGTGGTATGGGCGCTTGTGCATCCGAGACAGCACTGGCAATTCCCTGACAAGTTTCCGCCGGAAGAACCTTCGGGAAAGAGTCCGGCCGCACGCCGCAAATAGCTCGGCAAGAATATATAGTCGGGCGGAAAAACCGTCTCCAGACAGCATGGCCCCGTATGGACAATCTTCATGAAGTCCGCACGGGGTTTTATCATTATGCAGCCTCAACGGAGGCATCCATTAAAAAATTTAAATACTTTTATGACTCTTTTTAACATTGTCAATTCAAACCGTCATAGCCATCCATATGTTTTTCTAATAGAAACCGGCATTCAATGCCACTATACTTAATCTACTAAATATCAAAGCTATGTCAAAGATTTCAAAAAGCCCCGCAACAATGCTCTACCCTCTGCCGGCTGTGCTGGTATCTTGCGGAGAGAATCCCGATGAATGGACAATGCTGACAATCTCCTGGACCGGAATTGTCTGCTCCGACCCCGCGATGTGCTACATATCCGTGAGGGCCTCAAGAGCCTCCTACCCCATTCTCCTCAAATCAATGGAATACACCATCAACCTGACCACGGTCGACATGGTGGAAGCCACCGACTGGTCCGGAATGGTTTCGTCGAGGTATTACAACAAATGGAAAGAGACCGGCCTGGTGCCTATGGAGGGTGAGAAGGTGAAGTCTCCGACCATCCTTCAGTCGCCCCTCAGCCTGGAATGCAAGATCAAGAGCATCATCCATCTCGGCACACACGACATGCTCCTATCCGAGATAGTAAATGTCAGGGTAGACAGCAAATACGTCGACCAGGCCACAGGCAAACTCACCATTGAGAAAGCCAATCTTCTCGCATACACCAACGGTCTCTACCAGGGACTGGGGCCGGTGATAGGGTCGCGCGGGTTCTCAATCAAAAATTCCGAACCGCCCAAACCCACAGAGGAGAAAGGGCTCGCCTCATGATCATGACAGAAATTTCAATCATCAGTGACGCTTAGCGGCTTAAACATCTTCGACATAGTGTTTAAGCCGCTTTTCATTCCATCACTGCGCCCCTTCGCAGACTGTCGGCAATCATCCGGGTGAATCTTACCGCCCCGATATCGGAAAGATGGTCAACATCATGGAAATCATCACTCACGAACGCAGTGTCGCACATCATATCGATATGCCGCACTCCGTATCTGCGACAAAGGGAAACAACCCTTTCTCGCATATCCGGCATCTGGGCCTCATCGAGATTTTCCGAATACGTATGCCATACAGGCGTCGTGACCAGGACACACCCAACACCCCTGGAGGAACACAGCTCCATAATGGAGCCAAGCGATTTCTCGACTTCCACCGCACGCGCCCCGAGCGGGAGCGTGGTGGACCGGGCACGTCGCGCACCCCGGTCTTCCCAGTCGGAGGAACGGGTGGAGAGACCGAAACCAAGCCCCCAGCCCAGACTGTCGCAACGGTTGATGCCCTCTGTAGAGAATGTGAGCAATGACTTTAGCCTCAGTCTATATCCATCGAAATCCGATATCTCGAAATTATATCTTGAGAAATCGGAATGGACAGGCATCTTCATATGGATTTTGTAGGCTATGGCGCGAAACCAGTCAGGGCCGTCCTCAATCGCAGGGTCCACAAACGTGAAATATGACACAGGCAGCACCACAAGCCTCAGCCCCGGCATGGAGTCCATATACGTTCTGAGAAGAACCAGGTCGATGTCAGGATCCTGCGACACATTCGCAAGATTGAACACGCTGTCGCCGAGCAGGTCGCTCCTCACTCCATAATATGTATGCGATGACCCGAGTATGAGCGTGGATATGTCGCGCGCATGTCCCTCCATATACGCATGCTTATAGGAATATGAGGAAGGCATGTTTCTTACGGCCAGCTCCCCGAGCCCGAGCAGACACAGGATGATGGCAGAGAATATGGCTGTCTTTATAAGGAACCGTTTCATAACCGATCAGAATCTGAAATAGATGAATTCCTCCTGCCCTCCGGCACACACGAGAGTCACCATAAACATAACCACATAGAAACACCATCTTGCCGGCGTATGGCTCCACAGGCCCCCGGAGGGGAGGAATGTCGGAGCCTCCTTATCCCGCGAGAGCCATTCCAGCGCCAGCATAATGGCTCCCCACGCCAATGCCGCCTTGCCATAGACAACGGAGGCAGTGCTCGGATGGGAAAACATCAACGATATGTAGCGGAAGGCGTTCTCAAGATCGGGCGACCGGAATATTACCCAGCCTATCATGACAAGCAGGAAAGTGACACCCATCATCAGCGATTCCCCAAACGGAGGAATGAGCCTTCCGGTATTTTCGCCGGCGTCTTTTCCACGCTTTCTGCCGAATATCACACCAGGCACAAACAATATGGCGTGATACAAGCCCCACACCACAAACGTGAGATTGGCGCCATGCCATAGCCCGCTCGCCATAAAGACTACAATCGTGTTGCGCACAGTGGCTTTCTTTCCCCGGCGGCTTCCTCCGAGAGGGATGTATACGTAGTCGCGAAACCAGGAGGTAAGCGAGATGTGCCAGCGGCGCCAGAAGTCGGATATGCCGCGTGAGAAATAGGGAAGCCTGAAATTACGCATCAGATTCACCCCGAACAGACGCGCCGTGCCTATGGCTATATCCGAATATCCGGAAAAGTCTCCGTATATCTGAAGGGAAAAAAGGACAGCGGCTATCCATAGATTGAGGGTTCCGGCTGAAGCGTAGTCGGAGAAAACGGTATTTACAACCACGGCTGCGTTGTCGGCTACCACCATCTTCTTGAAAAGTCCCCAAAGGATAAGCTTCATGCCCGACGCTGCCTGCTCATAGCGGAACTCACGCAGAGACGTGAACTGAGGCAGGAGATTCGCTGCCCGCTCTATGGGACCCGCCACCAGCTGGGGGAAGAAGCTTATGAAGACGAAAAAGGGAAGAGCTTTCTTCTGCGGCTCGATGCTGCCGCGACAGACATCGATGACGTAGCTCAGCGACTGGAAAGTGTAGAAGGATATTCCGACGGGAAGAACGAGATCGAGGGTGACACTGTCGGCGGTCATTCCGGCGATGGAGAGCAGCCGGCTGAATCCTGCCGCGAAAAAATTGAAATACTTGAACACGACGAGCGTGCCCATGCATACACCGACCGAGAGCCACAATATCGCTTTTCTGATGATTTTCCTTTCTCCATATGCTCCTGCCATACGTCCCGCCACATATGAGTAGGCCGTCATACCCGCTATAAGCAAAAGGAATCTATAATCCCACCATCCGTAGAAGAGGCAGCTCGCAGCAAGAAGGAGTGCATTGCGGCTTACAAGCGAACGACATGCCGTCCAGTAGAGCAGAAACACCACCGGAAGGAAAAAGAGATATTCAATGGAATTGAAAAGCATTATGAAGAAACTTGTGAATGCCGGGCCAGAGCCGGGTAAAGCGGAAAGAATGTCCATGGCCAGGCCAATCGCCTGACATGGACATTCCTCGTTATACAATTGACAGCATCAGAACATCGAGACTACACGTTCCAGAGCCGCCACAAAGGCGTCTACCTCCTCAAATGTGTTGTAGACGGCGAAAGAGGCCCGCACAGTGCCGGGTATTCCGAAACGCTCCATCAGCGGCATGGCGCAGTGATGGCCTGTGCGCACCGCCACTCCGAGCTTGTCGAGAAGCATGCCCAGGTCATAGGGATGAATGTCTCCCACCAGGAATGAAATCACCGCACTCTTATGCGGAGCCTTTCCGAAAATCCTTAGTCCGGGAATGCGTTCAAGCCGCTCGGTGGCATATGCCAGGAGCCTCTCCTCATGGGCGGCGATGTTGTCGATACCGGTCTCCTCTATGAAATCAAGAGCCTTTGAGAAGGCCGCGATGTCGATGAAATCGGGAGTCCCCGCCTCGAATTTGAAGGGCAGGTCGGCGAAAGTGGTGCCGCTGAAGCTGACATGCTTTATCATCTCCCCCCCACCCTGATAAGGAGGCATCGACTCAAGCAGCTCCCGGCGCCCGTAAAGGACGCCCACCCCCGTGGGGCCATACATCTTGTGGGAAGAGAAGGCATAGAAATCGCAGTCGAGATCCCTGACATCTATTTTCATATGCGGCGACGCCTGGGCTCCGTCGATAAGCACAGGCACCCCTCTCTCTTTGGCAAAAGCGGTCATCTCCCTGACCGGATTGACAGTGCCGAGCACGTTGCTGACATGGCAGAATGCAACCAGACGGGTATGCTCATTGAAAAGGGAACGGTATTGCCTAAGATCGAGCGTTCCCTCCGAATCAATGTCCACAACCCTGAGCCTTATGTCCTTATGCCGCTGCAGAAGCTGCCAGGGGACGATATTGGCGTGATGCTCCATCACAGTGAGCACAATCTCGTCGCCGTCGCGCAGACGGTCGCCGAACGACGAGGCCACCAGATTTATGGCTTCCGTCGTGCCGCGTGTGAACACCACCTCCTCTATCGACGAGGCGTTGATATACCGGCGCACATGCTCGCGGGTACGCTCCTGAAGGTCGGTGGCCTCCTGCGAAAGAGTATGCACACCCCGATGCACATTGGCCTTCGTATGCTCATACAGGCTCGAAATGTCGCTGACGACACTGTGGGGGGTCTGCGACGTGGCGGTATTGTCAAGGTAGACCAGGTTTCTTCCCTCCACCTTCCTGTCGAGAATGGGAAACTTTCTCCTTATTTCATTAATATCCATAACACTCATCTTGCCGGCGACGCGGCTCTTTCCAGCCACGCCCCGAAGTCATTTAACCATGCAAGCTCCGGAGCAGGAACGGCATCCCGCCTCCTCTCCGGCAAATCTTCTCTCCACCATCATGCGGAGCCTCTCGCGGAGGGGCTCAAGACGGACACCGTCGATCACATCGGCCATAAACGCCTGCTTGAGCAGCAGCCGCGCGGTAGCCTCGCTCAGGCCACGTGTGCGCATATAGAACACCTGCATGGCGTCGAGCTGCCCTATCGCTGAGCCGTGGGAACATTTCACGTCGTCATTGTATATCTCAAGCTGCGGCTTCGAGAACATTCTCGCCGTGTCGCTTCCCACAATGTTGCGGTTCGACTGGTAGGCCTCAGTTTTCTCGGCCCCCTCGGCGACGTATACAAGCCCCTCGAATGAACCGCGGGCCTGGTCGTCGACCACATATTTGAAGAGCTCGTCGGTGTGGCATTCGGGAACAAGATGCTCTACACGCGAATAGGTCTCCACCTCACGGCTGCGGTCTTCTATGCCCATGCCCATCAGACGGAGCGAGGCGCCCTTGCCTGCGAAGGCGCAATTGTATTCATTGCGTGTCTTGCCGTTGAAAATGGTCATTCCGTCTATGAGCACCTCGCTGCGCTCCTCCTGGCGGAGATAAAGCGAACACAGGCGACGGGTCTTCTCTGTCGACTCCTCGAGGTCGTAATAGTCGAGCCGGCTGTCGGGGCCGGCGAATATCTCCACAATCTGAAGGGCGAGGAATTCCACGTCGGGATTCTGCGTATGGTCACACACCAGAAGACGTGCCTCACTTCCCTCCTCCATTATCACAAGCAGGCGTCTGACCGCCATAAGGGGCATTCCGTTCTCAAGGATGCTCACAAGCTGGACAGGCTTCTCCACCTTGACCCCCTTGGATACCCTCAGCACAAAACCATCCTGCGCCAGGAGAGTATTCAGGGCTGCCACGGGATTCTCCATCCCGGCGACCTTTCCGTAACAGCGCGATGCCTCATCGGGATACAGCTCGCAGAAGCGTCGGAGGCTTCCCGCAAACACACCCTCCTGCAGACACACTCCGTCGCCCGACGACGCATAGATGTCGTTCATCAGGAAATGCAGGGAGGTGGTGATATTGGGCACTCCGCAATGGAAACTTGCTCCGGGATTGACGTCTATGGCCACTCGGGCAAGATTGACTCCATAGTCGGGAGCCAGCATCGACGAGAGGTCGGTGACCGCATAGTGCTCGCTTCCAACCGGGGGAAGCGCCATGTTCTCCAACGCCTCCAGAGCGCGGCGGCGCGGACGGTTGAGAATATCCGCGCTGTTGCCTTCCACAAGCTGCGGATGCTCCCTGTAAAGGTCGATATATTGTCTCAGGGCGTCCATGGTCATGCCTCCTCGTTTTGACTGTCCACCTGCTCCTTGATCCAGTCGTAGCCACGCTCCTCAAGCTCAAGCGCAAGCTCCGGTCCGCCGGTCTTCACGATACGCCCCTTATAAAGGATGTGTACGAACTCAGGCTTTATGTAATCGAGCAGACGCTGATAATGGGTAATCACGATGGTGGCGTTGTTCTCGGTCTTGAGCTTGTTGACACCCTCGGCCACTATACGGAGGGCATCTATGTCGAGACCGGAATCGGTCTCGTCGAGAATTGAAAGCCTCGGCTCAAGCACAGCCATCTGGAAAATCTCGTTGCGCTTCTTCTCACCCCCGGAGAAACCCTCGTTGACGGAACGGGAGGCCAGCTTGTTGTCAAGCTCGACAATAGCCCTCTTCTCGCGCATCATCTTGAGGAAATCGGTGGCGCTCATGGGCGGCTGTCCGAAATACTCACGCTTGGCGTTGACGGCGGCTCGCATGAAATTCACCATCGAGACGCCAGGAATCTCCACAGGATACTGGAAACCGAGAAAAAGGCCCTCGTAACTCCTGATTTCAGGAGGCATGGCAAGAAGGTCCTTGCCATAGAACTCGGCGCTGCCTCCGGTGACCTCGTATGCCGGATTCCCGGCGAGCACCATCGAGAGCGTGGACTTTCCCGAACCGTTGGGGCCCATTATGGCATGCACCTCGCCCGGCTTAACCTCCAGATTGATTCCCTTCAATATCTCCTTACCGTTGATGACGGCATGTAAATTATTTACTTTAAGCATTTTCTATTATATCTTTTGGACGGAAACAGACCGACTCCAGATTTATAACGCCGCCTGTTCCGCTTTGGTTGCATGATATCTTCCGGGCCTCCCTCAGCTGCACCTGATGAGAGAGCTCCTCGGCCCCAAGCCCCCCGAGCAACGCCGGGGAGAGGGCGAGCACCTCCTCCACAATGTTGCCGTCGTTGGCGTTCTGCCACCGCATGAGCCGCGAGTCGGGATTGATGCAGAGAAGGAGATTGTAGATTATCGAGAGAATGGTCATATACTTTGTCAGGCCGAATGCGGCTCCCAGCAGCGAGTCGGGAACCCCGATATCGAAAACCTCCATCGCCCGGCGCAACACCGCCGTAAGGGAACGGAAAGCATAGAAGACAGCCAGATACACCCCCGAGGAGGCCACCACGCTTGGCATGACCGCCCCTGACGGCCCGCTCCAGAGAAAGGGAAGCGTATCCACCAGCCAGCTCTCCAGCTCGGGCGACAGCACGCGAGCCGTGACAAGCCCGAACGCGAATCCCAACACGTCCGGCACCTGCCCCGTAAGCCCTTTGCGGTAGCCCCCCACTATCGAGACGGCCGCCACAACCAGGGCCACAAGCTGATACATGGCATCGGCAATCTGCATCTCCCGGTCTTATTTTCTGCAAAATTACCTCAATCTCCGCAATATTCAAAATTTATATCCTTTTACACTCCACTTATTGCACGGCGACTCTTTTTTTTATACTTTTGTAATCCCGAAAACAGATATCCGGGTCCTCCTCCATTATCTTATTTTCATGCCATGGTTTTTCAGGCCCTTAAGTCAAAACTCAACGATATCCGCGTGGCGGCCCTCTTTCTGGTGGTCTCCCTGATGCTCATATGCGCCTGCATATGGGCTTATCATGAGTTCATGACCACTCCCCCGTATGTCGACCCGGAACGATACCCCGTAAGAGGCATCGACATCTCGGCCCACAATGGCATGATGAACCTCGACGCGGCAGCAAAAGACGGCATCGACTTCGTCTTCATAAAGGCCTCGGAAGGGGAGACTTTCAGAGACGACAATTTCCGCCTGAACTACCGCAAGGCGGAACATGCCGGCCTAAAGATCGGTGTGTATCATTTCTTCCGTTTTGACAAAGACGGGGTCAGCCAGGCCATCAACCTGCTTCGCACCGTGGGAAGCCGCAAGCCCGAGCTCGGTCTGGCTATCGACGTCGAGAAGCAGGGAAACCCAGCCAACGTGCCTGACTCCCTGGTAAAGGACAGACTCTCGTCAATGGTAGACTATCTTAATCTGCTGGGACACCGAATCACCTTCTATACCAACAAGGAGGGCTATTACGACTACATAGCCGACCTCTTCCCCGGAGCTCCCCTCTGGATATGCTCATTCTCGTCGAATCCCATCAACGCGGAATGGACTTTCTGGCAATTCAACCACCACGGCAAGGTGAGGGGCATCCGCGGCGACGTCGACCTCAACGCTTTCTGCGGCTCACGCGAGGACTGGGAAGATTATCTCAACGGAGCCCAATGGCCATACACGGAATCTCCGTCGCATCACACGGAGGAGCGCTGAAGGAGACCTCGATTATCCAACATTTTTATCCCCGCATATACTTACGGACCTCCCTTTCTCGTTTATAACTCAGCAACAATCCAACCATTATGACGCTATCCGACGCACTTTCATACATATTCAGACATATACGTCTGCCCAGGCAGACGGTGCGATCCATCTCCGTGACCATGACTGCATGCCTGCTTGGCGCAGCCATCGCAACGCCATATGCCCTTGCCCTTGCGCCTGAAAACTATGCGGCTGAATCCGCGCTCGCTTCAGGAAAATGGGCAAAAGTCAACGTAGAGACTACAGGCATGCAGCTGATCACCAATGCCCAGCTCAAGAACCTCGGCTTCAATGACCCCGACAAGGTGCGTGTCTATGGATACGGCGGCGCCATTCTGCCGGAGACGCTGAATTCCGACAATCCCGACGATCTTCCTCCCGTTCCCTCCGTGAGAACGGCAAAAGGCATCGTGTTTTTCGGCACAGGCACCGAAAGATGGGAAAAAAACCGCTCAGGCGCCATGACCTACACCCATACCTCCAACCCCTATTCCGACGAGAGCCGCTATTTCATCAGCGACCGCGACGAAAGCGCGTTCACTCCAGAGGCCACAGACGCCTCTCCGAAGGGAGGGGATGCCGTAACGTCGTTCACATGCCGTCTGCTTCACGAGAAGGACATGGAAGCCGCAGGCAATTACGGACGCCTGCTGCTCGGCGAGGACTTCAGGGTGCAGTCTACAAAGACCTTCTCATTCCCTCTCCCTGACAATATCGGTGAAGACGCCCGCTTCAAGACCAGATTCGGATCCAAAATCACCAGCGGCCAGGGCTCATTGCAGTTCACGGCCAATGGAACAGAGCTTCCGGCCGCGTCATCCGACGTGATAACCAACATAACGGACGACTTCATCAAACTGACAACCATCCAGAAAGATGTGAAGGATGCCGGCAACAAACTTGACCTTGCTATAAAGTTCGCCTGCTCAGGAGCCCTCTTCAAGGCCAGGCTCGATTTTATCGAGGTGGAATATGAGCGCGCCCTTAAACTCAGCGACGGCGAGCTGTATTTTTACGCAGATATAAAGACTCCGTCAGACTTTACCCTGGAGGGATGTTCCGACGAGACCGTGATATGGGACATAACCGATTTCCGCACGCCAAAGGCACTGACCGCACGCCGTGAGGGAAGCAAAGCCATTTTCCATGTGGAATCCACTGGTTATCGCGAATATATCGCTTTCGATCCATCCAAGATTAAGAGGGCCGTGACATCTCCCATAAAGGTGGCCAACCAGAATATCCACGCCATGCCCGCACCGGGGATGCTTCTCATCTCACCCAAGGAATATATGTCGGCGGCCCAGAGAATCGTTCAGCTGCACGCGGAGACCGACGGACTCGACGTCTTGGCGCTCACTCCGGAGGAGATCTACAATGAGTTCTCGTCTGGTTCACCCGACGTCACGGCGTTCCGCAAGCTTCTGAAGATGTGGTACGACCGGGCCGGAAAGGATGGCGATTACACGCGCTACTGCCTGATTATGAGCCGGCCCACATACGACAACAAAATGGTCACTCCGGCTGTCAGGAGCGCCGGATATCCCAGGGTTCCGATATGGCATTCAGAAGAGACAAGAGTAAACGAGAACACCTCATACTCTACCGACGACTATATCGGAATGCTTGATGACAACCCTTCAAGATTCTACATCGCCGGATCAAAAATTCACGTGGCTGTAGGCAGGATGCCTGTCAAGAACCTGGCTGAGGCCATGAGGGCCGTCGACAAACTTGAGAAATATATCAATGAGCCGGATCTGGGAGGATGGCGCAACAACGTCATGATAATCGCTGACGACCAGGACGACGGAACACATCTGGAACAGGCAGAAGCTGTTTACAGTCAGTTCATCAATGGAGACCTGGGTAAGGACTTCCTTTACGAGCGTCTTTACCTCGACTCATATCCGCTGGAGTTCTCAGGCAAAGGCCCGGCATATCCCCAGGCCAAGAAGAGGCTTTTCCAGAAAATCAACGACGGAGTGGCATATATCGACTATATCGGCCACGGAAACCCGACGGGGCTGACTCATGAGGGAGTTGTGAACTGGACAGACATCATATCCATGAGCAACACGCGGCTGCCGTTCATTTTCGCCGCCACATGCGAGTTCATGCGTTGGGACGATGACGCGGTGAGCGGCGCCGAGGAGCTGTGGCTCAATCCGACAGCGGGTGTAATAGGGATGATATGTCCAAGCAGGACGGTATATGTGTCCCCCAACGGGGTTTTGAACGCCAACACCGCATCAAGGACATTCAAAAGCGGAGCCGACGGCCTGCCGCGCCGTATAGGAGACATCTATATCGCCGGAAAGAATGACAGCAGCACTGACAACAACCTGAAGTTCGCGTTCATGGGTGACCCCTCGATGAGGATAACCTCCATCAATTATAAGGTCAGGGTCGACAGCATTGCCGGGGTGAGCCTGGCCGAGGCCGGCGACAATCTTCCGGAACTTGCCGCGCGCAGCCGTGCCAAGGCAAGCGGTCATATCACCGACATGCAGGGGAATCCTGTGACCGACTTCAACGGAACTGCGGAAATCACCCTTTTCGACGCGGAGAGAATCATCACCACCAACGGCAACGGCAAAGATGGAAAGGAGTGCATCTACAACGACAGAAAGACCCTTCTCTTCACAGGACAGTGTGTCGTGGAGAACGGAAAATGGGAAATGGAGATGCTGCTTCCCTCGGAGATAGAGAACAATTACAGCCCTGCGCTGCTCAACATCTATGCCAGCTCCGACGATATGCGCGAGGCATCCGGCTCAACCACTGATTTCTATGTCTATGGCTATGATCCGGCGCTGCCGGACGATGTGGACGGCCCGGAAATCACACGCTTCGTGCTCAACAACGACAACTTCACCGACGGAGCTGTGGTAAGCCCGAGCCCGGTGGTGATAGCAGACTTCAACGACCCTTCCGGAATCAACATATCCAACTCCGGCATCGGCCACGGAATATCGCTTACAATTGACGGCAAGGAGTTCATCGACAACCTGAGCTCCTACTTCAAGAGCGACATATCTGACGTGACCTCGGGAAGGCTCACTTATCCTCTGAGCGGCATCGGAGCCGGCAAGCACACCCTTGACCTGACGGTATGGGACAACGCCAACAATTCCTCCACGGCCCGTATAGAGTTTAATGTGGATGTGGCGGCGGCTCCGGGAATCACCGAGGTGTCGACAGATGTCAATCCGGCTCGCACGAGCGTAGTGTTCAGCGTGATCACCGACAGGGCTCTGGAGACTCTTGACTGCTTGATCGAGGTGTTCGACCTCTCCGGAGGACTCGTATGGAGCAACTCGTCAAATACGCCCACGTCGTCCGACTCCACGCTCAGATTCGGATGGAACCTGACCGACAAGTCGGGTGTGAGGGTGCCACGCGGAATCTACCTATACCGCGCCACGGTAACCTCGGCCAACGGAGCCAAGACATCCAAAACAAGAAAACTGGCCGTGACGGCTCCCTGACAGAATATGACAACCTCTGAAACGCCTATTCTCCCGGAACCGTCGCTGAGGCGTCTGCCATGGTATCTCGCGTATGTCGACATACTCCAGACGCAGGGTATGGAATACGTATCCTCCACCCAGATCTCGCGTGCGCTCAATGTCGACGCCTCGCAGATAGCCAAAGACCTGTCGCTGCTCGACATAAAAGGAAAGACGCGCATCGGCTACGAGGTGAATCTCCTTAAAGAAGCCCTCGGCGACTTTCTCGGCTTCCACTCCACCCATAACGCCTACGTCATAGGGTGCGGAAGCCTGGGACAGGCGCTGATCAGGGATTCGGGGCTTTCCGAATACGGCCTCCGGATAGTGGCCGGATTCGACATAGCTCCTGAAAAGACCGGAAGCGGCATCTCGGGGGTAACGATCCATCATATCGACGACATCTACGACATAATGGACAGCAATCCAGCCTCGATAGGGATAATCACCGTGCCGCCCGAATGTGCCCAGGAATGCGCCGACATAGCCATCGCCGCCGGAGTAAAGGCCATATGGAACTTCACCCCCTACCGGGTGAAGGTAGCGCAGGACATAGTAATGGCCAACACATCCATCTACGCTCATCTCGCTCTGATTTACAACCGCCTAAACGCAATTTCAAAATGAAGATTTTATGTATGGAGGGGAATTATGCAGGCTGCGGCATTCCGAAATGCATGAGTGTGCTGCCTGACTCCACTCTGCTCTATTCCGAACGTCCGTTCTTCGTGCCTGATTTCGACCCCTGCTTCACCGCCCGCTTGTCGGTAGCCCTAAGGATTAACAGGCTGGGAAAGAACGTAGCCCCCAGATTCGCTCCGCGGTATTACTCCGAATGGACAGCCGCGATATCCATACGGGCTAACGGAATGCTGCAAAGCCTCCGCAGCCAGGGGCTCCCCTGGGACAGCGCGATAGCGTTCGACCGTTCGCTGATTGCAGGCGACTTCATGCGGGTGGCAGATTCTGATGCCGGCGGAAATCCGGTGATTCCCGACCTCCTCCTCAAACTCGACGGCGAAGTCAAGGCTGTATGGAGACATACGGAAATGACGACATCAATCAACGAATCAATAGCATACGCCTCGAGCGAAAACACCATAAAGACGGGAGACCTCGTGCTCTGCGCCCTCTCTCCGGCGCAGACGCAGCTGACTCCGGGACATCTCCTGGAGATAACCACAAACGAAAACGATATCATCCTCACCACACCCATAAGATAACCCTTTACGAACATGACCTTTCGGAATATAACCTTCGCATTGATCGCCTGCTCCCTTACCGCAACTGCGGCCACAAACATACCCTCCCTCTCCCTGAAAGAGGGGGAGACAGCCGTCAAGATCGAACTCGACGGAGAGGGCCTTTATGAAATAGATTATGAGAAACTGAAGGAACTCGGTTTTTCCGATCCCGCCAAGGTCGGGGTAGCCGGCTACGGGGGAGAGATGATGCCTATGAATTTTACCGACCCGTCAGGGTCTCCGTTGCTGCAAGCCACACCGCCTCCCGTGGCCGTGAGGCATGCGGGCAACAAACTCTATTTCTATGCCACAGGCACAAAGAGATTCTCGCTCGAATATGACGGCAACTCGCCCATGGGGGCAGCGTTTCGAAAGAAGGAGGACAACCTCTATTCAAGAAATTCCGTATATATACTCAGCGACGCCGGATGGGCACTGAAGGAGATGCCGGATAAATCCGCGACCGATGCCTCCGGGCAGTCACCCAGACTCGACAGCGGCATCGGATATGTCTGCCATGACATTGACCTTAGCCAGAACTGCACAATGTCGGGAAACATATTCTGGGGAGAGAGTTTCACCCTCGGCAACCCGTCGAGGCAGAGCTGGGACGTGACAGCTCCGGGAGCGATGCAGGCACCCGGGGTGCTGGAATGCGTGTTCTATGCCGACAACTCCATCAACGGGAAAGTGATGTTCGGCATCGAGGGGGACGCCACCGAAGGCACTCTGAACATAATCAAATCATCCTCGGCAAATGTAACTACCCGCAGGGCTTTCGCCACCAACTGCCTGCTGAAGGGTGACAAAGGCAAGGTATTCGTCGATTTCAGATCGGACGACACCCAGATAGACTATGCCAATCTTGACTACTGGCTTCTCTCCTATCCCATGAACACGGAGTCACTGTTCTCGTTCTCCGACTCAAACGCGCAGAACCGCATAGGCTTTCATCTTGAACCATCGAAGGAATACAGAATCGACTATGACGGCAAATCACTTGTACTGGACGTCACAGACCCACGCAACCCGGTCGTAGTCGCGTCTGGCGACGCATCTGAGGGCAAGACATTCTGCAGCGTCAAATCAGATATCGAGACTGCATTATATCTGACTGCCGACCTTTCGCGCAAACAAATGTCGCCGATTTCATATTCCCCGATAAGCTCACCGCGCCTCAGGGAAAGATGGGCCAATGGCGCCGAACTGCTCATAATAACCAACAAAGACCTTTCAGATGCCGCAAAAGAGCTCGCGTCCCTTCACGGGAGTTATGACGGAATCAACGTAGCCATAGCTGAAATCGAGGAGCTATACGATGAGTTCAGTTCCTGCATGCCCTCTCCCATGGCATACCGATGCGCCGCACGGATACTCTATGACAACACCGACCGGCCCCTGAGAAACGTCCTTATCCTCGCTCCATTATCGGGCGACATAAGGGGAATAACCTCACAGGAACCCAGAGAGGGGACTGCCATTGCGCTGCAGGATGACGAGATCCACGCAGTGAAAGGGGCGATGAACTCCAACGATTTCGCCGGCTTCATGGATGATTATGTGAATCCGGCACAACTCAACACAGCCAACATGCAGGTGGGGCTCGGCATTCTCCCCGTCAACAACGAGAAGGAGGCGTTCGCAATGGTGGAGAAGATAAAGAAATATCTCGACTACACCAACCATTCATACACTCTCAACGAGTTCCTTAGCGTCGGTGGCGTCGGCGACTCCCACACCCACGACAAACAGGCCATAAAGCTTACCGAGCTTATCGAGACCCTTAGCGGAGGCAATTCAATATGCTCCACCCTCGCCATCGACGCATACGGCAAGGAGCGCGGGCGCACTAAAATGATCGATTATATAAATTCGGGCAAGAATCTCGGCATTTATATCGGACATGGCTCCTCAGTGATGCTCGGAAAGGAGTGCTTCTTCTCTTCAGGCGATATCTTCAAACTCCGCAACACGACACTCCCATTCATGATATTCGCAGCCTGCGACATCACCAATTTCGACCGCGGCCAACGTGGACTGGGAGAAGAGTTGGTGGTCTCGACCCCTTACGGACTCATAGGCTCCCTGCTGTCGACCCGTTCAAGCTGGTCAGGGCAGAATATGGATATGGTCACGTCTTTCTTCACCAACCTATATTCAGCCAACCTCTCCCCGCAACCCGGAGTAGCTCCGACCATCGGAGAGGTATATGCCGTCACCAAGACAAAGTCTACCTACAAGAACGAGCTTGCCTACCATCTGATGTGCGATCCGGCTCTCAGACTGCCTACGGTCTACTCGGAAATCTCAGTAACACAGGCTCCTTCCACAGTCTCTGCCGGCAACGAGCTTACACTGAGCGGGAACGTGATGACTCCTACAGGAGACCTGGATTCCGGTTTCAGCGGACACGTGGCGGTAAAAGTCACGTCTCCATCATATCAGGAGGTATCGGCCGATTATGAGACAAACGACGGCAAAGACCCCAATAAGAGAATCACCGTCACATATGCCGACGACGTAGTGGCCGTAGGATCGGGAGAAGTGAGCGACGGCAGGCTTGAGGCCAAGGTCTATCTTCCCACGCAAATGGAAAAATGGAACGGGCAGGAGGTCAAGGTCTATCTTTGCGCCTACGACGAAAACAGGAAAATCTCCTCCGCCGGATCGTTCACGAGCAGGCTGACGGCTCCGGACAAGGAGATTCCGGAGGACAGGAGACCGCCGGTGATTGAATCAATGGATTATGACGTCATGACCAATATACTGACAGTAACAGCCAGCGACGACACGGCCATTGGCAATTCGTCAGGCAGCCTCAATCCCGGATTCGAGCTCAGGGTCGACGGCCGGCTGCTGCCGCTCTCCAACGCGGCTCCAAGATTCAGCGAAGGCTCCTCAAGAGCTGTGCGCGAGATCGCACTGCCGGATCTTGCCGAAGGCACCCACTCCGCACTGGTGAAGATAGCCGACATATACGGCAACACTGCCATGGGAGAGGTATCCTTCTCCACAGGGGAGAGCGCCTACGGATCGTTCACCCTGCATATGGCGGAAAAGGCGGTTGAGGACAGCATGGAGTTTCTCATACACGGGACGGCCCGCAATCCCGAGCTTAGAATCATCGACAGCATGGGTAAAGAGATCTTCTCCGCAAGGTTCGACGGCGACTCCTGCCAATGGGACCGCAAGGATAAAAACGGCCAGACCGTGTCGCCGGGATTATACAGGGCCTACATCGCGGAGACAGGGCAGGCCACCGACAAGTCGCAGTCGCGTCTTATATACGTTCCCGTGATTTGACGAGGCAATAATCGCATCTTATTTCAGTTTTTATATTCAGAGACCTTTGCATTACAGACATGATATGTCGGATAACCACGGTCTTCATTTTATCAATTGAATCTGCATAAATATCGCAAATGACATTCAATCACAACCATATCTTAAAATTCGCCGCCGGAGGCACGCTTTTGCTCTGCCCGCTCGGGGCCTTTGCCGAGAACGACATCAAGGACAACGAGTTCAACCCGGTCAACACGGGAGTCACGACACTCAGCATCGCCCCAGACGCACGCGGCTCAAGCCTCGGAAACCTCGGGGCGGCCACAGATCCGGACATGAACTCCCAGTACTGGAATCCTGCGAAATATGCGTTCGGATACAGCACAGGAGGTCTTTCCCTGTCCTATACACCCTGGTTGAGAAAAATAGTCAACGATATTTTTCTTGCAAATCTCGCCGGATACTGGAAACTCGGAAGCAACGACAACCAGGCCCTGAGCGCCTCGCTGAGATACTTCTCCCTTGGAGAGGTGACCCTCGACGACACAGGCTCCGACGCCGCAATGCAGACGATCAACCCTTACGAATTTGCCCTGGACCTCGGCTACAGCCGCAAGCTCTCAGAGAAATTCTCAATGGGAGTCGTGCTGAGATATATTCTTTCCGACCTGTCGTATGACGACGCCTATACCGGCGAATCCAATACTGCGGCAAGCGCTTTCAGTGCCGACATCTCCGGTTATTATGTCACATATCCCATGGTCGGACGTAACGAATGCCAGTTCTCTTGGGGTTTCAACATATCCAACATCGGTACGAAAGTCAGCTATGACCATGGAGAGAACTATGCCTTCCTGCCGACCAACCTTAAACTCGGCGCCCAGTTCATGTTCCCTCTTGCCGACTATAACACATTGTCGTTCGGGCTCGACCTGAACAAGCTTCTCGTGCCGACCAAGCCAAGGGAACGTGATTACGACACAAGCACGGCCGAGGGACAGCAGGAATATGACGATGCAGTCGAGAAATGGGAGACAATGTCGCCTTTCACAGGAATATTCAAGAGTTTCACCGACGCTCCGGGCGGATTCAAGGAGGAGCTCCAGGAAATCAATGTATCGTTCGGAGCTGAGTATGCCTACAACCAGCAGTTCTTTGTTCGCGCCGGATACAATTACGAGAACGCCAACAAGGGCGGACGCTCCTATTTCGCGTTCGGAGCCGGATTCTCGCTCAATGTGGTGCAGCTCGACGCCTCCTATATGCTTGCCACGGCCCAGAGCTCGCCTCTCGACCAGACATTGCGTTTCACGCTTACATTCGACATGGATGGCCTGAGAGACCTTCTCGGGAAAAGACGCAGATAAGGCCGAGCGAGCAATTCACCCTACGACTAAAAACCAAAAAGAGATGAATTTCAGAATAGGACAGGGATTTGACGTACACCGTCTTGTTGCGGGACGTGAATTATGGCTGTGCGGCATACGCCTGGAGCATAGCGAGGGATTGCTCGGCCACAGTGACGCCGACGTGGCCCTGCATGCACTGTGTGACGCTATCCTGGGGGCTGCCGCCCTTCGCGACATAGGTTATCACTTCCCCGACACCGACCCTGCTTACAAAGGAGCCGACAGCAAGCGTCTTCTTGCCGAGGTATGCCGGCTGGTCGGAGAAAAAGGCTGGATGGTCGGCAATGTGGATGTCACCATCATGGCTGAGGCTCCCAAGATAAATCCTTATGTGGAGCAGATGCTCGACTGTGTGGCCGGAATCATCGGTATAGACCGCGACTGCGTGTCGATAAAGGCCACTACCACTGAACGTCTCGGCTTCACAGGCCGCAAGGAGGGAATAGCCTCCATGGCCGTGGCGTCGCTATACAAATGATGTAATTCACCTGACTGACAGGATTCCCAAACCGATACCGGTATGGACGTTTCGCTTAACAGACAGCAGCAGAAGGCGGTGGAGTCCACCGAAGGCAGAGTAAGGGTCGTGGCCGGGGCCGGAAGCGGAAAGACACGCGTCCTTGCCCACCGTTTCGCCTTTCTCGTAAACGAGGTTGGAATATCACCCGGCAACATTCTGTGCCTGACATTCACCAACAAGGCGGCTCAGGAGATGAAACGCAGGATATCCACGATGGTAGACCGCGGCAGCGTCAATGATTTCATATGCACCATCCATAGCTTTTGCGTGAAATTCCTGCGCCGTGAGATATACCGCATAGGCTATCCGAAGAATTTCCTCATCATCGATGAGGAGGATGCCAAAAGCCTTGCCAAGCAGGCGATGCAGGAGTTCGGGATAGACCGTAAGAAAACCACGGCGGAAAGGTTCCTCAAAGGAGTGGCGGCATATAAGGGATATGACATAAACGCATACATACAGGGGCATCTGCTCCCGGCAGCCTCTCCCCAATGTCCCGACGCAACGGTGAGATACATACGTCTTCAGCTTAAGCAGTATGCCCTTGACTACGACGATCTGGTGTATTTCACGCTGTATATACTCAACCATTTCAAAGACGCAAGGGAATACTGGACCGACAAACTCAACTACCTGATGGTGGATGAGGTGCAGGACCTGAGCGGGGATGACTGGAAACTGCTTCACGCATTGAGCGAGAAGCATGGCAATCTCTTCGTAGTAGGCGATCCCGACCAGGCGATTTATGAATGGAGAGGCGGAAATCCAAAGATTTTTGTCGAGTTCAAGGCAAAGACCGATATAATACTGAATGAGAATTACCGGTCAACTCCCGATGTGCTTGACGTGGCTAATTTCATCATAGCCAACAATACCAACCGCGTAAAGAAGGAACTTTTCACAAGACGGCTCAATGAACGTCTTCCGGTCTATCATCACGCCAAATCGGAAAAGGAAGAGGCGGCAATGATAGCGTCGCGTATAGCGGAAGGAGTTGGCAAAGGGATGAAATACAGCGACTTCGCCATATTATACCGTTCATCGTTCCTGTCGCGTACTGTTGAGCAGGCATTGTTGAAACAGCAGATTCCATATTCGGTGTGGGGAGGCGTCAGATTTTTCGAGCGTAAGGAGATAAAGGATGTCATCTCATATCTCAGGCTTATATCAAGCGATGACGATGATATGGCTTTCCGGCGTATCATCAACCTTCCGTCGCGCAAGTTTGGCGAGGCTTCGATGAAGGCACTGGAATCACTGGCTCTGGAAGAGGGACGCTCGCTGATGGGAGCCCTCAGGGATCATATCGGAGACAAACGGTTCAGACGACCCGCATTGCTGTCGTTTGTGTCTCTGATAGATTCCGCACGCGAGAGAGTGTCCATGAAGGGAGTGTCTGACCTTACCGACTGGCTCATGACAGAATCCGGTCTGTCTGACCTCTACCGTACGGATGAGCAGGAGGAGCGTCTGGAAAATATAGCGGAGCTCCTTAATGCCATGAAAGAATTCGAGGCTACAAAGATGGACGAGGCCGACATGGGACTTGACTCGTATCTTCAGGAAATCGCGCTCTACACAAATGTGGACCGTGAGCCGGATGCCGAGAAGACAAGACTGATGACAATACATCAGTCGAAGGGTCTTGAGTTTCCTACTGTGTTTGTAATAGGACTGACAGAGGGAATATTCCCCAACCATCGTTCTATAAGGGAGCGTCGAAAGGATGGGGAGGAGGAGGAAAGGCGCCTTATGTATGTTGCTGTCACGCGCGCCCGCGATATGCTCTATCTTTCCGAATCGGAGGGCTATCTCAATGACAACGGCGCCCTGAAATATCCGTCGAGATTCATATCGGAGGTTCCGGAATGTTATCTTGAGACAGAGGGGAATCCTGATCCGGCACTCAGGGAGGGCACACGCAATCTTGTGGCGACGCTGAATTCGGAGGTGTATGAGAATGTCGACGCCCCGCTTGCAAACGGCACGTCTGTCAGCCACAAAGTTTTCGGCACCGGCATAGTGGAGGCGTATGACGCGGCTTCAAAGGCATATAGAGTGAGATTCGGTGACATCACCAGAATGCTCATTCCCCGTGTCTTAACCGTAATTCCGGAAAAATAAGCCTATTTTATATTCTTTTCGGAATTTTTTCACTAACTTTGGCAAAAATATCCTCTACCCTATGAAACCGCCTGTGATACCGCCCATAAAGCTGACCCCATTCATGGATAAAAATTGCAAAGAATATAATGACGGCGAGTTCAAATACCTGTTTGACGCCGCCGCTACCGATATGATGTGCGCTGAAGATGTTGTTGCTTACAGCCAATCCCTCCAACGGCTCAACGATATTGACCTGGAAATACAATATGCCAAAGACAAATCGTTTGAGGAAGGCACTTCCAAAGGTCTTGCAAGAGGAAGAGCGGAAGGAAGAGCGGAAGAGCGCGACAAGATGGCACGTTCTCTTCTTGCAGAAAAGGATCTGGATCTCGGTTTCATATCGAAAATAACCGGTCTCGACATCGATTATCTGGTCAGACTTAGGGATGAACCGAGAAAGTAACATTTTCTGATGGGAAACTGGTGTACCGGAAGATGCCCTATTGCCGCAATCGGAATATTCGCGGCATTATTCCTTATGCCGTTAAGCATGGAGGGAAGAAAGCAGAAGCTGCGACTCAAGGCAACATCAGAAAAATCAAATGAAGAGAAGCCAATGAAAGATACCGGCTCCCTTCTCATGGATTCTCTTGCAAACGTATACAGGGACTCCATCAGATTCAGCGGCTTTGATAAAATTGCATCATCAAAAAAGGAATCCGTCTTCGTATCAAATAATTCCATTGCTTCCTTCAGACTTCTACTCCTGACTATCAGCTACCATGACCTTGAGGGGCGTCAGCTCCATTCCCAAACAGTAAAAATCAATACCGACCTCCCTGCCGGCGAGACACGCAAGATCGATTTCCCATCATTCGATACCCAGGGGGCGTTTTACTATTACAAGAGCAACGCTCCACGCAGAAGAGCCACCCCATTCAAAGTCAAGATTCAGCTCACGGGAATCGAATGATCATTCAATCCCCAGCATGACGCGCAGCCTCTCATCCCTCTCAAGGATCCCGGGATCGGAATCGGCTATGATTCTGCCATGGTCAATCACAAGAATCCTACCGCACAATTCATTCACCATGGCGAGATCATGCGTCGCGACAAGTATGGTGTGGTCAAAGCCTTTCAGAAGTCCTATCAGCTGTCGGCGTGCCGACCAGTCAAGATTGGACGTCGGCTCGTCAAGCACAAGGATATTCGGTTCCATCGAGAGCACCGTTGCAATAGCCACTCTCCGCTTCTGCCCTCCTGAGAGCTGCCACGGAGAGCGATTCGCCAGATCCTCTGCCCCGACAGCATGCAACGCCGAAGAGACCCTGCGTCTTATCTCCTCCTCCGGAAGACCCATGTTCGCCGGACCGAAAGCGACATCCTCCTCGACCGTAGACATAAACAACTGGTCATCCGGATTCTGGAACACCATCCCGACGTTCTGCCTCACTATGGGAAGCGTCTTTTTCCCCACAGGCACATCCCCTATATTCACCTCACCACTCTGAGGCAGCAGAAGGCCGTTGGTGTGGAGCAGGAGCGTGGATTTACCGGCACCGTTGACTCCGAGCAACGCCACTTTCTCCCCATGGTTTATACGGAAACTTACGCCGTCAAGCGCCTTTTTCCCTCCCGGATAGGAATAATCCACATCCTTGAACTGTATGTAATGGTGGCTCATTGAATAGCAATTTATGGGTTTACAAAACGCAGCAAAACAAATGCACTGCAACAAATAATCAGCATCAGCGTGTCGGAGAGACGCCAGGATTGCTCATTACCTCTCCATGACGGCATCGATCCGTTAAATCCCCTGGCGAGCATTGCCCTGTTAATACGCTCCGCACGTCCCACGGTGCGTATGAACAATTGTCCGGCAAACTCTCCCCATGACTTAAGGGTAAGTCCGTTACCTCCGTATCCCCTGGCTTCCCTCGCGCGCCTCATGGTCAACGCCTCCATCAGCAGCACGCCCAGATAGCGGTGGAGAAACTCAAGCTGGGTGCTTAGAAAACGAGGGATGCCGAGCGACCTCAGACCACGGCAGAACGCCGTGAAACCATGCCTTCCGACAAGAATCATCAATGCCTGCATGGAAAGAAGTCCTCTGACCACTATCGATGTGAAAGTGATCCAGCCGAGGCTTATATCCACTCCGGCTATCGTGAAAATTGTGGTCCGCTCGTAAAAAGGATTGAATATCCCTATCAGGACTACGAAAGGAAGCACTATACATGACCTGAGAAACAGTCGTCCGTAGCTTACGCCGTCAATCGCACATGCCAATACGGGATAAAGGGCGAACAGGATAAGGCGCGCAAGGTCGGCCGGCGCCACCGACAGCATCATGCATAGATAGCAGACGGTGACGAGGATACGGCAGCGGACATCACACGAGCCACATCCGTCGCCCGTGGAGGATGATTTTACCGCAATGACCGCTTTCTCAAGCCTGCTCATCCTTAACCGTCACCTTTTTACGACGTGAAGTTATCACGGAGCATACCGCCCATACGAGGGCCACGACCATGACAGCTCCGACCACACCCGAAAACGAGCTTTCGTAATCAGGCATCAACGCTGTGGTCTGACGGATATTCTCAGCGCCTTCAGCTATGGCGTTTCCGGCTGTCTCAAGTTCCACGCCTCCGGTCAGGCGTCCGATGCTCCATTCAAGTCCGTCAGGGTCTGATGAGGCGAGGAATGAGAGGCCTCCGGCCACCACAAGTGCTGCCACGGCAAACCATATCACAGCCTTTTTCACTCCCTTTTTGCCGGAATGAACTGCCGCCGATGCTGGAACAAGAAGGTCAGGACGCGATTTTGCCACAAACACAAGTACAGCGGAAGTAGCTATGCCTTCTCCAAGTCCTATGGCCAGATGGATCGCGCTCATCAACCCGAGGAATCCGAGGAACGGAAGAGCTGTTATTCCCGACAGCCACGTCTCGACGGTCACCATAACGGCTCCGAGTTCAAGGCCTGCCACGCAGGCTGCCACAGAGGCTGCCGCAAGACGCCACGGCTTTGTAGACGCCCGGGCTATCGGTTTATAAATCAGCGGATAGGCGATTAAAGTGGTCATGGCTCCCATATTGATTATATTCCATCCCAAGGCCATGAGTCCGCCGTCGGAAAAGATGAGACACTGGATAATCAGCACTGAGGCGAGGGTCAGAAAACCGGCCCAGGGACCGAGCAGCGCGGCGAGAAGCACTCCTCCGACGATATGGCCGGAACTGCCGGTGCCGGGAATACTGAAATTGACCATCTGGGCTGCAAACACGAAAGCCCCCATCACCCCCATAAGGGGCACGAGACTGCTGTCGTCGTTTTTCTTTATCTTATGGCCGGCCACTCCTATCAGAACGGCCGCCAGTCCCGCTCCCGCCAACGCCACCGGCGTCGAGAGCAATGCGTCTGACATATGCATAGGCTATATCCATATTATCGGCAATGGACTTAGGCATCTAATCCGTCTGCCATAACCAAAAATCACTTATATTATCTCTTATATAACAACAATCATACGATTTGTTCCAGAACTATTATAGAATTATTTATCAGTACTATGACATTTTTTTATTAAATTTGCATGACCAAAGCGCATTGGCCTCTTGAGCCAACCGCAGCCGCAGAGAAAAACCAGACGCAGAGCAAGAATGGCAGAGAACAACGACCTTTTTCAATTCGACGAGACAGAGGAGCAGTTTACGACAGTTTCCGAACCGGTTGCCGAATCGGAAGCCCAGGATGCAGACAATACCACAGGAACCGACAGCGCCTCGCTGCCGGAAGATGACCATTTGGCTGACAGCCAGTCAGATCCCGGTTCATATGACGACGACTCCATCCAGCATCTCAGCTGGAACGAGCATATCCGCCGCCGTCCCGGTATGTATATCGGCAAGCTCGGTGACGGCTCACATGCCGAAGACGGTATATACGTACTTGTAAAAGAGGTGGTAGACAACTCGATTGACGAGTTCAACATGGGCGCCGGAAAGAGAATCGACATCTCCCTGAGCCAGGAGGGTGTCGTGGAGATACGCGACTATGGACGCGGCATACCTCTTGGAAAAGTCAAGGAAGTAGCATCGGAGATCAACACCGGCGGAAAATTCGATGACAAGAACTTCAAGAAATCCGTCGGACTGAACGGCGTCGGCCTCAAAGCTGTCAACGCCCTGTCAACCTACTGCGTAGTGGAGAGCGTGCGCGATGGAAAGAAAGTGACCGTAGAGTTCGAGAAAGGAGCTCTCCTCAGGCAAGGGACACCGGAGCCGACCGACGAGCCAAACGGAACCCGCGTGAAATTCCTTCCCGACAACACCCTCTTCCGCGACTTCGCCTTCCGGGAGGAGTTTGTCGAGACAATGGTCAACAACTATACCTACCTCAACGCCGGACTCCAGATATATTACAACGGAAAAAGATACGTATCGCGCCACGGCCTTCTCGACCTGCTGAAAGAGAACATGACAAACGATCCCCTCTACCCCATCATCCATCTCAAGGGGGAGGACATAGAGATTGTGCTGACCCACACCGACCAGTACGGCGAGGAATATTACTCCTTTGTCAACGGCCAGCACACCACACAGGGGGGAACACATCTGACAGCCTTCCGCGAATGGGTGAGCCGCACAATAAAGGAATTCTCCGACAAAGGCTATGAGTTCTCCGACATACGCAACGGCATGGTGGCCGCAGTCAGCGTCAGGATTCAGGAGCCGGTCTTCGAGAGCCAGACAAAGACAAAACTCGGATCAAAGGAGATAGCTCCGGGGAGCCCGGTGACAGTCAACAAATTCATCGGAGACTTCGTGAAGAAGGAGCTTGACGACTATCTCCACAAAAACACCGACACGGCCGAGACAATGCTCAAGAAGATCGCCTCCAGCGAGAAAGAGCGCAAGGCGATGGCCGGAGTCGCCAAGCTCGCCCGGGAGAAAGCGAAAAAGGTCAGCCTCCACAACCGCAAGCTGCGCGATTGCCGCATCCATTACAACGACGCCTTGAAAAGCAACTCCAAGGAGGACCGCCGCGAGGACTCGGCCATATTCATCACGGAGGGAGACTCCGCATCGGGCACAATCACAAAGGTGCGAAATGCCGAGACGCAGGCTGTCTTCTCCCTGCGTGGAAAGCCGCTCAACTCCTACGGCATGACGCAGGAGGTGGTATATAAGAACGATGAGTTCAACCTCCTCCAGGCAGCCCTCAATATCGAGGAGGGAATCGAGGGGCTGAGATACAACAAGGTGATAATAGCCACCGATGCCGATGTCGACGGCATGCATATCCGCCTTCTGGTGATAACGTTCTTCCTGATGTTCTTCCCCGACCTGGTGAAGAAGGGGCATGTATACATCCTCCAGACCCCGTTGTTCCGTGTGCGAAACAAAAACACGGCCAAACGTTCCAAGAAGAAAAGGGGTAAAGCCGGCGAATCAGGAGAGAAGGATACTTTCTACTGTTACACCGACGAGGAGCGGGAGTCGGCCATAGCCAGGCTCGGCTCAAACGCCGAGATCACCCGGTTCAAAGGCCTCGGAGAGATCAACGACGTGGAGTTCGCAGAGTTCATAGGGCCGGGGATGCGACTTGACCCTGTGAAACTGAAGAAGGAGGACACCGTGGAGAAACTTCTGGAGTTCTATATGGGAAAGAACACGATGGAACGCCAGAATTTCATCATCGAGAACCTCGTGGTGGAGGACGACAGCGAGATATGAACGCCGACAGACAAAAGACCGCGCTTTTCGCGGGCAGCTTCGACCCCTTCACCATCGGCCACGAGGCAATAGTAAGACGGGGACTGGGGATTTTCGACCGTATCATAATAGGAATAGGATACAACGAGAACAAGCATGGCACGTGGACTCCGGACGAAAGACTGGAGGCTATCCGAGGGCTCTATTCAGGTGAGCCCAGGGTAAACGTCGAGCTGTATACCGGCCTGACTGTCGATTATGCCGTGAAATCGGGGGCGCGGTTCCTTCTGAGGGGAGTGAGAGGCGCAATTGATTTCGAGTATGAGAGGAATCTCGCTGACATCAACAGGGCGATTTCGGGCATCGAGACAGTGATTCTCATCAGCGAGCCCGATATGGCCATCGTCTCAAGCTCAATGGTGCGCGAGCTGCTTCACAACGGCTACGACATATCACGCTATGTCGCCGGAAATTTTATAATCAAAAGCAAATGAAAAATCCAGCAATGATAGTTGCGGCACTCATCGCAGCCGCAGCAGTCACGGGCATCACGGCCCGCGACATCAACATGACCCAGAACCAGAAACTGCGTATGGCGGAGGCTGCCGTGGCGCAGCTCTATGTCGACACTGTCGACGAGAACAAACTCGTGGAAGACGCCATACGCGGCATGCTCGAGGGGCTTGACCCCCATTCATCATACACCAACCCGGAGGAGACACGTGAGCTCACCGAGCCGTTGTCAGGAAATTTCAGCGGCATCGGCATCACATTCAATATGAACCAGGACACCCTGTATGTGATACAGACTGTGGCCGGAGGCCCCTCGGAGCGGGTGGGCATCCTCGCCGGAGACCGCATCGTGGCCGTAAATGATTCCACGATAGCCGGAGTGAAGATGAAAAACTCCGACATAATGAAACGCCTCAGGGGGCCGAAAGGCACTGACGTAGACGTCAAGGTGCTACGTCCCGAAGGACTCGCATACGACACCATCGACTTCACCATAACGCGAGCCGACATACCGATCTACAGTGTCGACGCCTCCTATATGGTAGACGACAAGACCGGATATATCCGTGTCAACAAATTCGCCGCCGAGACATCGAAAGAGGTTGCCAAAGCCCTGTCAGCTTTAAAGAAGGAGGGTATGGAGCAACTGATCCTCGACCTCGTGGACAACGGCGGAGGCTATCTCAATGCCGCGGTTGACATTCTCGGAGAGCTGCTCCCTCCGGAGTCGCTGGCAGTATATACGGAAGGTGTCAATTCCTCCCGCGCCGACAGCCACGCTAATCCTTCCGGCCTCAAACCGCTCTTCGACAAGGGTAGACTCGTGGTGATGGTCAACCAGTACTCAGCCTCGGCAGCCGAAATCACCTCCGGAGCGATACAGGACTGGGACCGCGGCGTCATCGTAGGCCGACGCACTTTCGGCAAGGGGCTGGTGCAAAGACCCATCCCGTTCCCCGACGGCTCCATGATGCGCCTTACCGTAGCCCACTACTATACTCCGACAGGGCGTGACATACAGAAGCCTTACACAAAAGGGAACCAGAAAGACTATAACCTCGACATCCTTGACCGCTACAACCGTGGCGAACTCATGCACGAGGATTCGATCCATTACAACGACTCCCTGAAGGTAAACACCCTGAGACTCGGCCGAGGCATATATGGCGGCGGCGGCATCTCTCCCGACCGTTTCGTGGCCCTCGACACAACAGCCTACACCAAATATTACCGCAATGTCATGGCGAAAGGGCTCATCAACCGCTTCGTCATCAAATATGTGGATGCCAACCGCAAGAAAATAAAAGACCGGTTCAAGACAGACCGCGAGTTCATATCCGGCTTCGAGGTTACTCCGGAAATGCTCGACGAGCTCAGGAAACTCTCAGACAAGGAGGGAGTGGAATACGATGCCGAGGAGGCGGAGAAAAGCCGCCCGCTGTTCTGCATGGTTCTCAAAGGACTGATAGGACGCGACATCTACGACAACTCCACATATTATAAGGTGTATAATACATACGATCCCATATTCAGGAAAGCGCTGGAGGTTATCAATTCGGATGAATACGACAAGATACTCTCACCGGCGGATCCGCCGTCGGAGAGACTTCCGCTCCCCGTAAGATAAGCGAGACATCAGAAAAACCATATCTAACCCAGAATGAATATCTTAGACAGACATAGTGTATTTACAGCGGCAGTGGCCCTGGGGCTTCTCTCGGCCACTGCCTCCCCCCAGTCACGGCCTAAATTCCGTCATGTGGAATCAAAGGGGGAGATCGAGGCCCGGCAGATTTTCATCGACAGGGGCGCCGAGAATATCAAGCCTATCGTAGACTCCACAATGCTCAGGGTACGTTCCGCCGGGGAAATACTCGATTCCATCTCCATTCCGGCCGACTACCCGCGATACGTGAATCTTCTCACCGCCCCGTGGGTATTCTCCGGCTTCCACTACCTTAAGCCGAGGACATTCTCCCGCGACCTGCCTACCGTGATAAAAGGGATGCGGATAAGAAACGGCAATACGCCGGATTCCATCTCCATCATCAGGGAGACACCCCTTGCCGTGACGGGCACGGACTCCGTGGCTGCGGCTCCGTTCGTGGAGATAATTGAGGAGGAAACAGAACCGTTGCCGGTAGTCACCGGCGACGTCACTCCCCTGTGGCTCAAGAGGGATGTCGACAACCGGCAGATGCAGACCGACTTCATCTACTCCATAATGGTCAGCGATCCCTCCACCATCGAGTACGCCTACTGGCAGCTGCCTGACCCTCCGGTGCTCCGTGAGGATGACCTCTCGTTCCTGTCGTTTATCAACAGGATGGATCTCCCGGAGGTGGATCCTGACAAGGCCGTCATAATAGAGCAGGAGGTGGGGAAGGTGCACTGGCTGCACAAGATCAATTCGGGCCTTCAGATGTCGCAGGCGTTCCTGTCGTCCAACTGGTATCAGGGAGGCAACAACAATTTCGCATTCCTGATGAATTTCAACTGGAATGTGGCCCTTAACACCGTCTATCATCCCAACCTCATCTTCACGAGCAACCTCTCCTACAAGCTCGGCTTCTATTCAAATCCGAAAAAAAGCCTGAGGAAATTCTCGATTTCCGACGACCTTTTCCAATATAACCTCAATGCCGGTCTAAAAGCCCTCTCCAACTGGTTCTACTCGTTCAACCTTGTGTTCAAGACACAGCTTCTCAACAATTATGAGCAGAACAGCGACAAGCGCACGGCCTCGTTCCTTTCGCCGGGCGAGCTCAACATGGGTCTCGGTATGACGTATTCCAGGCAGAACAAGCTCAAGACCTTCAAGCTCTCGCTTGCAATCTCCCCCCTATCCTACAATCTCAAGACCTGCATCGACTCCCGTATGGACGAGACACAGTTCAAGATCAAGGAGGGACACCGCAGCATCAGCCAGATCGGTAGCAACTGCGAGACGACCATCGACTGGAACATCACCTCCAACATCAACCTGAAGTCGAGGATGTTCCTCTTCACCGACTACGACTATTTCCTGGGCGACTGGGAGAATACCCTGTCGTTTGCCATCAACAAATTCCTCTCCACGCAGATCTACGCATACCTCAGATATGACTCATCTGCCCCTGCCGCTGCCGGATGGGGCCACTTCATGCTCAAGGAGATATTGAGCTTCGGCCTCTCCTACACCTTCTCCACCAAACCGTGACGATATGGGAAAGCTCCACAGGATAGCGATGACCCTTCTGACGCTTTCGGCAATGATGACGGCGCATTCCCAGGTAGCGGTGTGCGATATGCAGGGCGCCAGGGAGATTTGCGACAGCCGGCCGCTGGCGGCTCCCGAGGGTATCTGGCTCTATCCCGACGACCAGGTAAGTGTCCTCATCTCGCGTTCGGCTCCCGAAGGGCCTAACTCGCTCGAGCGCTACGACATAACGGTAGTCGACTCCTCCGATGCAGGCATCTCGCCGGGAGCCGTGATCGGTCGCCTGGAATCCACACCCGATTCAAGAAGCTACAGGATGACGCTCTTCACCGACCGCAAGGCCGGAAGGCTGTGCGCTCCAAAGGAATGTCTGGCTACGCTTGACAAGGAGGGGGATGTATTCCTCGTGAAGAGCAAACGCGTCAGGATACGTATCAACCCCTTCTCCGTGCTGCCGCGCTTCTGGAGAGTGGCAAGGGTCTCCACCGACGATCCCCTTCAGAAACTCCCTGTGGGAATGATACGCCTATACCCCTCCTACGACGGCAATGGCTCGACCCGCCGTATGCCGCGTCACCTTTAGGTAGATAGTCTAAGCCTGAACATATACAGACTGCCTCCCGA
>DKYZ01000056.1:0-2999 GCA_002493515.1 Porphyromonadaceae bacterium UBA7087 | reverse complement strand
TCGGGAGGCAGTCTGTATATGTTCGGCGTTCCGGTATTCCGGTCAGCATTTATGGGTCATGATATGGAGCACCCACTTGTCAGTGGGCCTCATTGCCTCGCGTCCGATTGATGTAAGGTTGCGTATGGTCTCGTCGACGTCGTCGCAGACGATACCCTCGGCCGAGCTGACGCATTTGCCATTCATGGCCATCAGCGCCGACATAAGGGCTGTCGAGACACCGCTTGAGATTTTCATCGAACATGAGGGCTTCGCGCCGTCGCAGATCATGCCCGTGAGGTTGGCAACCATATTCTTCACCGCAGAGCATATCTCGTTGTATCCTCCTCCCATAAGATACACGATGCCGCTTGAAGCACCCGTGGATGCGACCACGCATCCGCAGAGGGCCGACAGTTTTCCGAGACTCTGCTTTATATATATGCTCGTGAGATGGCTGAGCATGAGCGCACGGACGGTATGCTCCTCGTCGGCACCCGACTCCTCGGCGAAAGTCACCACCGGCATAGTGCAGGTGATTCCCTGGTTGCCGCTGCCGCTGTTTGACATCACTGCTATCTGGGCACCACCCATACGGGCGTCGCACGCCGCCGACGTGTTGCTTATCATATGCTCGAGCACCGTGTCGCCGAAATAGCGCACTCCGCTTCTGCGGATAGTGGCTCCCAGCGAGTGGCCGTAATCATGGTCCAGGGCAAGTCTGGCGGCCGCCGTATTCAGCTTTTTGGCCTCCATGATGAACGATATTTCATCAAGCGGCGTCTCCATGGCGTATTCGTACACCTTGGCGAGCGTAAGCACCGGGTCTGATCCGTTGTCGGCTGCGCTTGCCGTTCCTCCGAGTGTATCGCGCCTGTCGAGAATTACATTGTCGTTTATTGCCTCGTAAACGAAATTGGTGTGCGACCCTGCTATGATGGCACGCGCCTGGTCGAGGGCATTGACAACCGTCACGTCGATATACAGCACCGACGGAGCCTCCTCGTCAAGGGAGATTACGATTCTCTCCTCGTCGATATACCGGCGGCCACGCTCCACGGCCTCGGCGTCTACATCGCGCAGAGCCTCGAGTCCGAGCTCCGACTTGCCTATCAGGGCACCCAAGGCTATCGCGATGGGGAGTCCTATCATGCCGGTGCCGGGTATGCCCACGCCCATGGCGTTCTTAAGCATATTAGCGCTCAGTTTGACAAAGATCTTGTCGGGCAGATTGCCGAGCATCTCAGTGGCCTTGGCCACACACAGCGAAACGGCGGCCGGCTCGGTGCATCCCAGGGCCGGGACCACCTCTCTCTTGACCAGCTTCGTTATCTCGTCTCTTAATTTTTTCTCTATCATGTCGTATCAGATTTAAGTCGTTTCGATATATGTCTGTTTAATCAAATCTTGTAAATGCATATCCTGTCGCCCCGCATCCAAGGGTGGTGTCAAAGCGGCAGCTTCCATCTGTCGCCGCTCTCTATCTGGCGGTTTGTCCAGCATTTCCGGCATACCGACACATAGCGGTCGTTGCCTCCGATCTCTACCTGCTCCCCCTCCGTGACTATGTTGCCCCTGCCGTCAATACGCGCGTTTACGATTGTCTTTCGTCCGCACGAGCATGTCGACTTTATCTCGTCGATGCTGTCGGCGATTTCAAAAAGGCGTCGCGAGCCCTCGAAAAGATGTGTCTTGAAATCCGTCCGCAATCCGTAGCATATCACGTTACAGCCGAAGTCGTCGACCACGCGTGCAAGCTGGTCAACCTGGTCGACGGTGAGAAACTGGGCCTCGTCTATCAGAATCCATTCGGGGCGTGTGCCGCCGGTGGCGATGATCTCCTCCACAATCTCATACATGTTGCTCTCGGCCTTTATCCACATGCACTCCCTCTCGATGCCTATGCGGCTTCTGATCACGTTGGAGTTTTCGCGGGTGTCGGTTATTGGCTTGAAACACAGATGCGCCACACCACGTTCCTCGAAGTTATAGGCGGTGGTGAGAAGCAGGGCGGTCTTTGCCGACCCCATCGTACCGTAGCGGAAATAAAGTTTTCCTATTCTGTTCATCTCTGCAAAAGGCGCCTCACGAACCGAGGCGACCGGAATGATGATGCGAAGTTAACAAAATTTGTCCAAATAGCAAAGAGGGGCAACCAACTATCAGACATATGTGACCAAGGACAGCACGGTTTGGGTCGTGGCGGTGGCCGAAAAACATCAAAAAGCATTTTTTAACATTTGGTTTTAACAAAACGCCCCGAGAAAAAAGCAACTTTAAATTATGTTAACAATCAGAATGCCTAAAATTTTCAGAATGCCACAACTATTTGACTATCAAGTTTGTTTATCATAGACACAATAACGATAAATAATAGATTTCACTATGGCCGCATCCAATGTCATATCGGTTAATCCCGGACAAAAAACGCTCGGAGCGCTTCATCCCGAAGTGCTGGCGCGCCTGACGCGCAGACGTATTGATATATCGGCGGCAAAAAACAATGCCGCCAAGACCCTGAACCTCATATTCGCCGTAAAGGAAGCCAAGGGCAACCGCCGCTCGATGCTTCTTCTGGTGGCGCGTATCATCGTGGGATTCCTCTTCATACTTTCCGGATATGCCGGACTCACGCAGGGGCTGGCTCCCGTCTCATACATCCATCCTCATGAATATGGCATAATCATGATTGTGCTCGGAAGCATGCTTGGAGTCGGACTGTTTACACGGCCCGTCTTCCTGCTCGGCTTTCTCGCCTGGGCAACAGCCTCTGTGGTTCAGGCCATCAGCGGCGTCATATCCATGGAGAGCTGCCTGTGGGCGGCATGCTCGATGATATTCTGCTTCACCGGAGCCGGAAGATGGAGCCTCGACATGGCCTTGCGCCATATCGTCTACACCACCTTCTTCGGACGACGCCGCGAGACCCGCCAGGCCCGGCAGCGCCTTTCCTACAAGGCGTTCAGCTACAATCACTGATACGACTATATAAGACGTATAAGATTTATAAGACTTATAAG
>DKYZ01000121.1 GCA_002493515.1 Porphyromonadaceae bacterium UBA7087 | reverse complement strand
ATTTTTTAACGAACTATTGTAAATCAACGAATCAATCAAAACTATCGAATATGAACAGGAAGTTTACATCAGTAATCGCAATGGCCGCCATAGCGGCGGGAGCCATGTTGATGTCGGCTCAGGCGAGCGCGCAGAAAGGGGAGAAGACCCTGGGTCTTGCAGGCGGTTTCGCCACATATAACAACGGAGGTTATGCCAACCTCTACTTCCAGTATCAGTTTGCCCCTCATGTGAGGATAGCCCCGGAGATAGGCTACATATTCCGCAACGAGGGGAAGTCGGGCTTCGAGATCAGCGCCGACGTCCAGTTCCCGTTCAAGCTGGGAAGCGGCTTCGGCATCTATCCCCTTGTGGGACTTACGCTCAACAACTGGAGCTATTCTGGCGGCGGCCATGCCACCCGCGGTGGCTTCGACTTCGGAGCCGGCTTCGATATCTATCTCACCTCCTATCTCAAGATGACCCTCCAGGGGAAATACTCGCTGATGAACGACACCAGCGGCGGCTTCTTCGACATGGGCATCGGCTACATCTTCTGAGAGGAGTCCCGGAGCACGGAACAGAAAAAGAAAATGGGCCGCGGTCAAAACCGCAGCCCATATATTTTTGTTGAAATATTCGGATGAGCGGGAGGCCTGCTTATTTGAGAGCGGCCTGCACAGCGTCGTTGGGCACCATTTCCTCTTTGAAGACATAAGCGCCGGTCTTGGGAGATCTCTCCATCTTGATTATCTTGCTGTAGGTGCGTCCTTCACCTTTCTGAAGAGACGCGACGGTTTTCTTTGCCATAGCTCAGGAGTGCTTATTTTATTTCTTTGTGAATGGTCATTTTCTTCAGGATGGGGTTGTATTTCTTCAGCTCCAGACGTCCTGTTGTGTTCTTGCGGTTCTTGGTCGTGATATATCGTGACATGCCGGGCATACCGCTTGCCTTGTGTTCGGTGCATTCGAGGATAACCTGAACTCTATTGCCCTTAGCTTTCTTTGCCATAGTTTCTTAGGTAGTTTTTAGAAGGAAATGATGTTGATTTCTCTGAGGTCGAGATTGCCCTCTTTCTCTGCCTTCTTGATGGCGGCGTTGAGCCCGATCTTGTTGATGGTGCGTAGGGCGTGTGCGGATACGAGAAGCTCGATCCAAGTGTCCTGCTCAACCCAGTAGAATTTCTTCTTGTGGAGGTTGACGTTGAACTTGCGTTTTGTGCGTCGCTTCGAGTGGGATACGTTGTTGCCCACGGAAGCCTTTTTGCCTGTGATCTGACAAACTTTTGACATGGCTGTTGGTTCTTTTTGACTTAATTTTTAAAATTAAAGTGGTCGAGGCCGCCATCTCACTTCTCATATCACCTCCGAACGCATCATTTTCAGAGGCTTTTCAGGATGTGCCCGCAAACCGGGTGCAAAATTACGTAAAAATTTGATTCTCTGCAAATATTTCGATAAAAAATTCCCCGAAATTCCCGGTGTGCACTCCATTTGTACCCTCACTCGTCGTTGAGGTCCTCCTGCATCACGTAGGTGTTGCGCAGAAGGTTGATGAGCATCACCATCCCGTGGTTGGTGGCGCTCTCGATCACCTCGTTGCGTCCTCCCTCGAACCTGACGCACTCGCTCACCACTGTGTGGCCGTATTTCACCGCCAGCCAGACCGTTCCCACAGGCTTATAGCGCGTGCCGCCGTCGGGCCCGGCGATGCCGGTGGTGGCTATCGCGCAGTCGCTGCGCATCAGGCGTGCCGCGCCGCGCGCCATGGCCTCGGCTACCTGGCGGCTGACGGCTCCGTAGCTTGAGATGTCGCTGCGCTCCACGCCAAGCACCTCGGCCTTGACGTCGTTGCTGTAGCTCACCACGCTCCCCAGGAAATATGCCGACGAGCCTGCCACCTGCACTATGCGGTGGGCGATGTTGCCTCCCGTGCAGCTCTCGGCGCAGCTCACGGTCAGCTCGCGCTCCTGGAGCAGCTCGCCGAGCACTTCCGCCACAGTCTTGTCTTCGAAGGCCACGACCTCCTCCGAGAAGATGGCGTTGAGCTGCTGCTGGTATTTGTTCATCTTGAAGCGCAGCATCTCCACTCCCGAGTTGATACCCGTGAGAGTGATCCTGGTGACGCGGTTGTTGGTGTCGATGTTTATCTTCACGTATTCCGGAAGCTGGTCTTCGAAATGCTTCATGACGTTGGCCAGCTCCTCTTTCGTGTATCCGTATATCACGACGTGGCGTTTCTCCTTATGTTCCTCGGCCGCTGCGTTGGTAGTCTGCGCCGCTGCCTGTATGTCGGTAGCTTTTTCCTTCATGTCTCCTTGATTCTTCATGCCGGGCGGCTTTTGCGGGTAAGCCTCCGGCTTTTTTATATTCAACCCCCGTGAATTGGTGTTTGTTCACACGGTGACTCGGGCGAAGGGGGGAAGCGCCAGGTCGCAGTAGTCTTTGTCGAGATATTTGAAATATCCGGCGGCTGCCACCATCGCCGCGTTGTCGGTGGTGAACGCCCTTTCCGGAATCCAGGCCCTTATGCCCTTGCGGCGGCAGAACGCGTCGACGGCTGCGCGTACACCGGAGTTTGCCGAGACGCCACCGCCGATTGCGAGGTGGCCCACGGGATGCTTCGCAAGAGCTTTCTCCACCTTGTCGAGAAGAATCTCGATGATGGTGCGCTGGAGCGAGGCGGCAAGGTCGGCGCGGTGGTCGTCGATGAACCTCGGATTCTCTTTCAGACCGTCGCGCAGGGTGTAGAGGAATGAGGTCTTCAGACCGCTGAAGGAATAGTCGAATCCCGGTATGTGAGGCTTGCTGAACCGGAATGCCTTGGCGTCACCCTCCGCCGCGAGGCGGTCGATATGCGGGCCGCCGGGATAGGGGAGCCCCATTGCCTTGGCGCATTTGTCGAAAGCCTCGCCTGCGGCGTCGTCGATGGTGGAGCCCACGATCTCCATGTCGTATGGGCTCCTCACGATTAGTATCTGCGAATTGCCGCCGGAAATGAGCAGACACATGAATGGAAACTCCGGTTGCTCGTCATCCTCGTTTCTTTTTATGAAATGGGAGAGTACGTGCGCATGGAGATGGTTCACCTCCACGAGCGGAATGTCGAGCCCGAGGGCCATTCCCTTAGCGAACGAAGTGCCCACAAGCAGCGAGCCGAGCAGTCCGGGGCCTCGCGTGAACGCAATGGCGGAAAGCTCCGTGCGGTCTACTCCCGCCTGACGCAGGGCCTCGCTCACCACGGGCACAATATTCTGCTGATGGGCCCGCGAGGCGAGCTCAGGCACCACCCCTCCGTAAGCCTCGTGTACTTTCTGGCTGGCTATGACATTGCTGCGAAGCAACCCGTCGGTGATTACGGCCGCCGAGGTGTCGTCGCATGAGGATTCTATTCCCAGTATCGTGACGCTCATTATTTATTGCTCTTTTGTGTCGGTTTCATCCTGCAAAGTTAATCATTTTTTGCATCATGCGGATTGCCGCGCCCTCAATATTGGATTTTTTTGTGTAATTTTGCACCTTGTATGAGAATCCTCAGGAATTCCTACCGCGTGGCCAGAACGATTCTGTTCTCGACCCTGATTGCTGTGGCTGTCATTTATCTGGCGGCTTATGTCTTCATATCCATGCCAAGCGTGGAAGACGCCATACGCGGAAGGGCTGAGACGGAACTCTCGAAACTGCTCGGCGGGACCATAAGGATAGGCTCGCTCGACGTCAGGCCCTTCAACGAGGCTGCCCTGACGGATGTCTCCCTTCTGACCCCTTCCGGGGAGGAGTGTGCGAGGGTGGAGAAACTCGCCGCCGGAATCAATCTCTGGAAGCTCATCACGGAAAGGAGGGTGGAGCTGACGTTCAGCGAGATCATAGGTCTCTACGGCAGGATATGGCAGGATTCACCAAATTCGCCGCTGAATATCGACTTCATCATAAAGGCACTCTCTCCCAAGGACAAGAACAAGCCGCCGACGCCGTTTGATTTGAAGTTTCACAATGTGGTGATACGGCGCAGCGCCCTTTCGTTCGACAAGAAATGGATTCCGGCATCAGGCGATCCCTCCCGCATAGACTTCAACCATATCCGGGTGACAGACCTGCGTGCCGACATCTATCTTCCGCGCATCAAGAACGACGATTTCAAGGTAGACCTCCGCAGGCTCTCGCTCAGATGCTCCTCATTCACGCTCGACAAGCTCGCGCTGCGCGCCCATATCACCCCCAGGTCGCTGTCGGTGGAGGATATGGTGGTCAAGCTTCCGGGCACGGAGATTCGTCCGTCGGATTTCGTTCTGGAATACAATGGCTACGCCGACCTGCCGCAGTGCCTGCGTCGCGGCTCGCATGAGCTGGTGATGATGGACAACGAGCTTGACCCCTCGGATTTCATGGCTTTCGTTCCGGAGCTCGGCAACTTCCCGGGCCGTTATCTTCTCAGTCTTGACGCCTCGGGTAACGCCGAGGCCCTTCATGTGGAGAAATTCAGGCTGAAAAACAGCAGGGGTGAGTTCGATTTCTCGTTTGACGCCGATGTTTCCGGTCTGGCAGGAGGAGATGATATAGATATCCGGCTTGGCAAACTCGGTCTCTTCACCACATCCCGGTTTCTGACCGAAAACATCGGGAAGGTGGCCGAGATTCCGCAGACCGCCAGGAGATGGATAGACGCTGCTGGCAACATCGACCTAACCGTGGAATCGACGGCCTCCATAGCCCGTGACGGCAGGAAAGTGGAGGGGCTGGCAGGCAATGCCTCCGTCACGCTGTCAAGTTCGCTGGCCTCCATGTCGGCCGACATGGAGGGAAAGTGGAAATCAGGAAATATGTATGAGGGAAGGGTAGATGTCCGGTGCCCAGAGATAGATCTCTCGGCGGCTTTGCCCGATGCGGGGATAGGAGCCGCGTCGCTGGAGCTTGCCGGAGAGTTTGCGGGGCGAGGAAAGGATATCGACGGCCATGCCAACATCCAGGTGCCCGGTCTTATTTATAAAGGTGTAGGCATAGATGATTTCGCAGCCGACGTCGTTAAGGAGGGGGATTCTGTTGACCTCACTTTCAATGTGGAATCCGAGGCGGCCTCCGGATCGGGCGACGTAAAGGCCACAATTGGCGCGGAGAAGACACTGGTTGCAAATATCGATATAGGGAGGTTTGTCCCGTCGGCTTTCGGCTGGGCGAGGAAATATCAGGATTATGCGCTCAGCGGGGCGATTCAGGCAGACGTCCGTGCCACCGGCCTTTCCGATGCCGGAGGCCGGGTGTCGCTTACAGACTTCTCGTTTGCGGGAGGCGATGGGAAATCGCTAAAGCTGAAATCACTCGTGGCTGAAATGGCGTCGGAGGGTGAAGAAAAAGACCTTTCAATAGTGAGCGACTGGTTTGACGCCCGTCTCAACGGACATTTTGATATAGCCCGTATTCCCGGAGAATTGAAATCCGCGTTGGGAAGGACTCTACCGGCCGTGGTGAAGGGGGCCAAAGACTGGGAACCGTCAGACTCTCATGTCGCGCTCCGAGCAACATTGAAGCGCGACAACCCGCTCTCGGATTTCCTCAGGCTTCCCGTAAGCCTGCTCACCGACCTGCCGCTCTCTGTGGAATATGATGGCGCGGATGGCGCGCTTGAGGCAAAGACAGAGGTCAGGTATCTTAAACAGGGCACTAACAAACTCATACAGGACACGCGCCTGACAGCTGCGCTCAATGCCATGGGGGAGACCTCGAACGTGGTTTTCTCCACCGTGCTTCCCGCCAAGAAGGGTGATGTCCGTCTGTCGGTCGATGTCAAAGGACTCGCCGACGATTTCCTTGCAGATATCGACGTGGAGTCGGTAAATCCCAATTCGGTGTCGGCTCTCAGGGGGAACCTCTCTCTGGGCGTGTCGCTTGAAAACGCTCCGTCGCTTGCCCAAAGCGATATTTCCCTGCTCATACATGAGTCTGAGCTCAACATCGGCAAGGCAAAATGGAATCTGGAGCGCGGTAGAATCACATACGCCGACGGGCGCGTGGACATAGACGCCATAAAGGCATATCACGACGACCAGTTTGTGGTCATAAGGGGCATAGCCTCACCGTATCCGGAGGATGTGGTGAACATCTCGCTAAGCGATTTCGACCTCGACTATCTTTTCGAGACCCTGAACATCAACTACGTGACCTTCGGAGGCTATGCCACCGGGGAGATCGAGGGGCGCTCTCTGCTTTCAAAGGCCCCGATAGCGGCCACGAAGTCGCTTTTCGTCAAGGACCTCTCATATAACGGCTGTGTGCTTGGAGACGCCGACATCACATCCTCCTGGGACAATGACATAAAACGCGTCGGCATCCGGGCCGACATACATGACAGCGTGCCGCGTGCGGTTGTCGACGGGGGGGTATGGGTGACACGTGATTCCCTGAGTTTCGACCTCGACGCCCGTAAGGTCAACATCGCTTTCCTCAAGCCGTTTATGGCTGCTTTTTCATCCGACGTGCAGGGCCGGGCATCCGGGAAGGCCAAACTGTATGGCACGTTCAGCGACATCGACCTCACCGGACGCCTCTTTGCCGACACGATCCGCATGAAGGTGGATTACACCAACGTCTATTATGCCGGGTCTGACTCGGTGATAATGACTCCCGGAAGAATCAGCATACCCCATTTCAGACTAT
The DNA here is from genome assembly GCA_002493515.1 of Porphyromonadaceae bacterium UBA7087. GTDB lineage: Bacteria > Bacteroidota > Bacteroidia > Bacteroidales > Muribaculaceae > Lepagella. Next base: position 5,274 of record DKYZ01000121.1, on the reverse strand, counting down.
ATGACCGCTACGGACACTCGGCGTTGCTGAAAGGGGAGGTGACCCACCGTTATTTCCATGACCCCGGTTTCAATTTCCGGCTCTCGGAGGCGCGCGGACTTCTATGCTACGACACCAACGCGGCTATGAATCCCGACTGGTATGGCACAATTTTCGGCAACGGCTATGGCAGCGTCAGGGGCTGGCCCGGAGTAGTGAACATCACCGTAGACATGACTACGGTCGCTCCCTCGCACTTCTATTTCGTGCTCAACGACACGCAGGCCGCCGCCGACTACAAATTCCTGACTTTCTCCGACCGCGAGAAGGCGCGCCGGCTGGAGGTGTCGGCCGACAGTGTCCCTGATTTTGTGACCCTTTTCCGCCGCAAGGTGGCGAGCCAGGAGCAGGGGCGTCCCTCTGTGTTCGGTCTGGGCATCCGGGCCACGGTAACCCCCGGCGCCCTCATGACCCTGGTGATGGATCCCGTAGGGGGCGACCGCATCAACGCACGCGGAAGCGGTGCTCTCCAGATAGATTACGACTCGGAGAGCGACGACATGCTCATGTATGGAAAATACACGCTCGACGAGGGGAACTACAACTTCACCCTTCAGGACCTTATCCTGAAGGATTTCACCATAAGGCCCGGAAGCTCCATATCCTTCAACGGCGACCCGCTTAAGGCCATACTCGACATCACGGCGGCCTACCGGGTGAACACCAACCTCTCGGACCTCGACAAGAGTTTCTCGACCGACAAGGACCTCAACCGCACCAACGTTCCGGTAGACGCCATCCTGAGCGTCGAGGGCGACATGACCTCGCCCGAGATCTCTTTCGACATAGAGCTTCCGACGCTCACGCAGGATGTGGAGCGAAAGGTGAAGAGCATCGTCTCCACGGAGGATATGATGAACCAGCAGATAATCTATCTGCTTGCCCTCAACCGCTTCTATACGCCGGAATACATGGGAGGCTCCAACGGCGGCGAGCTCGCCTCGGTGGCGTCGTCGACGATCTCATCGCAGCTTGTGAACATGATGGGGCAGCTCACCGACAAGGTGACGCTCGCGCCCTCGATACGAAGCGACAAGGGTGATTTCAGCGACGTGGAGGTGGATCTGGCGCTCTCGTCGCGTCTGCTCAACAACCGCCTGCTGATAAACGGCAATTTCGGATACCGCGACCGCAGCACGTCGAGCACCACCTTCATCGGCGACTTCGACCTGGAGTATCTGCTGTCGAAAAACGGCAATCTGCGGCTCAAGGCCTACAACCATTTCAACGACCAGAACTATTACCTGCGCTCGGCCCTCACCACCCAGGGAATAGGGGTCATCTACCGCCGCGACTTCGACAATCCGTTCACATTCCTGAAGCGCCGCAAGAGGAAAGTCAAGCCGGCCGAGCCCCCTGCGGCAGAGGCTCCGCAGGCAGCCGGACAGGAAAAAGAGGAGGAAAAGGAAAGATGACTTTTTTGTCAAGTCGAATCTATTTGTTAACTTTGCGTTTGGAAACGGAGGAGCCGAGCGCCATATGACGCCGGCCCGGAAGGTATCCTCATCGGAAATATGGCTTGGAATATAGATGGAATTCTCGAGAAAATAGGTTTGCTGAAGGATGATTCGGTAGGAATCGCCTTTGGCGGCGGAGGTGCCCGCGGATTCTCGCATATAGGCGTCCTGAAGGCGTTCGAGAGTTTCGGCGTCACTCCCGACATAATGTCGGGAGTCTCGGCCGGAGCCATAGCCGTGGCCCTCTACGGGTCAGGCCTGAGCCCGTATGAGATGAGGGAATGCTTCATCGAGACGGGAAAGCTAAGCAATTTCACGGAGTGGGCCCTTCCCAAGAAAGGCTTCATGCGCATGGACAAATTCGGCGCGCTGCTTGAGAGCTGGCTCCCCGAGAAGCGGCTTGAGAATTTCAGGATACCGAGCGTGATATGCGCCACGGATTTCGACAACGGCAAGTCGGTAGGCTGGACAAAAGGGGAGGTCGTGCCCCGCGTGATGGCCTCGTGCAGCATTCCGGTGGTGTTCCAGCCGGTGCGTATCAACGGCGTCAATTATGTAGACGGCGGCGTGCTGCGCAATCTTCCGGCGTGGGTGATAAGGCAATACTGCAGTGTGCTCTACGGCAGCAACTGCAGCCCCATGAAGCGGATGGAGGAAAGGAGCGGCTCTCTTCTCGACATAGCCCTGAGGTCGTTTCATCTGATGATGAAGTCGAATACCCCGCAAGACCTCCGCCTCTGCGACTATGTGATCCAGAGCCAGTCGCTCGCCCATATAGGCACGTTTGAGCTCTCAAGCCTCGACAGGGCGATGAACGTCGGCTATGACGCGGCTTGCGTCATATTGGAGAAATCGCTTGGAAGAAGACAATAATACCTCGAAAGAAACTGACAGAAAAATCTAACCTCATAATGAAACAGAAAGAGAAATTAATAATATACCAGCTTTTCCCCCGCATATTCACCAACGACTGCGCCACGTGCGTCCCCTGGGGCTCCCTTGAGCGCAACGGCAGCGGCAAATTTAACGACATAACCCCGACAGTGCTTGAGTCGCTCGCGGAGTTGGGCGTGAACTGCCTGTGGCTGACGGGGGTGATAGAGATGGCCACCAAGACTGATTTCTCATCCCACGGCATTCACGCCGACAACCCGAACGTGGTGAAAGGGGAGGCCGGCTCGCCATATGCCATAAAGGATTACTATGATGTCTCGCCGGCGCTTGCCGTGGATATCGACAACCGTATGGGAGAGTTTGAGGCGGCCGTGGAAAGGATTCATGAAGCAGACATGAAGGTGATTATGGATTTCGTGCCCAACCATACCGCAAGGCGCTACCATAGCGATTCTGCCCCTTGCGGAATAAAGGACTTCGGGGCGGACGATGATATAAATATGTTTTTCGCCCGCGACAACAATTACTATTATATACCGAGCCAGCAGTTCTCACCGGATTTCAGCCTCGACGCCGAGAGGAGCGAGCCATATGTGGAGTTCCCGGCGAAAGCTACCGGCAACGACTGTTTCACCGCTTTCTGCCATCGCAACGACTGGTATGAGACGGTGAAGCTCAACTACGGACATGACTATCATGACGGAAGCGACCATTTCGACCCCGTGCCCGACACCTGGCTCAAGATGCTTCATATACTGCGCTTCTGGGCGTCGAAGGGGGTCGACGGGTTCCGCTGCGACATGGTCTTCATGGTTCCGCTCGCTTTCTGGCACTGGGCGATTCCCCAGGTGAAGGAGCATTATCCGGATGTGATGTTCATCGGCGAGATATATGATGTGGGGCTTTACCGTCCTTTCCTCGACTATGGCTGCTTCGACTATCTGTATGACAAGGTGAATCTGTATGACACGCTCGTGGGTATAGAGACCGGCAACGTCTCGGCGGCGCGTCTTACGAGCTGCTGGCAGACGGTAGACGGGATAGGAGACAGCATGCTGAATTTCCTGGAGAACCACGACGAGGTGCGTTTCGCCTCCAAGGCGTATGCCGGCGACCCAATGCGTGTGATACCGTCGCTTGTAGTGAGCGCGATGATCTCCACCGGACCTTTCATGATATATTATGGCCAGGAACTCGGAGAGACCGCCGCCGACAACGAGGGTTTCGCCGGAGACAACAACCGGACCACGATCTTCGACTACTGGAGTCTGGCGACCCTGCGCCGCTGGCATGCCGAAGGGAAATGCGACGGCTCGCTGCTTACTCCGCAGGAGAAATGGCTGAGAGGCTTCTATGCAAAGGTGCTGAAGCTGTGCAATTCAAGCGCGGCGATAAGGGAGGGCGGTTTCTTCGACCTCATGTACGTCAACCTGCGCAATCCCGGATTCAATCCCCACCGTCAGTTCGCGTTCCTCCGCTATCATGAAGACGAGACGCTTCTGATAGTGGCCAATTTCGATGCCCGCGAGACAGTGGTGGACATAAATATTCCGGAGCTTGCTTTCGGGATGACTGGAATATGGAAGGGTGAGCTTGAGAGCCGCGACCTGCTTTCGGGCAGGCTGGCACGGCTCGGGCTGTCGCCCGACGCGCCTGTGAGTGTGCGTGTCGGAGGCCGCGACGCGGTGGTGCTCCCTGTCGGGAAAGGAGCCGCGAGGGCATCAGAGAAGGGGAAGGCGTCAGCCGTAATGTTAAAAAACGGGGATAAAGATGAAAAAAAAGCGCCTGAAACCAAACAATCGAAAAATAAGTGTTAATTTAGCCGATATAAAATTTATACAACCAACATGAGCAATTACCTACCGCCCATAAAAGTATTCGCTGGCACAAAGTCTCATTACCTTGGCGAAGCGATATGCAAGGACCTGGGCATTGAGATGGGCAAAATGAAGATAGAGCGTTTTGCCGACGGTGAGTTTGAGGTTTCGTTCGAGGAGTCGATACGCGGCTCGGAGGTCTACCTCGTGCAGTCAACATTCCCCAACACCGACAATCTGATGGAGCTTCTCCTGATGATTGACGCGGCCAAGAGGGCCTCTGCCGCCACAATCGTGGCTGTAGTGCCTTATTTCGGATGGGCAAGACAGGACCGTAAGGACAAACCGAGGGTATCGATCGCAGCCAAGCTTGTGGCCGACCTTCTGAGCGTGGCCGGTATCGACCGTCTGATAACGATGGATCTCCATGCCGACCAGATCCAGGGTTTCTTCGACGTGCCTGTTGACCACCTCTATGCATCGTCGATCTTCATACCCTATATCGAGAGCCTGCATCTCAAGAATATGGTCATAGCCTCGCCCGACGTGGGTGGTGCCAAGCGTGCCAATTCATATGCAAAATATTTTGACGTGCCTCTGGTGCTCTGCCACAAGCAGCGTGCAAAGGCAAACGTCGTGGAGAAGATGACCGTCATAGGCGACGTGAAGGGCAAGAATGTGGTGCTCATCGACGATATCGTCGACACGGGTGGCACGCTTACAAAGGCAGCCGACCTTCTTCTCTCGTTCGGAGCCGACTCAGTCAGGGCTCTCTGCAGCCATGCCGTGATGAGCGACCCCGCCACGGAGCGCACCATTGCCTCGGGCCTGACGCAGATAATATTCACCGACTCCATACCTTACGGCAAGGAGAATCCGAAGGTAGTGGTGCTTCCGGTGGCCAAGCTTTTCGCCGACACCATCCGCCGCATCCACAACAACCAGTCGATCTCCTCGCAGTATCTCTTTAAATAATCTGGAAAGACAGTTACATGACTCCGGCCGGACGTATAGGCTCCGACCGGAGCCTATTATTTACAGGAAACTTCTATAAATTAAATATTTGC
>DKYZ01000120.1 GCA_002493515.1 Porphyromonadaceae bacterium UBA7087 | reverse complement strand
ATGACGGTGGCCGTGCGTGCATGCACGGCCTCTTTGCCCGCATGCCGGTGTTTGCAGCTGGAAAGGCATCATGGCCAGAGCGCAGCGAGGGGTCCCGGCTTCCCCTCCCCTACTGCGGCGAGGCGGAAGCCGAGCCTTCCAAGCTCCTCCCATGCCGAGCCCCGGAAGCTGTCCCTCATCGGGCTGCCTCCGGGGCTCCCTTTTTTGTCCGACATCTCCCCCTCCGCTAACTCCGATTCCTCCGCTAACTCCGATTCCTCCGATTCCCCCGATAATTCCGATTCCCCCGATTCCTCATCCATAACTGCCTCCTCCACGCTGAACATGCTCCCGACCGGGCGCCGACTCAAAAAATCCGCGGTAATCCGCTTTAATCCGCGAAGCGTCAGCATAGGCCGTTAGGGCATATTACAACATTTTTTAAATCTCTGAATATCAATCTGTTATAATTTTTTAACATAATTAAATTCCCCATTCCACTCCACAGAGCAACTCATGGCGGATCTTCTTAGTCGATATTGTTGCTAATAGACACAGGGACACATTCGGATATATTCGGGTAATAGCTCAGATTCGGGGCACAGCCGCGGGCGGAAACGGCTCCACGACAGAATCAGAACCTGAATCCGACGGGAAAGCTGCGGACGGGCAGCAACGCCCAGCGACTGGGGAAACTGAGCCCAGCAGCAACGTCCGCCGCCTCGGATGCATATTTTCTGCGCGAGCAGAGCGTTTATCGAATTTTTTCGTTAACTTTGCAATTTGATAGTAACGGATAAAATTCAATTTAATACTGATATGAGCGAATTAGCCACCAAATACGACCCGGCGGAGGTCGAAGACAAATGGTATGCGTATTGGATGGAACACCGCCTTTTCCATTCCGAACCTGACGACAGAGAGCCTTTCTGCATCGTGATTCCGCCGCCAAACGTGACGGGCGTGCTGCATATGGGACATATGCTCAACAATACCATCCAGGATATCCTCACGCGCCGCGCCCGCATGGAGGGCAAGAACGCACTTTGGGTGCCCGGCACTGACCACGCGGCAATTTCCACCGAGGCAAAGGTGGTGGCTAAGCTCGCCGCCGAGGGTATCAGAAAATCGGACATCTCGCGCGAGGAGTTCCTGCGCCATGCCTGGGACTGGACCGACAAATACGGCGGAATCATCCTCCAGCAGCTCCGCAAGCTCGGCGCTTCATGCGACTGGGAGCGCACTGCCTTCACCATGGACGAGACACGCTCCAAGAGCGTGATACGAGTGTTCTGCGACCTCTACAACAAGGGGCTGATATACCGTGGTGTACGCATGGTGAACTGGGATCCGAAGGCCCTCACCGCCCTCTCCGACGAGGAGGTGATATATAAAGAGGAGAAGAGCCATCTTTTCCACCTCCGCTACATGGTGGAGGGGGAAGAGGGCAAATATATCGTCGTGGCCACCACTCGCCCCGAGACAATTCTCGGCGATACCGCCGTATGCGTGAATCCCAACGACGAGCGCTACACCTGGCTCAAAGGGAAGCGCGTGATCGTGCCCCTGGTAGGACGCTCGGTGCCCATCATCATGGACGACTATGTGGAGATGGACTTCGGCACGGGATGTCTGAAAGTCACCCCGGCCCATGACGTCAACGACTATATGCTTGGCGACAAATACAACCTCCCCTCTATCGACATCTTCAACGACAACGGCACAATCTCCGAGCAGGGCGGTATGTATGTCGGCATGGACCGCTTCGACGTGCGCCGACAGATCATGAAAGACCTCGACGCCGCCGGCCTCGTGGAGAAGGTGGAAGACTACGTAAACAAGGTAGGCCATTCGGAGCGCACCGACGAGGTGATCGAGCCGAAGCTCTCCATGCAATGGTTTGTAAAGATCAAGGGACTTGTGCCACCGGCCCTCGACGCGGTGGAGAATGACGACATAAAATTCGTGCCCTCGAAATTCAAGAACATCTACCGCCACTGGATGACCAACATCAGAGACTGGTGTATCTCGCGCCAGCTCTGGTGGGGCCACCGCATCCCGGCCTACTATCTGCCCGACGGCGGCTTCGTGGTGGCCGAGAACGACGAGGAGGCCCTTCTAAAAGCCATAGAGAAAACCGGCGACGCTTCGCTGACGCTCTCCGACCTCAGGCAGGATCCCGACTGTCTCGATACCTGGTTCTCCTCCTGGCTCTGGCCCATCTCCCTTTTCAACGGCATCCTGGAACCGGGCAACGAGCAGATGAGATACTACTACCCCACCACCGACCTGGTGACGGGACCCGACATCATCTTCTTCTGGGTGGCACGCATGATTATGGCCGGCTACGAGTTCGCCGGCGACAAACCGTTCAACAACGTCTACTTCACGGGCATCGTGCGCGACAAGATCGGGCGCAAGATGTCGAAATCGCTCGGCAACTCTCCCGACCCGCTTGAACTGATAGAGAAATTCGGCGCCGACGGCGTGCGCATGGGCATAATGCTCGCCGCCCCCGCCGGCCACGACATAATGTATGACGACAGCCTCTGCGAGCAGGGTCGCAACTTCTGCAACAAGATATGGAACGCCTTCCGCCTCATCAAGGGATGGCAGGTAGACGGCGCGGCAACCCAGCCCGATTCCGCCAAGGCCGGCATCGAATGGTTTGGCGCCGTGCTCAACAACACCCTTGCCGAAGTCACCGACCTCATGGACAAGTTCCGCATCTCGGAGGCCCTCATGGCAATCTACAAGCTCTTCTGGGACGAGTTCTCGTCGTGGTATCTCGAAGTCATCAAACCGGCCTACGGCTCCCCCATCGACGGCGACACCTACCAGGCCACGCTGAAATTCTTCGACACCCTGCTGCGCCTGCTCCATCCCTTCATGCCCTTCATCACCGAGGAGCTCTGGCAGCACCTCGAGGAGCGCAAACCCGGCGAGAGCATCATGTATGCCCGCCTGCCATTCGCTACCGAGTATGACGACACCATCATCAGCCGATTCGAGCATCTCAAGGAGGTTGTGGCCGGCATACGCACAATACGCAAGCAGAAGCAGATAGCGCAGAAGGAGCCTTTGAAGCTCTTCATCAAGGGGGCGCACGACGACACGCTCGACAGCATCCTGATAAAGATGGGCAACCTGGAGATGATCGACCTCGTGGAGGAGAAACCGGCCGGAGCGGCATCGTTCATCGCCGGGTCGGTGGAATACTGCATACCTCTGGAGGGGAACATCAACGTGGAGGAGGAGCTCAAGAAGCTTGAGAAAGACCGCGCCTACTACGAGGGTTTCCTCGCCACGGTGCGCAAGAAGCTCTCCAACGAGCGGTTTGTGGCAAGCGCCCCGGAGAAGGTGGTGGCCATGGAGCGCAAGAAGGAGCAGGACGCCCTCTCCAAGCTCGAGGCCATCAGCGCCTCAATCGCCGCCTTGAAAAAATAAGCAAAACACCGATAACTATGATGAAGGGCATGAAGTGAAACCACAGAATGCCCCGCATGTAAAAAATAATCGCCGCCTATTGGGGACATCCAATAGGCGGCAATCTTTCTCATATCATCCTTGGATCACTTGCGCACCACGGTCTTGGAGGCTTTGCTCGAGCCGTCGGCATAATGCGTCAGCCTGATGTATATGCCCTGGCCTGGATCTGCCACACGGCGGCCGCCGAGGTCGAGATATTCCACAGACACCACTTCCGAAGAGGCGCCGACACTCTCAACGCCGGTCTCGTGGAAGACGTGTGTGGCGATTTCAGAATAGGTGGTCGTGCCGCCATCCTTGTAGACAGCTCTCACGCCGATGGAATCCATGTCTTCAAGGAAGAACACAAAGAAATAGCCGTACATCGACATTATAAGGTCGCTCTGGAAGTCATACGGGATGTCTGTCATATCCGTCTCCAGGAAATACTCGTCCTTGTTGTGTAGTACTCCCGGATTCTAAG
>DKYZ01000065.1:6379-13056 GCA_002493515.1 Porphyromonadaceae bacterium UBA7087 | reverse complement strand
TCGACCACTCTGCCATCTCTCCAGATGTTTCTTCTACCGCGCTGACCCTCCGGCCTACGGTTTGCGGATGCAAAGTTAAGTTTTTTTTCCCGATTCTCCAAATTTATTTTTCCGCCGTCCCTAATCCGAGGCGGTCAAACGGACTCAAAATTTGATGATAACGCGTTTTTTAGCTACATTTGCGGCAAATTTCAATTGACTTTAATCATGAATCTTACCAAGGCCCTTATCGCTCTGCTTTTCTTCTGCTCCGCCTTACCCATCGCGGTGTCAGCCGATAATCTTTCCACACCCCTTCCCCAAAGTCCCACAGAGGACGCCATCACCCATGATTTCGTCTCCGAGGCAGAGATGAAAGCCGACCTGCTCCAGATGCTCGCCGACTTCACCCGATATATGACCGACAACGTGGCCGACATCTCCGACAGAAACAGCGACGGGGACACAATGGTCTCATTCATAGGAGAAAACACCTTCGGCAACAACGAGCAGGGGGTGCGCCATAACGCCGACATGGGCATGATATGCGCATTCCTCGTGAAATACGGCAAGGATAAAGTAACACTCCCCGAGGGAGTGACATGGGAAATGCTTGAGAACCTGGCTAAAAAAAGCCTCGTCTACTCATACTCTACCCACAAGGCCAACAGGCTCTACCCCAATAAAGACAACCGCTACTGGGGTTCATCGGAAGGGGAAGGCCAATGGGAATCATCGCTATGGGCCATGTCGGTGGCATACAGCGCTTTCTTCCAATGGGACAAACTTTCCGACATACAGAAGAACCATATAATGCGTCTTCTTGAGTCGGAATGCGACTACGAGCTCCACCGCGACATACCCACAGGCTACGACGGAGACTCCAAGGCCGAGGAGAACGGATGGGAGGCCGACGTGCTCGCCGCAGCCCTCGGCCTGTTTCCCGACCATGAGAAGGCACCGCTCTGGTTTGACAGACTGAGGGAGTTCGTCATAAATTCCTACTCACATCCTTCCGACGCCAAAGACACCACAATCATTGACCCGGATTATGACGGCAAACGAGTCTGCGACCTTTACAAAGGACAGAACCTCTTCAACGACTACACACTCCAGAACCATAACCTCTTCCACACGAGCTACCAGAACGTGGTGATGCAGGAACTGGGTGAGGCCGCGCTCGCCCTACGTCTGTTTCAGAACGAACTTCACGGAAAAGAGAAATGGAAGACCAACGCACTGATGCACAACAACCGGGAGGTGATGGACAACGTGCTTTACCGACTCGCGCTCGCCGACGGTGAGCTCGCCATGCCCAACGGCAACGACTGGAGCCTATTCCTCTTCGACCAGATCACCTCCTACTCCACCATGGCCTGCTTCCTGCGCGACCCCCACTCCCTTCTCCTGGAGAATCTTGCCTTCAAAAACATCAAGGCGCGCCAGCAGACCACCCCAGACGGCTCCTGGCTGCTGCGTCCCGACGTCGGAGCAAGGCGCATGGGCGTAGAGGGACACCGCGTGATGATGACCTGGCTCATGCATGAGGTCTTACCGACCTCCGACATAAGACCCACGACCTGGCCGGAGTTTTCCGAAAAATTCTCCGAGACCTGGTTCTTCCCATGCCAGAACATTATCAGAAGTTCCTCCCCCGAACGTTTCACAACATTCTCATGGAGCGACGGGCTGAAAAGCTACACGGGATACCTCACCAGCCAGAAGCCGGACAAAAACAAGATTATCGTACCTTTCCGCGCAAACAACACCGGCAACTTCATAGGATGGTATGACATAGAAGGGAAGAAGACAAACGCGACGCCAATCGAAAGCGGCATAAGGGACATACGCGACGACTCATTCGTAATCAACGGTGAGCTCGCGACCAACGACTGCACCCTCGACAACCGATTTGCCATATACTCCGGTCCGCGCAACGCCGTGATCTATCTCGACAACATCACAACCCTTGAAGACGCGGACATCAAATCTGAAAACGGCGGCATCATGGCCATAAGCGTGGATGAGTTCACAAGACCGTCAAGGAGGCTCCATTTCGCTGGCTGTCCGCAAGGAATGACATCAAACGGAGACTCGATTGTCAAGATTGAGTCCGGATGGCTCAACATCGACGGGGAACTCGGATTCGTGACACCCGGGGCCTCCTCAATGGCTTTCGGCGACAGAAGAAACAACAACTCGATTCTCACAGCCCTTCTCTACACCCACTACTCCGACCACCCCGCAACCCACAGGAAAGGAGAACGTATAGGCAACCGCGCCACCATATATTATACAGGTGTTGACGCGGACCAGACAGAATGGCTTGCCGAAAATTCCACCGGCCTCTCCGGAATGCTCCCCGAAGGATGGAACGGCGTTGCCGCCCTGGAGCCGGACTCAAGCTGCTCTGTACTGCTGTCGAACTTCAGCGGCGCTAAACGCGCCTATGTCAAGGGGGTAACAACCCCATTGGGAGCGCCTGTGCTTGACGTGGATACTAAAATCGAGGATTCTGCCTCCACTTTTGATGTCTTCCTCCAGCATAACCGCTCATATGCCTGCTCTGCGCAGACATATATAAAAGGCGACAGCATCCTTGCAACCGCGGAAAAAGACAATCCGTCATCGGTATTCCTTGACACAGACAGCAGCCAACCGGTCGTGGCCACCATCACTATTCTTACCCCGCAAGGCAAAGCCACAGGCAAAGTGAGACTCAAGCCCGGAAAAAGAGTCAGGGCGACGGCTGAAAACGGCAGGATAACCATTGAGGATGCCCCGCGGCCCCCTCTCAGACGCTGAGGAATCACCCTGTCTGGAACCTTGTTTGAAGCAATTATTTGCAGACGTCACCAATAATTATTAATTTTGCAGAAATTCCGCTTGGCGATTACCGCGTCTGGAATGAATGAGAAGCGTCAAATCTCAGGACGATGGAAAGAATCATAGACCGGGTAGACAGAAACAAAATAAAACAGGAGCTCACCCCCGAGCGGCTTCTCCGGAAGTCGAACAAGGGTGACAATGAGGTATATATAGTAGATGCCTTCAACGCGCCCAATACGATGAGAGAGATCGGGCGCCAGCGCGAGATTGCCTTCCGCGACGCCGGAGGAGGCACCGGCCTTGACTGCGACATCGATGAATTTGACATCATGGACGTCCCATGCCGCCAGCTGATAGTATGGGATCCGGCCGACGAGGAGATTGTCGGGGGATACAGGTTTATCCTCGGACGCGACATAAAGGTGGAAAACGGCGTGCCGCGCATCGCCACGTCCCACATGTTCAATTTCTCAAAACGTTTCATCGAACAATACCTGCCGCATACCCTTGAGCTGGGACGCTCTTTCGTGGCTGTAAACTATCAGAGCACGAAGTCAAACTCCAAGGCACTGTATGTACTCGACAACCTGTGGGACGGCCTTGGCGCCCTCACGGTGATCTATCCGGAAATCAAATATCTTTTCGGAAAAGTCACGATGTATCCGGCCTACGGCGAGGAATGCCGCGACCTGCTGCTCGGATTCCTCCACAAGTATTTCCACGACCCCGACCAGCTCGTCACGCCCATAGAGCCGCTCCCCACCAAGGCCCTGAGCGAGGAGGTGCAGAGTGTCTTCAGCGGAGAATCGTTCAAGGAAGACTACAAGCTCCTCAACCATGCCATACGCTCGCTGGGGCAGAACATACCTCCGCTGGTCAACGCCTACATGTCGCTGAGCAACACCATGCGCATGTTCGGCACTGCCGTCAACCATGAGTTTGGCGAGGTGGAGGAGAGCGGCATCTTCTTCAAGGTGGAGGAGATATTCGAGGAAAAGAAACGACGCCATATCCATACATTCCATCAAGGTTACGACATGAAGGAGGAAAGCAGCCTTACATGACGGCGCGGCCAATCTTCCTCACAAACAATATATTACTGAAGAAAATGAAGAAAGCAGTAGTGACAGGCGCCGACGGCTTCATAGGGAGCCATCTGACGCAAATGCTTCTTTCCAGGGGAACCGAGGTGAAAGCCCTCGCCCAGTATAATTCATTCAACACATGGGGATGGCTCGAAGGAGTCAGCAGCGACGGCCTTGAGGTAGTCACAGGCGATGTCCGCGACCCGGACTTCTGCCGCACGCTCGTGAAAGGAGCCGACACCGTGTTCCATCTCGCGGCCCTGATCGCAATTCCCTACAGCTACGTGGCTCCCGACAGCTATGTCGACACCAACATAAAGGGCACGCTCAACATGTGTCAGGCCTGCCGCGACGCCGGGACAGAACGTCTTCTGGTGACCTCAACCTCGGAAGTCTACGGCACCGCACGATACGTACCCATCGACGAGAACCATCCGCGGCAGCCCCAGTCGCCATACTCCGCCACCAAGATAGGAGCCGACGCCATAGCGAAAAGCTTCTTCAACGCCTTTTCGCTGCCCGTGAGCATAGTGCGCCCGTTCAACACGTATGGCCCCCGACAGAGCGCGCGCGCCATAATTCCCACCATCATCACCCAGATAGCCTCCGGAATGAGGTCGATAAAGGTAGGCGACCTCTCCCCCACCAGGGATTTCAACTACGTGGAGGACACATGCCGGGGCTTCATAGCGATAGCCGGGGCTGACGATGCCGTGGGCGAGGAGATCAACATCGCCACCGGACGGGAAGTGACCATGAGGCAGACACTGGAGACCATCGCCTCGCTGATGGGCGCTGACGTAGAGTGGGTCACCGACCCGCAGCGCCTGCGTCCCGGCAAAAGCGAGGTGTTCCGCCTTCTCGGAAGCAACGAGAAGATAAGACGCCTTACGGGCTGGCAGCCGGAAGTCACTCTCGAGGAGGGACTGCGGCGAACCATCGAATGGTTTTGCAAAGACGACAACCTTAGAAAATACAAACCCGAAATATACAATCAATAATGATTACTGAGCAGAAACTTGTGGTATTGATGCTGGGAGGTGCCCGGCGCGTGTCAATGGCCGAATTGCTGAAGCGCAGCGGAAAGCGGATAGGCTATGAAGTGGAGATTATCAGCTACGAGCTTCTGAAGGAAGTTCCGATATCTCTGGAAGGGAAAGTGATCGTCGGCCTTAAATGGGATGACCCCGACGTGGTGGACGATCTGGAACGTGTGATAAAGGAAAACAATGTCAATATAGTGCTCCCCTTCCTCGGAGGAGCCATCGAGATAGCGTCTATCCTTAAGGAGAGACTGCCGGAAGTGTTTGTGCCGGTCAGCGACTTTCTGGTGACGAGCGCGCTCTTCGACAAGGTGGAGGCAGCAAAGGCATTCGAAAAGGCGAAACTGCCCATACCGCTCACCTACAGCGTCCTGTCGGCCGAGATGCCGGCCATAGTGAAGCCGCGCAAGGGGGGCTCGTCGAGAGGGATACACATCTTCCGCAATATCGACGACCTCATGCATCTTGAGAATCTGGGAGACTATCTCATACAGGAATACATAGAGCGCAACGAGGAGTTCACGGTCGACTGCTACGTAAGTCAGAAAGGAGAGACGCTCGTGACCGTGCCGCGCCGCCGGCTGGAGATAATGGGAGGGGAAGTGACGCGCACCGTCACCTGCCGCAACGAGGCTCTTGAGACGCTTAGCCGCGAGGTCATCGACAAGTTCATGCTGCGTGGCCCGGTAACACTGCAGTTCCTGCACGACCTCGACAACGACCGCTATCTTCTGATGGAGGTTAATCCACGCCTCGGGGGAGGAGTGATATGCTCCATATATGCCGGAGCGCCCATCGCCGACTACATCCTCAAGGAAGCTGTGGGAGCGAGCGTGCGCCCATGCACGGACTGGGCTCCGGGCACTCTCATGGCCCGCTATCAGAAAGAGGCGATCTTTTACAAAAACGAAAGCTGAGCCATGACAACGGAAGAAGCGGGCAATCCGACCCTTTTCCTGATTACCGCCAGGGGAGGCAGCAAGGGCATCCCCGGCAAGAACGTGCGCCCGCTCGGCGGCAAACCGCTTGTATGCCATGCCATCGACCAGGCGCTCGCAGTGGCCGCACCGGGCGACACGGTATGCCTGTCGACCGATTCTGAAAAGATCCGGGAAGCAGGCATGACAAGCGGCATCGAGGTGCCCTTTTTACGTCCCGCCGAGCTTGCCTCAGACGCAGCGTCCTCTTACGACGTGATCATACATGCCCTCGACTTTTACAGCGCCCATGGACTTGAGTTCAGCAAGGTAGTGCTCCTGCAGCCCACATCACCGCTCAGGGAGACCGATGACATAAGAAGGGCTATCGAGCTATGGAGCAGCGACATAGACATGGTGGTGAGTGTATGCGAGTCGAAAAGCAATCCTTATTACAACGAGTTCGAGGCTGACGAACAGGGTATGCTCCGCATAAGCAAGGGAGACGGACACTACACACGGCGTCAGGACGCTCCGAAAGTGTATGAATACAACGGTGCAGTCTATGTCATGAGTGTGAAATCACTCAGGGAAGGTCCGATGTCAGGTTTCACCCGCCGGATACCCTATGAGATGCCACAGTCGCGCTCGCTGGACCTCGACACAGAGTTCGACTGGATGATGGCCGAAGCCATGATTCGCAAAGATTTATGAGATTTATAAGATTTATAAATCTCATAAATCTCATACAAATAAGACCCGGGGCCTGAAGACAATCTTCAGACCCCGGGTCTCATTTGTGTCGGGGTGAAAGGATTCGAACC
>DKYZ01000065.1:0-6095 GCA_002493515.1 Porphyromonadaceae bacterium UBA7087 | reverse complement strand
CTAACCGGACTGCGCTACGCCCCGCACTTTATCCCGTCGCGGGATTTCGATGCAAAATTAGTAAAAAATCGCAATTCAAGCAAACCTCTTGACGATTCTTTTTCAATTTCTGCGAAAAAGGTTTTGACTTGACGTCGGAAAAGGCTATATTTGCAGACTCGGACAGCGGAATGCCCGGAATCTTAAACCAACGGGCTCGCCACAGCGTCTTTATATAAGCAACCGATAAAAAACAAAGTGATGAAAGCAAGACTTATTTTCAGAATCATAATGATTTTCGCCGCCATAACCGCAATGGCGGCCCCGCTCGGCATGGAAGCCAAGAGGAAAACCAAAGGAAGCGCTGTCTTCACAGAGCAGTCGCATAATTTCGGAATGGTAAAGGAGGAGGGAGGCCCGGTGAGCTGCGTGTTCGACTTCACCAACAAGGGAGACGGCAACCTGGTGATTATAAACGCCACGGCTGACTGCGGATGCACACGTCCCGAATATCCCGACAATCCCATAGCCCCCGGGAAAAGCGGCAAGATAAAGGTAACCTACAATCCCCTGGGACGTCCCGGTGCCTTCGACAAGACAATAACAATCAAGACCAACGGCACCCCCTCGAAGATAAGACTCAAGATAAAAGGCACAGTCGTCCCCAAAAAGAAATGAGAAAAATGAACACTCACCCATCTCCCAGGCTCAGACATATCCTGGCGGCAGTCGCTGTTGCCGCCTCAGCCACATGCTCTATGGCGGCCACCGGCCCTGGAGCCCTTGAATGGACATCGACAGAATATGACTTCGGAATCATGAAGGAGCAGGAGGGGCCGAAGACCGGAGAGGTGAAGTTTGTAAACAAAGGCTCCCAGCCGACACTCATCAACTCCGTGCGCCCCAGCTGCGGATGCACAGGCGCATCCTACACCGACGGACTGATAGAGCCCGGCGACACTGCGACTGTGACCTTCACCTACAACCCTCACGGACGCCCCGGAAGGTTCGCGAAGACCGTGAAGGTATATACCGGCGAGAACAACGACCTGACCACAATCCGCATCAGCGGAACAGTAATAGGCACTACGGAGACCCTTCAGCGCGATTTTCCGGCATCCATCGGAAACATGCGGCTCTCGGCTCTCGAAGAGAAGGCCGGCGACATGAGATACGGCACGGCACGCCATCTTTTCATCAGGCTCTACAACCAGAGCATGGACACCCTGTGTCCGAAAATCGTAAATCCTCACAAAGCGCTTTCCGTAGGTGTGAACCCGGCCTCAATACCTCCTGGCGATGTGGCGACACTCGGTCTCTATCTCAACAGCCGTGACACCACCCAGATGGGTGCCATCGAGCTGCCGATAGAGATACGCGTAAACGAGCCGGAAGGCGATGACGCCACTGGCACAGTGACCGTAAGCGCAAATATTGTGCCCGACACGTCTTCAATGACAGTGGAGGAGATCGACAACGCCCCCTTTGCGGCTGTCAATCCTGAGCTCATCGACTTCGGAAAGATTGAAAAGGCGGGGGAACAACGGAAATTCAAATTCGAGGTCGCCAACGACGGAAAGACGGAAATGCAGGTGCTCAGGGTCTATTCGCGCCAAAAGGGAATCAAGATAAAACGCCATCCGGCCAAAGTCAAGGCTGGAGGCCATGCCCGGGTGGAGGGAGTGGCCGACACCGGCTCATTCCCTGAGGGTCTGTTCCGAATCGGAGTTGAGGTCATAACCGACGACCCTCTGCATCCTGCCAGGACAGTCACCATCGTGGGCGAGAACACCGTAAGAAAATAAACCAAGAC
Organism: Porphyromonadaceae bacterium UBA7087; assembly: GCA_002493515.1. Taxonomy (GTDB): domain Bacteria; phylum Bacteroidota; class Bacteroidia; order Bacteroidales; family Muribaculaceae; genus Lepagella. The sequence goes on along the minus strand of DKYZ01000065.1, from coordinate 4,303 downwards.
AGACATATCAGAACCATCATAAACCGAGAATCGAAACATCATGGAGCATCCCGAGAACGATAAGGAATATAAAGGCCTGCAGGTGAACGGCGGAGTTGGCTCGCAGCCCACAGTCAACCCATACCGCAAAAGCATGCCCCACCACAGGCGCAGACAGCTGACGGCGGGCGAATACGTGGAAGGCATCCTGAAAGGAGACGTCAGTGTGCTTGGACGCGCCGTGACTCTTGTGGAGAGCACTGCCGACGAACACCAGGCCCTGGCCCAGGAGGTAATAGAGAAATGTCTCCCATACAGCGGGAAATCAAAGAGAATAGGCATCACAGGAGTGCCGGGAGCCGGAAAATCGACCTCCATCGACGTCTTCGGCCTTCACGTGCTCCGCCAGGGAGGCAAGCTGGCGGTGCTCGCCATCGACCCGAGCAGCGAGCGTACCAAAGGAAGCATCCTGGGCGACAAGACCCGAATGGAGAAACTGTCGCAGCAGAAGGATGCCTTCATACGCCCCTCCCCCTCCGCGGGGTCGCTCGGCGGAGTGGCACGCAAGACCAGGGAGACAATCGTGCTTTGCGAGGCTGCCGGATACGACAATATCTTCGTGGAGACGGTAGGCGTCGGCCAGAGCGAGACCGCAGTGCATTCGATGGTAGACTTCTTCCTGCTCATCCAGCTTGCCGGCACCGGCGACGAGCTCCAGGGCATCAAGAGGGGCATCATGGAGATGGCCGACTGCATCGTCATCAACAAATGCGACGGCGACAACGTAGACCGCGCGAAGCTGGCCGCGGCCCAGTTCCGCAACGCCCTGCATCTGTTCCCGCCGACACCGAGCAAATGGGTGCCCGAGGTGATTACCTACAGCGGCTACTACGAGCTCGGCATCGACGAGGTATGGGGCATGATCGACCGATATTTCGATTATGTGAAAAAGACCGGCTATTTCGAGACAAAGCGCAACCAGCAGGCGAAATACTGGATGATAGAGACCATCAACGAGCATCTGCGCAACAATTTCTACCACACGCCCGAAGTCAGGGCGCTGCTGGAGCAGAAAGAGATGCGCGTGCTCAACAACGAGCAGTCGTCGTTCACCGCCGCAAAAGACGTGCTCGACTTTTATTTCGACCATATGCGCGCAAAAGGCTGAATTATTCTGAATAAATGCTTAACTTTGCAAACGGTTTCTTCGTTTGAACTAAAGGGAGGCTCTCCAAGCGCCCCATAGACAGACAGAATCAGAAACCGTTTGCAAAGAATAAAAGGCATGCCAAACAGATTAGTAGAAACAGTGCCCCGCCAGGCCAGGCGCTACGGCGACCGAGAAGCTTACCGGTTTTGCTGGCGCAAGGACGGCGAATGGCAGTCGACGTCCTGGAATGAGTTCGACATCCAGGTGGACATCGCAGGAAAAGCCTTGTGCGCGATGGGGCTCCTCGAGAAAGACAGGATAGCCATATGCTCTCCCAACACTCCGCAGATCCTCATCACCGAGCTGGGAGCCTTCCAGAACAGGCTCTCGGCAATACCCATCTACTCAAGCAGCTCCCAGGAGCAGTTTGACTTCATCTGCAGCAATGGGGAGGCCCGCGTGATATTCGTCGGCGACAAGCATCAGTATCCGCTTGCCTACAGCTACTGGAAACGAAACAAAGACTCGGTGACGGGCATCGTGGTCTTCAAGAACGACGAGCTTACCCTTGAGCCCGACGACGACATAACGATCTTCTGGGACGATTTCGTAAGACTCGGCATGAACGCCGGCGACGAGGTGGCCCGAGAAGTGGCCCGGCGCAAGGATGCCGGCATTCCGGAAGACATGGCGACGCTGATCTACACCTCGGGCACCACCGGAGAGCCCAAAGGGGTTTGCATCACCCACTCCAACTATGACGCGGCCATCGAGATGCACCTCAAGCTGCTGCGCTCTGTCAGCGACCGCGACCTGTCAATGGCATTCCTTCCGATGAGCCACATCCTGGAGAAAGCCTGGTGTTTCTACTGTCTGGCAAAAGGCATAGCGATAGCCGTGAATTATGACCCGAGGCTCATTCAGGACACAATCCACACCGTTCATCCCAACGTGATGTGCTGCGTCCCCAGATTCTGGGAAAAGGTTTATGCCGCGGTCAACGAGAAGATAGCCGCCATGTCGGGAATGCAGCGTTTCATGGTGAGACGTGCCCTGAAATGCGGTAAGAGGAGAAACCTCGACTACAGGCGCCGCGGAGCCCGCGTCCCCTGGCTCCTTGAAAAGGAATACTCGTTCTGGAACAAGAACATCTTCTCCAAGCTCAAACATGCCATCGGAATTCCGCAGCCCAACATGTTCCCCACCGCAGGGGCGCCCTTGAGCGACAAGATATGCGAGTTCATGCATTCCGCCGGAATCAACATAGTGATCGGCTACGGACTCAGCGAGACAACGGCTACCGTGAGCTGTTTCCCCGACACCGGCTATGAGATAGGCACCGTCGGCATACCACTGCCGGGAGTGAAGGTGAAGATTGACAAGAGCGGCGAGATTCTGGTGAAGGGACCGACTGTCACCCCGGGATATTACAAGAATCCGGAGGCCAACGAAAAGGCGTTTACCGACGACGGTTATTTCCGCACAGGCGATGCCGGATATTTCACACGCGGAGGAGCCCTGGTGCTCACCGAACGGGTGAAGGACCTCTTCAAGACTTCCAACGGAAAATATATCGCCCCCCAGATGCTGGAAAGCCGTCTTGCGGAAAACAAATATATCGACGAGGCGGCCGTCATCGGCGACCGGCGCAAATACGTCACTGCGCTGGTGGTGCCCAACCTCTCGCAGCTCAGGAGATGGGCCTCCGAAAACGGATTGGAGACGGACGACACCAATACTCTCGTGAGCGACCCGAGGACCGTGGCCTTCATGATGAAGCAGATCGACGGAGTGCAGCAAGGTCTCGCCGAATATGAGAAAATAAAGAAAATCACGCTTCTGCCCAACCATTTCTCCATAATGAACGGGGAGGTGACAAACACCATGAAGGTGAGGCGTCCCATTGTGGCGAAGAGATACGCGAGGGAGATTGAAAGCATGTATCCCGATGACTGAGTCTGCGCATGACTCCCTTACAGGCCGACCCTCATCTTAAACTCTCAACTTTAATTTAAACTACAGACCTACATATATGATCACACCGGAGCAATTGAAAGAGACGATGGAGCGCTGCCAGGCGCTCAGAAGGTATCTGGACATTGACAGCAAGAAAATCGAAGTGGAGGAGGAGGAACTCCGCACCCACGTGGCAGACTTCTGGGAAGACCGTGAGAAAGCGGAAGCCCAGATGAGGAAAATCAAGGAACTGCATTTCTGGATTGACTCCTACCAGGAGCTTGAGAAGCAGGTGGAGGAGCTCCAGCTGGCATTCGACTTCATAAAGGAGGAGCTCGTGACGGAAGAGGAAGTCGACGCCCAGTATGCGGCGGTGACGAAAGCCCTGGAGAAACTTGAGCTCCGCAACATGCTGCGCCGCGAGGAAGACAAGCTCGGAGTCGTATTGAAAATCAACTCCGGAGCCGGCGGCACAGAGAGCCAGGACTGGGCACAGATGCTCATGCGCCTGTATCTGCGCTACGCCGAGCGCCACGGCTACAAGACATCGATCGCGCAGCTTCTCGAAGGTGACGACGCGGGCATAAAGTCGGTGACCATCAATATCGAGGGCGACTATGCCTACGGCTTTCTCAAGAGCGAGAACGGAGTGCACCGTCTGGTGCGGGTAAGTCCATATAACGCCCAGGGAAAACGCATGACCTCCTTCGCATCTGTATTCGTGACACCACTCGTAGACGACACCATAGAGGTCACCGTCGAGCCGGCACGCGTCTCTTGGGATACGTTCCGTTCCGGCGGCGCCGGCGGACAGAACGTCAACAAGGTGGAGTCGGGAGTGCGACTGAGATACCAGTACAAAGACCCGTACACCGGCGAGGAGGAGGAAATCCTTATCGAGAACACCGAGACGCGCGACCAGCCCAAGAACAAGGAGAACGCCATGCGCCAGCTGCGTTCAATCCTCTATGAGAAGGAACTCCAGCACCGCATGGAGGAGCAGGCCAAGATCGAGGCCGGCAAAAAGAAGATCGAATGGGGCAGCCAGATACGCAGCTACGTCTTCGATGACCGCCGCGTGAAAGACCATCGCACCAACTATCAGACTTCCGACGTCAATTCCGTGATGGACGGCGAGATCGACGACTTCATCAAGGCATACCTGATGGAGTTCGCGGCCACCGAACAAAACTGAATCCGGCTGAACCAAGACTGACC
>DKYZ01000094.1:17648-26947 GCA_002493515.1 Porphyromonadaceae bacterium UBA7087 | reverse complement strand
CATATTGCAAATTTACATAAAAAAAGTGAAACGATTAAAAAAATAGGATTCAATGATGGATAAAAAGGGGAAAAAGGCCCTTTATGCGGAAAAAAAGAGCCGGAGCCCGAAGGCCCCGGCAACCGGATATTGATTCTTTAGAGATTCAGTTACTGAAAGAATGTGAGGGGAAATCAATCCCAGTCAGACCATTCGCCTACAATCTGGTTGAGGTTTGTGTCGCCCTCCGTGCGCAGATCAGTCAGCATATAGTTGTCTGATATGTTGAGGTAAGTCAACATCGGGTCGAAACTTACGTCAAGGGTCTGGAGCTGGTTGTTCTGGAGGTTGACTCTCTGGAGATTGGTGAGATTGGAAAGAGTGACGAAAGTCAAGTCATTCCATTCGAGGCTTACGGTGGCAAGCACAGGAGTGTCGCTCACGGAGAAATTGACAAGGTCATTGTAGGGGGCATAGATATCACTGATGGCCTTGCATCCGCTGACGCTCAAGTCAGTCATATGGTTGTCACCAGCAATCAGAGTGCAGAGAGCGGGAAGATCCTGCACATAAAGCTTCTGGATCTTGTTGCCTGTGATATTGAGGTTCTGGAGCGCTGCCAGACCGCTCAGCTGTATCTGGGAGAGGTCGTTATAGCCGGCGTAGACAGTCTTAAGACTCTGGCAACCCGCTATCGTCAGATTCTCGAGGCGATTGCTCATGCAGTTGAGATACTTCAGGTTGACAGCGTTCGAGACATCGAGATCCACCATCTGGTTGGCGGCGATGTTGAGCTTAGTCAGCAATGGTATTCCCGAGAAATCAATCTCGGCAAGACGGTTTCGGTTGAGACGCAGTGTCTGAAGCTGCGGACAATCCGTCAATGTCACGTCGGTGATACGGTTGTGTCCTGCGTTTACCTCCACGAGCTGGGGGTTGGCAGAAAGCGTAAGTGTCACGATTTTGTTTCCGGAAACGTTCACCTTCTGGAGAGCGGGGAATTTAGAGAGGTCGAGATTTCCGGCGAGATCCTTGTTGCGCCAGTCAATCTCGGTCACATGGCCGTCGGCAGAGACTGTGATGCCTGGGAAATTGGCGAAACTACCGCCTGTGAAACCGAGAGCCGACCCATTGTCGCCGCCTTTGGCAGAAGCCTGTGTTGCGAAAGCCTGAAGACTCTTGGCCTCACTTTTTGAGAGATTCTGGCTCCAACCACATGTGATGGCCATCAGGGCAGCCAGAAAAAGCGTTGTTCTTTTCATAACTCGATAATTTTAAGATGTTTTCTTTATATTTTATCTATAAATAAAACGCCCAAGCCAAAATATAGTTTAACATTTGCTGAAAATAATAGCCGTGATTTTAACATTTTCCTTAAAATATTTTCAGCTATAAGGATTGTTGTATAAATATAAGAGATTTTTACCCCATATACCTTAATTTAGATATAAATATGTTACAGTTATTAGCCGTAGGAGGTATTCTGGTGGGTATGATAATGTTGCTTCTCGGGATCCACCGTCTATTCAACAGCCATGAGTTTGACAATCCTCAGGAGACATCCCGTCTCAAGAAGGATATCGAGGAAAGAAAGAACGTAATATCAGGCCACAGCATCTTCCATCAGTTTCTGGCACGCAACAAATAAGGCTGCCTCTAAATCGGAAAAGCGCGCAAGACAGACGAGCGCATTCCGACAACATCCAATCCCGTCCGGACGAGAGTATCGGTCAGTTCGGACTCCTTTTTTTTCCGGCAGGTGGTGTGGACGACAAGCATGATATCTTTCCCACCCACCTTTTCCGGCATATCGCCGCTGAAGCTGCCACCTATTATAATAAGATACCTATGACGCTCCGACAGAATGGACTTCCATTCCCTGGAACTCACATCCCTGTCTGCGACTATGACATCAGCCTCAGGACCATGCAGACGGGTAACCGTGCCACGGGGAAAAACCACCCGCTGTCTGAAATCCCCGTCAGAAACTGAAGCCGTGATACGATTCAAGCCCTTTTCCGGCACAATAAACCATTGCGCGGGCCGTGTGCTTGCATCCGCCACCATGGCAGCGACTCCACCCATTATAAGAAATGATAACAGAGAGAAGGCGATCCTGCCCCTCTTTCGCATCACGGCAAGAGCCATGAGTGCAAGAGCAATCAACCACAAGAATACCGAGATTCCCGACACCTCAAGATTCAGGACACTGCCAGAGGGTACCATCCCTATCACTCCATATATAAAATCAAGACAAAAATCAATGGAGACGGCAAGAATATGCATATCTATGCCCAGTGAAAGCAGAATGACATATACAAGCGACATTGTCATCAACAAAGGCATCGCCGGAACAACTATCACATTTGCCGGCAGGAAAAGGAGCGGAAGCCTTCTGAAATGATATGCCGCGACAGCCCATGTAGACAATGCCGCCACAAGAGAAACTATGAATGCAGCATTGATGCGATAAAGGCGGGGATGGAGATGATGGTCTACTGTATTGAATCTTCCCGCGAAAATTATCAGGCATCCGACGCATAGGAAACTGAGCTGCGCTCCGGCATCGAAAACAGATAGGGGAGAAAAAAGAATAATCAGGAAACCTGCTGCAAGCAATGCGTTGGCTGCTGAGTTCTTCCTCTGCAGAAACAGGGCAATGAAGCAACATGTGGCCATTGTGGCAGAACGCACAGCCGAGGGCGACATCCCCGTGACGAAGACAAAAACCCACAGAAGTCCTGCAGCGATGAGATATTTCTTTCTATATCCTCCCAGAAGATTCAAAGGTGAAAGAACCCAGAGCACCACACCCGCGAGAATACCGGCATGCATTCCGCTGACTGCCAATATGTGGGATACGCCTGCATCCTGAAAATAGGCCAGCTCGCCGGAAGACATGAAAGAGCGGTCGCCACATATCATTGCGATGACGAAGGCCTTGGCCCGTCGTCCGAGACTGCTTTTCTCTATATTTGTCTCTATTTCGTCGCGCAGAACCAACGACATTGTCTTAAGCGACCTGCGATGCCCGTTGCGCAGCAGCTTGCAGCTCCCGTCAAGGTATGTCTTGCACAATATTCCCTTTGACTCCATATAACGGGCATAATCAGACGAGATCGGTGTGTCAGCGATTTTTTCCAATTGCGCCTCCATTGCCACAAGGTCGCCTATATCCATAGTGATGCCGTCAGTGACAACCAGCACCTTGAACGGCTTCACGCAACCGTAGCTATCTTTTGCCAACCCTACCGAGGAGACTGAAACGACATATGAATCTCCAGCGGCCTTTGTGGACTGATCCACTATTTCTCCCGATATGACTGTCTTGCGCCCCATCACGGATTCCGGCGTTGCTCCGGGAGAGAAATATATGGCGTCAAGCATGCCGACACCAGCGAAAACAAAATAGATCCAGATATAATGAAGTGGATTATATCTGGCTGCGAGGGAGGGTGACTTCGAGAAACGCTGGAGGCATATGGCCAGGGATACTGACGCGACCAACGGTACGACCGCCCATAGAGGAGAGTCGAATTGCAGCCCAAGACACGTGCCGCTCAGTATTCCGGCAAAGGGCGCAAGGAAGGGCGGGAGATTCCATTCCATATTTCCCAGGATTTCAAAGCCTGGAGATGAAGCATCTCCAATCCGTTTTTCACAACAGCTCCCCTTGAGCGGCACAGAGACATGAATTTCGTGACCTCAGGGTTGTAGACCAAATCGAAACATATATGGTCACTGCCGATATACTGATAAGGCAATGGGGGAGCGGTGTCAACTTTGGGAGACATCCCGAGCGGAGTGGTATTAATGATCAGAAGATGTGACTGAATCGATTCCCGATCCAGAGCATCATAGCCAATCTCGCCATCCTCAGGACTTCGCGACACAAGCTGTGGCTCCACGCCCAACTTACGTAAAGCGTAGACCACGGCCTTTGAAGCGCCCCCTGTCCCCAGGACCAATCCCCTGTCAATGTCATCGCGAAGCATTGGTTTCAGCGATTCCAGAAACGCAGGCGCGTCAGTGTTATATCCGGCAAGCCTGCAGGGAAGACCCGCACGCCCTCTGGCCCGGTCGAATATCTTGACAACATTCACGGCATTTATCCCATGGGCCTCTTCAGAAATGAAGTCAAGCGTATCAATGACATCCACCTTATATGGTATTGTCACGTTGAAACCCTCCAGACGGGGATTCCTTTCCAGGAAATCCGGAAACTCCGCGAACGACTTCAGCGGGCACAGCCTGTATTCGTCATCAATGCCCTCACGCGCGAACTTACTGTTAAAGAAATCAGCGGAGAAGGAATGGCCAAGGGGGTATCCGATCAGAGCATACATACCGCATCACCAGATTATCACCCTCTCATCCTGCGGGCGGAACATCGGATCGCCTTCCGATATTGAGAAAGCATCAAAAAAGGGCGCTATGTTCCTGAGAGTGACATTGACCCTGTTTCTTCCGAGAGAATGTGGATCGGTCTTCGTTCGTTCAAGTATCTCCTCCTCCCGTATGTTTCCGGCCCATACTCCCGCATAAGACAGATAGAATCTCTGCAAGGGAGAGTATCCGTCAGCCACGTGGCCATCTTCATTCCCGGCCATTGACTCGTAAGCAGTGAGCGCCACACGGAGGCCGCCCTGGTCGGCTATGTTCTCGCCAAGGGTGTAACGTCCGTTGGCATGAACGCCTGGAGCCACCTCGACAGCGTCAAACTGAGCCACAAGGCCGTCGGCGAGTTTATTGAATTTCTCAGCATCCTCAGGCTGCCACCATTCATTCAAATTACCGTCTTTATCAAAATGGCGTCCCTGGTCGTCGAAGCCATGAGTCATCTCATGACCTATGACAACACCTATTGCGCCGTAATTGACGGCGTCGTCGGCAGCAAGATCGAAATACGGGGGCTGAAGGATTCCGGCAGGGAAGCAAATCTCGTTGTTCAGGGGGGAATAATAGGCATTGACAGTCTGCGGAGTCATATGCCATTCAGACTTGTCGACCGGCTTTCCGCACTTTTTGTAATTATCCTCAGCAAACCATACGGAAGCCCTCCTCACATTCTCCATATATGAATCATCGGGGTTGATATGTATCCCCGAATAATCCTTCCACTTGTCGGGATATCCTATCTTCACCTTCAGGGCATCAAGTTTCTCAAGAGCCAGATCTTTGGTAGGACGGCTCATCCAGCTCAGGTCTTCAATATGGACAGCAAGCGCCTTCCGGAGATTCTCGACAAGACGAAGCATATATTCCTTGTTGCAGGGGGGGAAGTATTTCTCCACATAAAGTTTGCCCACAGCCTCTCCAAGAATTGAGTTTGTGAGACCCATCGCCCTTTTCCATCTCGGACGCTGCTCTTCAGTGCCGCTCATCACACGGCCATAAAGCTCGAAATTGGCCTCCGAGAAATCGTCGCTCAGAACGCCGGATGAATCCGACACAAACGAATAGACCAGATAGTCCTCGATACGCTGGCGAGACAGGGACGGAAGATAATCGTTAAGGAAACCATAGAAATCCGTCGACATGACATTAACCTTGTCGGGAATCACACCTATCCCCTTGAAATATGCGTCCCAGTCGAAAGACGGATAATTATCTTTCAATTCGGCCAGAGACATCATGTTGTATCTCAAGAGGGGGTCACGATGCTGCTCCCTGGTCATCTTATGACGTGCGAAATCAGTCTCAACCGCTATGACATTCTCCCATACACGCTCCTGAGCCTGGGCATCATAGCCGATAAGCTCCATCATTCTCTTGACATAGACACGATAGGCGTCCATTATCCTGCGGTTGGTCTCATTGTCCTCTATATAATAGTCGCGGTCACCGAGGCCAAGACCAGCCTCTGCAAGATGCATGACATTCATGTCGGAATCCTTTGCATCGGGGCCTACGCCTGAGCCGAAGAACACACTTGAAAGACCCAGATGAAGCCACGCTATCAAAGACGGAAGTTCCGACATATCGAAATGCCAAAGACGCTGGAGAATCTGGCTGAGAGGAGACGCGCCCTCACGATTCAGCCTCTCCTCGTCCATTCCCAATGCATACAGATCAGATACCTTCTGAGCCTCTGTGTCCTTGATGCCGACATCCGGATGATGCTGAAGGTTGAGTATCAATTCCTTGAGCTGTTTGCGGGCATTCTCGCTCAACACGCTGAAAGTGCCATAGCTTGCAAATTCAGGCGGTATCGGATGCCTTCTCTGCCATCCTCCACAGGCATATTTATAAAAATCCACCTTGGGAGAAACCTCGGTATCGAGGTTCGCGACATCGATTCCATGACGTATTCCCGCAGACGTGGTTTTTCCGGTTTCCTTATTCATATATTCTTCCATATCCTCTTATCCTATATTATTGGTTTTCAATATATTCTCAAGAGCTGTCTGGGCTTCCTCCCATTCAGCCATGGCATTTTCCAGTTTCTCCGTGATTCCGGCATATCTATCAAGGGTCTCCGCTGATGAATCGCCCTTCGAAAGAGCATCCTCCACATCCTTTTGCTCGGATTCCAATTTGGAAATCCTTTCCTCCGCCTCCCTGACAGCTTTTTCAGCTTTCTTGACCTCCTTCTCGCGAGCCTTCTGCATGGCATATGACTCCTTTGCAGTAGGTTCGGAAGACTGTGATTCACTATCCTCAGCAACTTTCTCCTTATCCTCATTTGCGGTAGGAGATGTGGAAAGCTCCAGCTCAGAAAGAGCCCCCAGATTTTTTTTTCTGAGGAAATCATAAATTCCTCCCAGATTCTCAACGACTTTTCCTCCGCCGAACTCATAAACCTTGTCTACAAGACCGTCAAGAAACTCACGGTCATGGCTGACCACAATCACAGTGCCGTCAAAATACTTTATCGCGCCCTTCAGGATATCCTTGGTGCGCATATCAAGATGATTGGTAGGCTCATCGAGTATCAGAAAGTTCACTGGCTCAAGCAGGAGCTTTATCATGGCCAGTCGAGTCTTCTCGCCGCCCGAAAGGACCTTGACCTTTTTGTCGGATGCCTCTCCGCCGAACATGAACGCCCCGAGGATATCCCTGACCTTGGTACGCATGTCGCCCGTAGCCACATTATCTATCGTGTCGAACACCGTCAGTTCCCCGTCGAGCAACTGGGCCTGATTCTGCGCGAAATAGCCTATCTTCACATTGAATCCTTTCCTTAGCTCGCCATCATAGGGAATCTGATCCATGATACATTTCACCAATGTGGATTTTCCTTCGCCGTTCTTGCCGACAAACGCCACCTTATCACCCCTCTTCAAAGTGAAAGTCACATTGGAGAACACGGTATGCGACCCATAGCTCTTGGCTACATCCTCCGCAATGACAGGACAATCGCCCGAGCGGGGAGCAGGGGGAAACTTAAGACGCAGGTGAGAATTGTCGACCTCATCCACCTCTATGGGGACAATCTTCTCCAACTGCTTTATTCGGCTCTGGACCTGGACAGCCTTAGAGGGCTTGTAGCGGAACCTCTCAATGAACTCCCGCGTCTCCGCAATCATCTTCTGCTGGTTTTCATAGGCTCTCGTCTGCTGTTCTACCCGTTCTTTCCTCAGAACCACAAAATCTGAGTATTTCACCTTGTAGTCGAATATCCTGCCACAGGTGATTTCTATAGTGCGTGTCGTCACATTATCGAGAAAGGCACGGTCATGGCTCACAAGCACAACGGCACGGGCCTTCGACAGAAGAAACTGTTCCAGCCATTGGATCGACTCAATGTCAAGATGGTTGGTAGGCTCGTCGAGAAGAAGCACATCGGGGCGCCTCAGAAGTATCTTCGCCAACTCAATACGCATTCGCCATCCTCCCGAGAACTCGGAAGTAGGCCTGGAAAAATCATTTCTTGAGAAACCGAGACCCACAAGAGTCTTCTCGATCTCAGCCTCTACATTCTCAGATGCCTCCATAGCCATCCGCTGGTTGAGATAATCCATCCTCTCAAGCAGCTGGGCATATTCAGTCGACTCATAATCGTCACGACGCTCTATCTCGGCAAGCGTATCGGCAAGCATATCCTCATAGGAGACCTTGTCGGCGAAAGCCTTGGCTGTCTCCTCAAAGAGAGTCGTGTCATCAGCCACCTCCATCTGCTGAGGGAGATAACCTACCGAGACTCCGTTAGGAACAGATACAGAACCGGACGTAGGCTGCTGAAGCCCGGCAAGAATCTTGAGCAATGTAGACTTCCCGGCCCCGTTCTTTCCGGTAAGGGCTATCCGGTCGTTTCGGTTGATTACAAACCCTATATTTGAAAATAAAGGTCGTGCGGAAAACTCCACCGACAGATTATTTATATTGATCACTTTCTGATGATGTTTGTTTCTTATGCAACTGAAAATGCGTCGCCTTTGCAGAGGCGCACCGATTCACGGCATAAAGTTAATAAAAAAAGCCCATATACGGAGACTGACGACATTAAAAAAGCGTGTCTCGCGATGAGACACGCTCTATGGAATATGGTTCAGACAGAAGACTGATTACATCATGCCACCCATGCCGCCCATGCCGGGAGCAGCCATTGCGGGAGCAGGATTATCCTCCTTCTTGTCAGCGATGACACATTCTGTGGTAAGGAACATTCCAGCGATGCTTGCGGCATTCTCAAGAGCCACACGAGTCACTTTGGCAGGATCGATGACACCCGTCTCGAAGAAATTCTCGAATGTGTCTGTGCGGGCATTGTAACCGAAATCGCCTTTGCCCTCACGCACTTTCTGGAGAATGACGGCACCCTCCACGCCAGCGTTCTCTACAATCTGACGCATAGGCTCCTCGATTGCGCGGCGGATGATGGCAATACCTGTCGACTCATCGTCGTTGTCACCCTTGAGCTGGTCAAGAGCGTCGATGCAGCGTATGTAAGCCACGCCACCGCCGGGAACTATACCCTCGGCAATCGCAGCCCTCGTAGCTGAGAGAGCGTCGTCCACGCGGTCTTTCTTCTCCTTCATCTCAACCTCCGAGGGAGCACCGATATAGAGCACGGCTACACCACCGGCGAGTTTTGCGAGACGCTCCTGAAGTTTCTCCTTGTCATAGTTGGAAGTGGTTGTCTCGATCTGAGCCTTGATCTGGTGGATGCGGTTGGCGATTGCCTCCTTGCTTCCGGCACCGTTGACAATGATGGTATTGTCTTTATTGACGGTGATCTTCTCAGCTGTACCGAGATCCTCTACCTTGGCCTGGGCGAGCTGCATGCCCTTGACCTCGCTGATGACATTACCACCAGTGAGGATAGCGATGTCCTCAAGCATCTCCTTGCGGCGGTCGCCGAATCCGGGAGCCTTGAC
>DKYZ01000094.1:0-17369 GCA_002493515.1 Porphyromonadaceae bacterium UBA7087 | reverse complement strand
TTGCGGCGGTCGCCGAATCCGGGAGCCTTGACAGCGCAGATCTTGAGGGAGCCGCGTATACGGTTCACCACGAGAGTAGCGAGAGCCTCATTGTCGACGTCCTCGGCAATGATGAGCAGGGGACGGCCGCTCTGGGCCACAGCCTCCAGGATAGGAAGCATATCCTTGAGATTCGAGATCTTCTTGTCATAGAGAAGGATATAGGGAGAATCCATCTCACACTCCATCTTCTCGGAATTTGTCACGAAATAGGGGGAGATGTATCCGCGGTCGAACTGCATACCCTCGACAACATCGACAGTGGTCTCAGTTCCCTTGGCCTCCTCGACTGTTATCACGCCCTCTTTCTTGACCTTCTGCATGGCCTCGGCGATAAGACGGCCGATCTCCTCATCGTTGTTGGCCGATACGCGGGCCACATTCTCGATTTTGTTGATATCGTCGTCTACCTCCTGGCTCTGAGCCTTGATGCCCTCTACGACACAAGACACAGCCTTGTCGATTCCGCGCTTGAGGTCCATGGGATTGGCACCGGCAGCCACGTTCTTGAGGCCTACATTCACGATAGCCTGGGCAAGGACAGTCGCTGTAGTTGTGCCGTCACCAGCCTGGTCGCCAGTCTTGGAAGCCACTTCCTTCACAAGCTGCGCACCCATGTTCTGAAACGCATCCTCGAGCTCTACCTCACGGGCTACAGTCACACCATCCTTTGTGATGTGGGGTGCGCCAAACTTCTTCTCAATAATCACATTGCGTCCCTTGGGACCCAGTGTCACCTTCACGGCGTCGGCAAGAGCGTCGACACCTTTTTTAAGCTCCTCGCGAGCCTTGATATTGAATTTAATCTCTTTTGCCATGGTTGATTTGAATATTCAGGAATAACATTATTCAGCGGACTGCGTCTCAGTCGATCACAGCGAGCACGTCGCTCTGGCGCATCATGATATATTTAACGCCCTCAAACTCAATTTCAGAGCCGGCATATTTGCCGTAGAGCACGGTGTCTCCTTTTTTGAGCACCATCTCCTCATCCTTGGTGCCGTTGCCCACTGCGAGCACGGTGCCCTTGAGAGGTTTCTCTTTTGCTGAGTCCGGTATGATGATGCCACCCATTGTGACTTCTTCCGCTGCGGTCGGTTCGATAAGAACGCGGTCGCCCAAAGGTCTGATGTTCATATCTAAATTTATTTACGGTTATAATTTTATATTCTATATCCCAATCAAGCAAAAAGCGTGCCAAAACCATCAGAGAAATCCACCCATATTCAGTCTGGCACGCTTATTAAACATTTATTTCACTAAAATATAGCTTCTTAACGGTCCGGCTATACCCTTGAGCCTTCCTTTTCTCACCTTGAACTCCTTGCCATATACTATGTCTCTATATGTTCCGTCAGGAAGACCGGTCGGGAGATCCACCTGATTGGACAGGGAGTTGATATTGACAACCGCAGCCCCTTTCTTTCCCCGGTTGACCACCACAAGCTGACCGTTGTCGGAAATCTGGATATCCTCCTTCTCATCCTTCATGGCTGTACGGAACTTGTTGACCGCCTCTACCTCCGGATGAAAGAACTCATCATTGCCCCTGGCCCCAAGCACGTTGTTGCCCCAGTATTTCTGACGTGTCGACCCGGCGGGGCGGCTGAAGAAGAGGGGAGTGCCGTTCTGACGCGCAGTCAGGAAAACCCACCCCGCACGTATCTGGTCGTCTGTCAGGTGAGCTGACTCATGCGCATTGGCATAGGTGTCATGACTCTCCACCCAGGTGGTGAGATACTCGGGAGCGGATGTGTGATGCCAGCTCTTGAGATCGAGTCCGTTCATCGTCCCTTTCTCCAATGCTTCCCTCAGTATATGGCCATAGCCGGATGCTGTCTGTCCCATATAATCGGCATACTCAGCCTCCGGGACATTCTTGTCCTGGAGAATCTCTCCATATACAAACAGAGAGTCATATGGAACCGCAAGCTTCACGCCCTTTACCGATTTCCTGCCGGTAGCCACGTCCCAGAAGTCATTCTCCTTGACTCCCGAGGCGGTGTCGACCGGATCGGAATGCACTCCTATATGTTTGGCGGTATCGTAGCGGAATCCCTTGACTCCCATCCCAAGCAGCTCGTTGACGAACTGCATGTAGTATTTCTGGAAATCGGGATTCTCCGTGTTGACATCGGGAAGGGCACCCGACCCCCACAGAGTGCATTGATAGCGGTCGTTGTAATCCTCCACAGGCTTGAGACCCTCGGAATGGAACATCTTGTCGCGACCGCCGACAGCCTTGTAGAAATCATCCGAGACTGCGTCGACATCAAAGGCAGTGTGGTTGGGCAGAACATCCACAATCACCTTTATATTATATTTAGCGGCGGAATCCATCATATTCACCATCTGCTCCTTGGTGCCGAGAATCTGGTTTCCTATCTTCCAGTCTGTAGGCTGGTAATAGTAATACCAGTTTCCTTCCTTGACGTTATCGTCGAAAATAAGCTTTCCGGAGCCCTCGGGATTATAACAGTGCTGCACAGGCGACGTCTGAATCATGGCGAAACCGGCGTCCTTGATCTGGCGCATGCTTCTCGCTATCTCTGGAAAGCTCCAGCTCCATACGTGAAGAATCGATTCTGTGTTGGTCAGGTCGGGATTATGTGTGACACGATCCTTAGCCACTGCAGGCACCGCCGTGGCCAGGACTCCCATTGCAATGATTACATTTCTCATACAATGCTAATTATAATGTTTTATTTAAATTCTTACTTTAAGAATATACCAATGGCCGGCAAACCGCAGCCATATTATAAACGGAGAATTTAAGGAAATGTTTTAAGACTCTCTCCACAACATATTGCACACATATACGGATAGTGTGCCGAATCTAAAATAATATTAAAAAAGACCTGATATCCAGTGCTATAATTTGGATTGTCAGGAAAAAGCCTTAACTTTGCAATCACTTCCGAGGGAAATACATATTCCCCATACCCAATGATTTAGCCCACATGAAACTAAGAAATACTTTAATAATAATAGCGGTTGCGGCATCTTCACTATGTGCGGGAGCCAAAAAACCGACCTCTTCCATCTCGGCTCACCGTAAAGCACACCAGGAGCAGCTCGCCAATGCCAAAAGCCGCATCGACAAGGCTGTGATCAAGGATTTTATCCGTGAGGACGTGACACGCCGTGAAAACGCCGCAGAAAATGTCTTCTCAGAAGAAAACGAACGTCTTGTGGATGACCTCCTGAAAGAGGCGCGCACCCATATGGGGAAAAGATACCGCGCCGGCTCCAAAGGACCCAACGCCTTCGACTGTTCCGGATTCTCAAGCTATGTTTACCGTCAGTTCGGATATAACCTCAGCCCCTCTTCCCGGGCACAATACACCCAAGGCACTCCTGTAGACACGAAATCACTCAGGAAAGGCGACCTCGTGTTTTTTACAAGCCGACGTTCCGGAAAGAACGTTGGCCACGTGGGAATTGTGGTCAGCGCCGACAATGAGAGCGGTTCGTTCAAATTCATCCATGCCGCCATCAAGGGGGGTATCAGAATAGACACCAACACAGGGTATTACGCCTCCCGTTATCTGGGTGCCCGCAGAATCATAGAAGACTGAATCCTTTTGAAATAGCCGGTCGATAACCGGCACAAGACAAGCTTCGCCGGTCTCGCTAAAAAATTTAGCGAGACCGGCGTTTTTTTACTTTTACCAATAAAATCTCGAATACCATAAACAATCTTCTATGGGAATTGTTAATAAAGCAGGATAATAAATAATCTGATACAATATCAATTTAAAACACCTTAATTATGCATTTCACCCCAAAAGAGCAAGACAAGCTCACTCTGCTTTGCGTCGGACTGATAGCGGAACGTAGGCTCAAGAAAGGTCTGAAACTCAACTATCCGGAATCTGTGGCCTACATCACAAGCGCAGCCCTCGAGCTCGCAAGAGAGGGCAAGACAGTGGAGGAGGTCATGACCCAGGCAGCAGCTGTGCTTAAGAAAGAGGATGTCATGGACGGTGTGGCCGACATGATAACATTGCTTCAGGTCGAGGCTGTCTTCACCGATGGATCACGCCTTGTCAGCATACACAACCCCATCAAGTAAAAAAACGTACACCTCAACAAATCACAAGTCAATATGGATCAGAACAATCAAGCGTCCGCGCCTCAGGAATACACGACTCCCACAGGCGTATATGACAAGCGCCCCGATATAGAATATCCCAAGACACCGGGATTCACACCCAAGGAATACTGTCCTGTAGGAGGAGTTATTCTCGCCGAGGATCCCATAGAATACAACACCAACCGCCGCACGGTAAAACTGAAAGTGCGCAATACGGGCGACCGTCCCATCCAGGTAGGCTCCCACTATCACTTCTTCGAGGTGAACCGCTTTCTTGAATTTGACCGTCCGAAGGCATTCGGCTACCATCTCAACATTCCCGCCACCACAGCCATCCGCTTCGAGCCCGGAGAGGAAAAAGAGGTGGAGGTTGTGGCTTTTGCCGGCAAGCAGCGTGTCATCGGCTTCGACGACCTCGCGAATGGGTACGCAGGTCTCGAAGACACCCCCACATACTATCCCAAACGTATCGAGGGGATACGCCGCATGAAGGAATATGGCTACAAGTTCGCCACCGAAGAGGCTGAAGAGGGAGAGTATACTCAAAACGAAATCAAAAAATAATATTGATTCCACATGGCAACAATATCAAGAAAAGAAAACAACATGCTTTTCGGCCCCACGGTAGGTGACAAGATCCGCCTGGCAAACACCGATCTGTATGTAGAGATAGAGAAAGATCTGAGAGTATACGGCGATGAGTCAGTATACGGCGGCGGCAAGACCCTGCGCGACGGCATGGGGCTGGCCAACGAATGCACATCCAAAGCCGGAAGCCTCGACCTTGTGATCACCAACGTCACTGTTCTTGACCCCATCCTGGGAGTCATCAAGGCTGACGTAGGTGTGAAAGACGGCAAGATAGCCGGCATAGGCAAAGCGGGCAACCCGAACGTGATGAAGGGTGTTACACCAACTCTTGTGACCGGGCCTTCTACCGACGCCATCTCAGGAGAGCATATGATCCTGACAGCCGCCGGTATTGACGGACACGTCCATATGGTGGCCCCCCAGCAGGCGTTCAACTGCCTGAGCAACGGCATAACGACCCTCATTGGGGGCGGTGTGGGCCCGACCGACGGATCAAACGGAACGACAATCACAGCCGGCCCGTGGAATCTCGCAAGGATGCTTCAGTCGCTCGACGGACTTCCAATCAACGTGGGGCTTCTTGGAAAAGGCAACTGCGCCTGCAAGGAGAACCTGCAGGAACAGCTGGAGGCCGGAGCCTGCGGATTCAAGCTCCATGAGGACTGGGGGACGACCCCGGCGGCGATTCGCACCTGCATGGAAATCGCGGACTACTACGATGTTCAGGTAGCCCTTCACGCGGATACCCTCAATGAGTCAGGATATGTGGAAGATACCATCGCTGCAATCGACGGACGTACAATCCACTCATACCATACCGAGGGAGCCGGCGGCGGCCACGCCCCCGACCTTCTGAAAGTGGCCTCGCTGCAGAACGTGCTTCCTTCGTCGACCAACCCGACTCTGCCGTTCGGAGTAAACTCGCAGGCTGAGCTCTTCGACATGATCATGGTATGCCACAATCTCAATCCAAACATACCCTCGGATGTGGCTTTCGCAGAGAGCAGGGTACGACCCGAGACGCAGTCGGCTGAAAACATATTCCATGACCTCGGAATCATATCCATGGTATCTTCCGACTCGCAGGCCATGGGACGTGTAGGAGAATCCTTCATGCGTACGTTCCAGATGGCCTCATATATGAAGTCCGTAAGAGGCAAGCTGCCCGAGGACGCAGAAGGGAACGACAACTTCCGTGTGCTCCGTTATCTTGCACAGATTACCCTCAACCCGGCAATCACATACGGTATATCCGACGTGCTCGGCTCAATTGCCGTCGGGAAGATGGCCGACCTCGTGCTTTGGGAACCGGCATTCTTCGGCGTGAAGCCTCAGCTCGTGATAAAGGGAGGCCTTATCAACTGGGCAAATATGGGAGACCCCAATGCATCCCTCACCACACCGCAGCCCAAGATCATGCGCCCGATGTATGGCGACTTCGGCGGTTCACTCCCCAACACGAGGATGACATTCGTATCGAAAGCATCGTTCGACCTCGGCATCAAGGAGAAGCTCGACCTCAAGAGTATCATCTATCCCGTACACGGCACACGCCAGATTACGAAGGCACATATGGTGCGCAACACGGCCACACCTCAGATCGAGGTAAATCCGGAGACGTTCTATGTGACCGTAGACGGCGAGCTGGCCTATGTTCCGCCAGCAAAGCAGCTGCCTCTGGCACAGCTCTACTGGTTCAGCTGATAAATCATACAATCCATACGGTAAGGCAGAGGTTTCACCTCTACCTTACCTTTTTAATCACTAAAAACATTTTGCTCTGCAAATATGAAAATCTACAACGAAGTGGTAGGCAACATGCTGTTGTCGCCAGAATGGAAAGAGAAGCTCGAGAATGCCGATATAGACTATGTATTCCTTGACCAATGGACAGCCCAGAAGAGCCGTTTCCTGGCCAAAGGAGTCAGCGGCACGGAATATCCGGTGGCGTTGGCAAGACATTCGCAGGTGGCCGACGGCGACATACTGTCATATGACCCGGAGACTGGAAAGGCAGTAGTGATACGCATAGAGTTGAGTCCGGTTTTAGTAGTCGACCTGAGTGGGCTCGCCTCAAAAGATCCCGACACGATAATCCGCCATGCCGTTGAACTCGGACACGCCATAGGCAACCAGCACTGGCCGGCAGTAGTAAAAGGCACAAAGGTATATGTTCCGCTAACAGTAGACAAGAAGGTAATGCTGTCTGTAATGGAGACACATCACATAGATGACATTACGTTCGAGTTTCAGAAAGGGATGGAGATAATACCATATCTTGCTCCTCACGAGATACGCCGTCTTTTCGGAGGCGCAGGCCAGGAGAGCCACAGCCATATCCATTCCCATGACGGCGGCCATACCTTCCACAGCCATGCCGATGGCCATGAGCACACTCATGAGCACGATCACCATAGTGACCCGGAAGGACATCACCACGAGCATGGGGACTGCGGATGCGGATGCGAATCTGAATCAATTCATTAATCAACATATAGATAGTGTCATGCCGTTGACAACAATAATGCATCTGCTGCAGTTCACAGACTCCACGTTTCCTGTCGGGACTTTCTCATTCTCCAACGGTCTGGAGACAGCGTCGTTTGAGAATATAGTCCACGATGCACGGACTCTGGAGGAGTTCACACGGTCGCAGGCATATCAGGCCGCTTTCAGCGATGGTGTGGCCGCTCTTCACGTACACCGAGCATACTTGCGCGGAGACTACGGGACCATAGCGCATGCCGACCGCTATCTGCTGATGTTCAAGATGAACGCGGAGGCCCGCCTGATGCTTCGCAGAATGGGTAAGAAGCTCGCGGAGCTCTCCATGAGGCTCTTCCCGGAGAATGAAATGATAGGCAAGTGGCTTGAAGAAATCAATTCTGAAACAGTACCGGGCACTTATCCTGTGGCCCAGGGACTTGCATTCGCGGTAGCCGGCATAGACGAGAAATCGCTTTTCAGCTCACATCAGTACGGAATAATCAATATGGTGCTGAGCGCTGCCTTAAGATGTGTTAAGGTCTCGCACTACGACACACAGAGGATTCTCTTCAAACTTGCCTCCGATGCCGACAGTATGTATGACCAGGCAAAGGAGATGGATCTCGAAGAGATGCATGCCTTCTATCCGCAGCTTGACATACTGGCATCACTCCATGAGAAGGGCAACATGAGAATGTTCATGAACTGACGAAGGCTGATGCCAAGGGCTACCATGACGTAGCCGCGTTATGTAATTTCATTATCAACAACTTTAATTCTTGTACAAAATGGGAAATACTTGCAGAATAGGAATAGGCGGCCCCGTAGGATCCGGGAAAACCGCCCTCATAGAGGCAATCACACCCCGGCTCCTTGAAATGGGGCAGAAGGTGCTCATCATAACCAACGACATAGTAACTACGGAAGACGCCAAGCATGTGCGCAAGACACTCAAGGGAATTCTTGTCGAAGACATGATAATAGGAGTGGAGACGGGAGCATGTCCGCATACAGCCGTCAGGGAAGATCCCTCGATGAATATCGCCGCTGTAGAGGAGATGGAGGAGAAGTTCCCAGACACTGATATCGTGCTCATCGAATCTGGCGGAGACAATCTTACCCTTACTTTCTCCCCGGCGCTTGTGGATTTCTTCATTTACGTAATCGATGTAGCCGCGGGCGACAAAATTCCGAGGAAGGATGGCCCCGGCATCTCACAGAGCGATATCCTTGTCATCAACAAGACGGATCTCGCTCCATACGTGCATGCCGACCTTTCGGTAATGGACAGAGACTCCAGACTAATGCGTCCGGGCAAACCGTTTGTATTCACCAACTGCATGACAGGGGAGGGAATCAACGAGCTCGTAGACCTCATATTCAAAATGGCGCTTTTCGACAAGGCGCAGTCAAGCTGCTGAGATGGGATTCGATTATCAGCTCGGCCACAAGACGTCGTCGGTGCCTGACGTGGATTTCTCCGATTCCCGGGAAATGAAGCCTTATGACACGAAGCCTAAGGCGATGTATGTCGGCGCCCCGGGGAAATACGGCTATCTGCGCATGGGATTCGAGATTGACCCCAGAGGAAAATGCATTCTTCGTGACCTTGACCGGAGAGTGCCCCTGATAGCGCAGCAGGCTCTCTATTTCGACGAGGAGATGCCTGATATGCCATGTGTCTATATCCTTTCCAACAGCGGACAGAATATGGAAGGCGACCGATACCGGCAGGACATAACCCTCAGGGAGGGGGCTTTCGCTTTTGTCTCGACAGGAGCTGCCACCAAGGTCGCTGAGATGAACTGCAACTATGCCGGTATGGTTCAGAACATCATCCTGGAGAAAGACGCGTATCTTGAATATCTTCCGGAGCCCATGATACCCTGCAGGAACAGCCGGTATATAAGCAAGACAAGTCTTGTGGTCGATCCGACGGCTACCGTGACATATTCCGAGATATACATGGCCGGAAGAAAATATTACAAGGAGGGAGAACTGTATAAGTTCGACATTCTTTCCGTATGCTGTACAGGCTCACGGCCCGACGGCGAAGAGCTATTCCGTGAGAAATTCGTGATTCAGCCAGAAAAAGAGAATCCGAGGAATCTGGGCATAATGGGTTCATTCGATGTCTTCGCCAATGTCATTGTCATGACCCCCAGGGATAAAGCCGATGAAATCTATGCCGCGACCGACGCATTCATCGACAGAGACAAGAAACTCGCAGCAGGAATCACACGGCTGCCCAATGACGCAGGCCTTCTATATAAGGTTATAGGAATGGAGACAGGTCCCGTTAAGAAACTGGTAAGGGAGTTCTGTTCGAGAGTAAGGATGACAGTCAAGGGAGTTCCGATTCCGGAGGAATTCCCCTGGAGATAAACTGCGGCAGATAAAAGAAAAGGAGCGGAAATTTCCGCTCCTTTTCTTTTATCTGCCGCAGAGTTATCGCTCAGTTTGTTTCAGGACGAAACATGTCAGTGACAATACCGCCTATGAGCATTACCGTGATAGAGACGATAAGAACCAGATCAGCGCCCCCTGTCTTAAGAAGGACGGGAATAAAGAAGACTCCCAATACGGCTCCTATCTTGCCTATGGAAGCCGCAATACCGGTTCCCGCGCCACGGTCTTTGACTGGATATATCTTTGAAGGTAGTACGTATGTCATAAGATGCGGCCCCATGTTGAGGAAAAGCTCAAAGGCCATGAACGCGCCGATCGCTATCCATTTATCCCAATGATAACGGTAGGCGAGAAGCAGAACCAGAAGGGAAACAGCACACATATAGAAACCGAGAGCCTGCTGGCGGAAACCTTTCAGCTTTCCTATTATAAGAAGGCCTATGACAAAACCGGGAAGGATGATGCAGCTTATCCAGAGGGTGATTTCCACCGATGAAGCGACATGGCGGATGCCTTCGCCATGGTTTGCCGGCTCAAGACCAAGCACCATGACAAGAATGGGGAGGAAGACACCTATTCCATATACACCCAGCCCCTCGCATGCCCACGGGATTCCTGTGAATATCACGTTGCGCACATTATTCTTTATGAAAGACCACATCAAAAGGTTGCCCGACGGGCCTCCTGCGGTCGCTCTTTTCTCAGAAGCAGTGGACTTCACGACATCATGGGGCTTGACAGGCTCGATATAGACGTTGTCGCCGAGAAATTCATGAGCGGCTTTCTCCGCTGCGGCAGTCTTGCCCTGATCAAGCAGCCATTGCGGGCTCTCGTGAAATCCGATTCTCGAAAGAAGCATCACACCAGCAATCACCGCCACGACCCAAAGGAGATTCGGCCATTCAGCGGCATCCGTCCATCCAGATACAATCCAGAAACATACGGCTGCCACACCTATATTACCTAATGAACTGGAAGCCTTGGCGCTTCCTACCATTATGAATTTCCATTTGGCAGGCATAAGCTCGGAAATGTAGGCGGAATCAAGGGAATACTCGCCACCAATGCCGAGACCCATTATAAAAAGGCAAATAATGAGCACAGTCACATCCGGCACAAAGAAAGCCACCAATGAAGCCGCCAGCACAATGGCCGGACAAAGCCTGAAATAGAACAGATAACCGTTACGGTCAATAAGTTTTCCGAAAATGGCAGACCCTATGGCGATGCCAATCAGGTCGGCAGCCCCTATCAGCCCCTGCATCACCGAAGAGAGATGCGGATGGCCGAGAATCTGGATCAGCGGGATAATCACGGAAACCAACGTAGCCAATCCGGTTCCGATCAGCTGCCCTAAAGAGGCCGATGCCACAATTCCGATATGGCGCCAGCTCAAAGGAGCGTCTGCAACGGTATAAACCCCGGTGGCCTGCGTTTTTTGACTTGAATCATTCATAATACATATATTTATGATTTCTCCGGACGGAAAAACTTATAATCCGGAAAGAGGAACATCCAGGTCGCGACACAGAACGGGCCTGTGAGGGTAGGAAGCCCCATCGGCGCAAAAAACGCGTTCATGGCCGCCTGGACAAATACCGTGACGATAATTCCCAGCAAAGCCCATATCGCTGAGCGCCAGCTGTCGTTGCAGAACGTGGAGCCGAGGGCTATGCCCGTAAGAACGGCGCTGAATCCATAAAGCCCATTGGCGATATCCTGGCCCGGGCCCTTCCAGATTATTGCTATGAAAAGGGCGAGAGCCGACCCTATGGCCGCCCACATGGCCGCACGCCAGTTGCTTACGGCAAGACCGGCAAGAAAGAATATGCCCGTGACCCACGAATTGATCAGAAACACCTGGGATATTCCCCTCAGCCAGTAAAGGACAAGGTCGCCAAAAGCCAGCGAGAGGAAAGTGTGGTCGCCATGAGCGAACTCAGGGGTGCCCATATTGGCAGCCGGGAAACCCTCGAGAAGACGTGCCGACAGGAGAAAGACCCAAGTGCAGAGCACAAAGGGGAATGTGAGTGACGAGATGTTCCAACGCCCCATTATCTTGTTCAGACCGGAGCGAACGAACGTTGACATCATAGCGCATATTATGAGGCCGAGCCACATCCAGACGGTGTTGGCGAGAAATGTGGGGAATGCACAACCGACTAGAATTCCGTTGAATCCCCACAGACCGTTTGAGCCATGCTCATCAGGGAGCTTAAGTATATAGCCTGTGATTGTGGAGACAAGGACTCCGATCAGCGCTCCCCACGCCACGATTCCGAGTCCCTCGGAGTAAGCACCCCAGAAGATGCCGCAAAGAAAGAGCAGTCCCGTCCAGTAATTATCCTGGAACATCACCTGACCGACGCCCCTGGCGACCGTCTGAGGGAACAGAGATAACTCATGTTCCAATTTTTTTTCTTCAGTAGACATAGTCATATTATTTTTTAATTATTTAAGTCGTAAGAAAATACAACCCCTCTTTTATTAAACTAATGTATAGCGTGGCTGGTTTTGTTTTATTAACGAAATTCACCTAAAAAAGGGGCCTGCCTTAAACCATTCCTCATATCAAGACCTTTTAATGATATATCTCCAAATCATCAACCCGCTATGAACCAAAGGACATCACATCTCGACTTTATCTTCAGAAAAGAAGGTATCTACTCTATCCTCCACATAATAATATTGCTGCTGTCGACCTTCCTGGTGGTCTGCATCTCAATAGACACGTTCAAGAACCTCGCCTTCTACCGGCAACCCCAGTTCATGGACCTCCAGCTGTGGATCTGCATCATCTTCCTGGCCGACTGGCTTATAGAGCTTATTATCTCTCCTGACAGGAAACGGTATTTGGCGACCCATTTTCTGTTTTTCCTCGTCTCGATTCCCTATAACGCCATCATATCCCATTTCGGATGGACATTCTCCCCACAGCTTACATATTGTCTGAGGTACGTACCTCTGGTAAGGGGCGGCTACGCAATGGCCATTGTGGTGGGATGGTTTACCTATAACCGTGTCACCGGTCTTTTCATTTCCTATCTCGCGACTCTTTTGTGTACTGTATACTTCTCCAGCCTCGCGTTCTATCTTTTCGAGAACCATATAAATCCTGGAGTGCAGAACTATACCGATGCATTGTGGTGGGCCTTTATGGACGTCACGACCGTCGGGTCGAACATTGTCGCTGTGACACCGGTAGGAAGAGTGCTGTCTGTGCTTCTCGCAGCGCTCGGCATGATGATGTTCCCGATCTTCACCGTATACGTGACGAGCATAATAAAAGACCGCAACGAGCGCGGAGCCACAACGGCTTCCGATCTGACAGCTCCGCTGAACACATCATCAGGCAACGCGACCAAGGCGACGGGCGCAAGTGATTCTGAAACGTCAGCTCCTGTCGAGACAAAGACGGTACAGCCAGTAAAATCGCTTTCAGAAGCGGCGACCAACGCTCTGGCAATGGCAGAAGACGCGGCAAGAAGAGCCTCGGCAGCCATCGCGGCGGCGAGACAGTCAATGACAAAAAAGTAGGGCAGAGGTAATCAGTCAATCTCGAAAAACCGCTTGCCATATCAAAAAAAAATATTAATTTTGCGATATGAACCCCGCGATGCGTGGTGCCTCGGAGGAGGAACGACACCGGGCGTTGGGCGGGCACTTAATAAAACGAAAGGCGTTACTGACGCTTTATTTCTTGGCTCTAAGAAACTTCGCAACTTTCTAAGTCATAGTCAAGGATGAAGCAATAGTAGACGCCCCTTGGGTACGTCTATGTACATCCCGACTCATTTCTCTTTGAGATGGGTTGGAATTTCTACATATACATACTTCGCGGGGTGATTCTACCATTGCTCATTCTACTATGACGGGCAATGCGAAGGCCTCTTGGAGCGGGATGAGCAAGGTGTGGCTCCCCGTTTTTCGTTAGTATGAACCGATAGATATCGCCATTCCGGAGTCAGTGGCTGCGAGAGCGAGTGACCCTCAATGGAATATCCTGAGCAACCTCAACTCATTGACAATGTGAACAAAACCTTGCGCGACGACCTGATGGCGACCATCAGGCCGGGAAGCCGTGTTTCCATTGCCGCCGCGAGTTTCTCTATATACGCCTTTCAGGAGCTTCGTGAGCAACTGAAAGACATTGAGGAGTTGCGTTTCATATTCACATCGCCCTCATTTGTCACAGAAAAAACTGACAAACAGCGGAGGGAGTTCTATATTCCGAGACTCAATAGGGAGCGGGATCTGTTCGGTTCGGAATTTGAGATAAAGCTTCGCAACGAATTGTCGCTCAAAGCAGTCGCCAAAGAGTGCGCCGAATGGATACGGCGAAAAGCCTGCTTCAAATCCAACAGTACTAATGAGAGTATGATGGGCTTCATCAACGTGGATGACACCAACTATATGCCCGTCACCGGATTCACCACCGTTGACCTTGGCTGCGAACGCGGCAACAACGCCTATCAGTTTATCCAGCGCACCCCCGCGCCGTTATCGCGGTTCTATCTCAACCTGTTCAACCAGGTCTGGAACGACAGCGGAAAGCTGCAGACGGTCACGGAGCAGGTGCTCGACAACATCACCAACGCATACAAGGAGAACGCCCCGGAGTTCATCTACTTCGTGACGCTCTATAATATCTTCAACGAGTTTCTGGAGGATATCTCTGAGGATGAGCTCCCCAACGAGGCCACTGGCTTCAAGTCGAGCGTCATATGGGGCAGACTCTACAATTTCCAGCGGGACGCGGCTCTCGCCATAATCAATAAGTTGGAAAAATACAACGGTTGCATCCTTGCCGATTCCGTGGGTCTCGGCAAGACATTCACCGCCCTTTCGGTCATAAAATATTACGAGAACCGCAATAAGTCCGTTCTTGTTCTTTGCCCCAAGAAGCTGCATGACAACTGGGTTACATATCGCAGCAACTATGTCAATAACCCTCTTGTCGCCGACCGACTACGCTATGATATTCTCTATCACACCGACCTATCGCGTCAGTCCGGCCAAAGCAACGGGCTCGACCTCGAACACATCAACTGGGGCAATTATGACCTCGTCGTTATCGACGAAAGCCACAATTTCCGCAACGGCGGTAAAGTCACCACCGACGAGAACGACGAGAATCCGCGTGAGAACCGATATCTGCAGTTGATGAACAAGGTTATCCGGGCCGGAGTCAAGACAAAGGTGCTTATGCTGTCAGCCACCCCCGTCAACAACCGTTTCAATGACCTGCGCAATCAACTTGCCCTCGCCTATGAAGGGGATAGCTCCCTGATGGACGCTCAACTGAAAACATCAAGCTCGCTCGACGATATTTTCCGTCAGGCACAGACAGCGTTTAATCGTTGGTCGAAACTACCTGCCGAGGAACGAACCACCAAGACCTTGCTCGAAATGTTGAGTTTCGACTTCTTCGAAGTTCTTGACAGCGTGACCATAGCACGAAGCCGAAAACATATTGAGCAATATTACGACACTTCCGACATCGGTAAGTTCCCCGAAAGGCTGAAACCAATCTCCCGTACACCGAAACTTACCGACCTGCCGACAGCTGTTAGTTTCAACGATATTTTCGTCAGCGTATCTGAACTGAACCTCGCTATCTACACGCCCTCCGACTTCATCCTGCCGAGCAAGTTGGAGAAGTATATGGAAGTGCGCGAGGACAGACGCTTCGGCAATCTCTCGCGCAGTGGCCGTGAACGTGGCATCAGGCAACTTATGAGCATCAATATGCTCAAACGCCTCGAAAGTTCTGTCAATTCGTTCCGCCTGACGCTTGAAAGAATCAAGAAATATATCGAGGCTACCATTAACGCGATAGACAATCTTTCGGCTAAGCAATCGCCATCTATGGTTTGCGATTATGATTTCTCCTACGGACTCGACTTCGACGAGAGGGAAGATACTGTCTTTATCGGAAACAGGAAGACGAAAATCGCATTGGAGGATATGGACTACGTTCAGTGGCGCGGCTATCTCGCCAAAGACCTTGAAAATCTGAACACTCTGTTGTTCATGCTCGAAGACATCACGCCTGAACATGACAGCAAACTTCAGATGCTCATCGGGGATATACGCGACAAGTTTGCCAATCCCATAAATGGAGACAACAGGAAGATTATAGTCATTACCACCTTCTCAGATACTGCTCAGTATCTCTACGATAACATCGCACCTGTGGTAAAAGCACTTGGCTCGCACATTGGTATTGTAAGTGGTGACCATGTAGGAACATCGCTTCGTGATGTTAAATCGGGTCAACATGCCAAAGGCATGTCCCTACAGGATTTTGCCCGCATTCTGACTCTTTTTTCTCCTATCTCCAAAGATAAAGCCTCGCTCTACCCGAAACTCGATGAGGAGATCGACGTGCTTATCGCTACCGATTGCATCTCGGAAGGTCAGAATCTCCAGGACTGCGATTTCCTCATCAACTACGACATACACTGGAATCCGGTGCGCATCATCCAACGCTTCGGCCGTATCGACCGCATCGGCTCGCGCAATGCGGTTATCCAACTTGTAAACCATTGGCCCGACATGGACCTTGACGATTACATCAATCTCAAAGGTCGTGTCGAGGCCCGTATGAAAGTCTCTGTCCTCACCGCCACAGGCGATGACAACCCTCTTTCTGCCGAGGAACAGGGCGACCTCAAATATCGCCGCGACCAGTTGGAACGCCTCAAAGAGGAAGTCGTCGATATTGAGGAGATGAACACCGGCGTCTCGATCATGGACTTGGGCTTGAATGAGTTCCGTCTCGATTTGCTCGACTACATGAAACAGGGGCACGACATCGAGCATACCCCGATGGGGCTTCATGCAATCGTACCGTCTGCGCCCGATGCGCCTCCGGGCGTGATTTTCGTACTCAAAAATCGCAATAACGACGTAAACATCGACCGTAAGAATCGGTTGCATCCCTTCTATATGGTCTATATCTCTAAGGACTCAGAGGTGATTGTAGATCACCTTGACCCGAAAAGCCTTCTCGATCGGATGCGCCATCTCTGTCGTGGCAGGTCAGAGCCGATAGTTGAACTTTGCCGTAAGTTTAACGCCGAGACCCGCGACGGACAGCGTATGGGCACTTACTCCCGTCTGCTCGGCGAGGCCATATCGTCGTTGATAAAAACCAAGGAAACCACCGATCTCTTCTCCTTCCTTGACGGCGACAGCGGCTCGCTTTTCGGCAATGAAGTCCACGGCCTCGACGATTTTGAGTTAATATGTTTTCTAATCTTACGCAACGTAGGGACATCGCTTTGCGATGTGTCTGATATACAAGGAGTTCAACATGCCGAAGGAGTTCAACATACTGAAGGAGTTCAACATGCCGAAGGCATGTCCCTACGAATGACAAATGATGAATCTGCCGAAATCAACTGAGGTCAAGCGACCGCTTCCGAAATCACAGATTTACAAGCGGTTTGACTGGAAACCGTCGCAACGCGATAGTTTCGATGCCAACGTGTCGCATCTTGACTTTGTGAACTGGATTTCACCCCGAACTCTCCCGGCTATTGCCGAGGTGGAGGAAGTCAAAGAGATTTACGTTGTCGAAGTCACGCTAAAGAAGCGTGACTTCGACACCAGGAATATCGCTCTGCTCGCCAAAAGTATTCCTCAGCGCGTAATATACCTCCTTCGTTTCGATGATGAAGCCATGCTTGTTGTGTATCACATAAAACTGTTTAGCACACCGTGGCAACATGCCGAAGGCATG
>DKYZ01000116.1:21278-21428 GCA_002493515.1 Porphyromonadaceae bacterium UBA7087 | reverse complement strand
ATAGTCCATACGGTCGGTGAAATGAAGTATCTGGGGATAGGTCAGACCCTCGGTGAGCTTTTCGATGCCACGATGGATGTAGCCGGAGACAACCTCCACCTTCTTGACGGTCTCTCCCTCGACGGCGGCGCGGAAACGCATCACACCGTG
>DKYZ01000116.1:20753-20952 GCA_002493515.1 Porphyromonadaceae bacterium UBA7087 | reverse complement strand
CTGCGGACCGATGTTGACCACATAATCATTTTCCTCGAACACCTTTCCGGG
The DNA here is from genome assembly GCA_002493515.1 of Porphyromonadaceae bacterium UBA7087. GTDB lineage: Bacteria > Bacteroidota > Bacteroidia > Bacteroidales > Muribaculaceae > Lepagella. The sequence continues at coordinate 20,901 of DKYZ01000116.1, read as the reverse complement.
CACCTTTGTGATCTTGCCGTTGGCGTCCTCTACATATGATACGGTCTCGTCTTCGTTTTTCTCATCCTCCTTGCGCACGGGATTGAGCTTGGGATCCGCGTCATAATCCTTGCGAAGGGGATAACCCACCCAGTCGTTGCGCAGGAAG
>DKYZ01000116.1:20055-20452 GCA_002493515.1 Porphyromonadaceae bacterium UBA7087 | reverse complement strand
CCCAGTCGTTGCGCAGGAAGAACCGGCGCATGTCAGGATGGTTGATAAACTTGATGCCGTAGAAGTCGTAGACCTCCCTCTCCTGGAAATTGGCCACCTTCCAGAGGTCGGTGACGCTGTGGATCATCGGGTTCTTGCGGTCGGTCACCGCCACCTTGACAGCGATCACTTCCCAGTTGCGCGAGGTAGATGTCAGATAATATATCACACCGAGGCTCTCCTTCCAGTCCATACCGACAACAGCGGAAAGGACGTCGAAATTGAGGTCGCGGTCTTCCTTGAGGCTCTTGGCGAGGGCATGCCAGTCTTTCTCAGGCACGCTCACCATGAGGGTGTCACCCTCGGAGAAAGTGGCCGACGGGCATATCTTCTCGATTTTTTCTTTTATATCGCTCAT
>DKYZ01000116.1:19483-19799 GCA_002493515.1 Porphyromonadaceae bacterium UBA7087 | reverse complement strand
GATTTTTTCTTTTATATCGCTCATTTTGAAATGAAAGTTCGATTGTTATTCAGCTGTTTGTTCATTCTCAGCAAATGCCGGGCTTCAGCCCTTCATCATCTTGCGCTCCTCGGGATGGGCTGCGAAAAACTCTTCGATCTTCTCCTTGCGGTTGGTGCCTCCGAAGAATTTCTGCACGCGGATCTTGCGCTGGAGCTGCATCAGGCCATAGAAGAAAGCCTCGGGACGCGGAGGACAGCCAGGGATGTAGACATCCACCGGGAGAACCTTGTCGACTCCGGGCAGCACGCAGTAGGAGTTCTTGAACGGACCGCCC
>DKYZ01000116.1:0-19214 GCA_002493515.1 Porphyromonadaceae bacterium UBA7087 | reverse complement strand
TTCTTGAACGGACCGCCCGACACGGCGCATCCGCCGCAGGCGATCACATACTTGGGCTCCGCGAGCTGCTCATAGAGACGGAGAAGCGCCGGCACCATGCGGTAGACAATCGTGCCCTGCACCATTATATAGTCGGCCTGGCGCGGCGAGTTTCTGGCCACCTCGAAACCGAAGCGCGCCATGTCGTAGCGCGCGGCGCCGAGGCTCATGAACTCGATTGCGCAGCAGCTCGTGCCGAAGCAGAGCGGCCAGAGCGAGTTGGAGATACCCCAGTTGATCAGCTGGTCGAGCTTGCCCACCACGACGTTTGTGCCGCTGGCGTTGAGCTCCTCCACGAGCTTGTCGATATATTCGTTGTCCTTGAAGTCCTCATGCTTCATGCTCTTGATGTTCACTTCCATCTCAACGCTCCTTTCCGCCAGGCGTAAGCCAGGCCCATTACCAATACAAACATGAAAATTCCGATGCAAAGGAGGCCGGAGGGGCCGAGAAGCTTCATTCTCACCGCCCAGGGATAGAGGAATACGGTCTCGACATCGAAAATAAGGAAGAGAATCGCGAAAATGTAATAACCGGCGCGGAACTGTATCATCGAGTCTCCACGCGTGGGGATTCCGCACTCATAGGGTTCCCCTTTCTTCACTGAAAACGACTTCGGCGAGATCAGCTTGGCTATCAGCAACGCAGCAAACACCAGTCCGACGCCCGTCAGGACGGCCGTCACCGCAAGAGTGTTGTTGCTTATCTCCAACAAAAGATTCATATAATCGCTTATATATTAATAATTTAGATTTCCGGTTAGCTACTCATGGACATCGCTGCCCCGTTTTATGTCTGCAAAGATACTTAAAATATCTTAAAGCTACAAATAAATTTATTATCAATGCATTACTCTTTTACACGCGCCACAAGCCCCTAATTCCTAATATCTTGCAAAACAAAACAAGGAGCGGATCCGTAGATTTCCGCTCCTTTTGCCTGATTTTTTCAAGAAATGATGCCACTTCGCCGCCCTGCAGCCGCCTATGCCACACATTTCTCTGTCAATGCCGTTTCTTTTCAGTTCGGCTTTCCGGTGTTTTCGGCCACGTAGGTATATTTTCCAGAGAACTGCCCTTTGTAACGCTTCTCTGTCTCCCCCATTCTGTTCACAACATCATATACGGCAGTGGCAGTGGTCATATCCTCCGACACAGTCGTCAGCTGGAAGCTGGAGATCTCAAACGTCGGCACAGGCGTCTCTTTCGTACCCATCATTATCGACGGCGTGATTCCAGCGCCAGACACCTCATAGCCCGACGGGGTGAACTTGATATCCAGATTCCGCAGGAACAGCGCCGTAAGCTCTTTTCCCATCTTGTCTGAGAACTTTGCGTTCAATATCACCACAGTAGCCTTCCTCTTGGGTATATCCATCGAGATGTAATATCCCATCTTCTTGCTCTCGTATCTCACGTTGACGTCATCGGTCGTGACGGTCGTTCCCGTATAGAGCGGATACTGAAAGAAGGTCCTGACCTTGTAGTCCTGCCCCACACTGTATCTCATGATCGGAAGCGACATATACTGCTGCGGCACCGCCACGTCTTTCGGGAACGTGGACGACACGGTCTCAGGCACTGTATTGTAGAGATTGTATATCGCGCAGTCAAGTCCCGTCACAGGCATCGATGCGTCATTATTGAAATTCCCGGCTTCCTGACACTTGAAAATCAACTCATAACCCTTTCCTGCGCTGTAGCTCTGCGTAGGGGTTATGAAGCTGCCTGTCTGTTCTCCCAGCCGGAGTAAGCTTGCCGTCATATCTATCGTGGCCTTCGTGATGTTCTGGTTAAACGTATATTCCCCTTTCTCCACTTTTGTCTCCCCGTCGGCCCCTGTCCGCGTGACGTGATTATATATAGGAAGAGTCGCCTTGGATGTGGAGTCCGCCGGATCTCCGAGACACGATGACATAATCACCGGAGCGGCAAGAGCCGCTATAAAAAACCTTTTTTTCATTTTGTCAATATTTTTAGTTGATTTTCTGTTTAACGCTATGAAACTCGCAAAATTATGATTTCAGTTATTCATGACCTCTCCTCCTCTCAGAAATTCATGCGGAATGTCAACCCGATCTGCCTCGGGACACCTCTCTGGAAAAAGGCGTTTCCCATGCTAAGGAAGTAGAAAGTCTTATATTGGGTGGCAGTCAAATTGCGTCCCCATAGCTGGAACTCGCAACGTGAGCATGTGAACGTCGCCGCCGCTCCGAGAAGCAGATACATGTCCTGCCGCTCCGTGTTCTGCTCGTTCCAGCAGATGTCGCCCGTAGCGCGCAGATTCACGTCGAAGGTTATCAGCTTCAGCCAGGGAGTGTCTCCAGGAAAAGAATACAGACCCTGCAGGAAGACGGTGTTTTTCGGCACGTATGGAAGCCAGTTGCCCTTGAACTGCTCCTTGCCGTTGAAGAAATCGCGGAACTTGGCGTTGGTATAGCCATAGGAGGCGTTGATAGTCATACGGTTGAATGGCTTGACCAGCATCGTCACCTCGGCCCCGAGGCTGCGGGTCTTGCCGGCGTTGGTCATGATGCGCCCGGTGGTGGTTCCGTCAGGAAACATGGTGAGCTGCTGGTTGCGGCAGTCGATATAGAATGCCGCCAGGTCGAGCATCAGTTTGCCGCCTGCGAAATTGAAATGCGCCCCTGCCTCATAGTTCCAGCTCGACTCCGGCTTATATGCCACGATATCCTCCACCTCGTAGCGCGACCCTACCCCCATCATCGTCATTAGCCGCTGCTGGAGCACATCGCTGAACATCTGTGTGTTGTAGCCCCCCGCCTTATAGCCCTTCGCGATATTGACGTAAATGTTCGAGCCGTTGTCAAGCTCATACATTGCGGTGAATTTCGGAAGAAGCGTCAGGAAGTCGCGCTTCAGGTCACCCCTGTCGTCAATCTTTATCGGCACGTTGGCATAGGTCTCCTCCCCGGAGCCGTAGTCGTGATAGATGGTGTAGCCGGTGTCGCAATGGCTGTGATAATTCATCGAGGCTCTCTCGTAATCGAGACGCAGCCCGGCCGAGAAACGCCATCTGTCGAAATCGAGCTTCGACTCATGATATACAGCCAAGCCCCATGTGGGAATCGTGAAGTCGCTGTTGAGCTTGAAGTCGCGCGAGTTCCATCTGATCGGATAAAGGGGGTTGGCCTGGTTCACGTGATTCTCTATGAGCTCCCTGATTCCGGAATCGAGGAATGTCACGGGGGCATGCATGTCGAGATGCTTGTAGAAGGCGAACGCCCCGGCGAGCCACGTCCAGGGACCGACCGCCTCCCGGCCCTTCACCACAAAATCCTCCGTAAAGGCATGCTCCCTCTTCTTCTGGGTGAGGGTGAAATAAGGCTCCGGAAGGAAGTCCTGGTCGAGCGTCATGTTGTCGTCGATATATTGCCAGGAAGTTATGGAGGTGAGATACACCTTCTCCCCGTTGTGGCGCACTGTAAGGCCGTCGTTGAGCATCAGGCGGTGGTAGAAGCATGTGTCGTTGTAGCTTATCTGGCCGGTCTCCTTGAACTCATATGGATACCCTCCCTGGCGGAGAAAATTGGCCGACAGGGCGTTCTGCAGATAAGTGGAGCGTGTGACGCGCCAGTCCTGCTTGAGTCTCAGATTCACGAGTCGCTCCCTGTCGATTTTCCTGCCGTTGTATTCATTGGTGAAGAAACCTCTTGAAGCCGTGAACGATCCCACGGCCGCGAAAGCGAAATCAGGATGGAATTTATGATACCACCCGGTAGAGAGCTTGAAATTTCCTCCAGTGCCGATCTCCGTGTTCAGACGCCAGCCCTGGTATCTCATCGGCGAGAGCGTGGTGACGTTGATCTGGCCCCCCATCGTGTTACGCCCGTAGAGAGTAGACTGCGGGCCCCGGAGCATGTCGACCGAGACAATGTCGGCTATGTCGAAATCGTAGCAGTCCTTGTTGAGGAAAGGGACGTTGTCGACACTGAGTCCGACAGCGGGCTGGTCCATTCTCGCTCCCAGCCCTCGCACGTAGATAGTGGAGGTTATCCTCGAGCCATAATCGGGAATATAGAAATTCGGGACCACATCGGAAATCCCTTTTATCGTTACCACGTTGAGCTCATCAAGCTGCGCGCCGGTGAGAAGGGTGGCGGCCACGGGCTGCTCGCGGAGAATCGAGCGCTGCTTTACGGCCGTGACGCTGAGCTCCTCGAGCGTCACGGAGGGCAGCGAGTCGGAAGGGGTCGCCGCAGGCCCGGCGGCATATGCTGCCGGCATTATCGTCAGAAAAGCAATTATTGGGTTCAATAGTCTCATCGCGGGTGCAAAGTTATAACCAAGTCGGCAAAACGACAATCATCATTTTTGATGATTTTTTATTAACTTTGCAGAATGAAGCATTTTCACGCGCCCGCGCGCGAACATTAATAACATATACGCTAATAACATATACGCTCTATGAAATCAATAAGAGAACTCTACAGGATCGGCACAGGTCCGTCGTCAAGCCACACCATGGGGCCGCGCAAGGCGGCCGAGCTATTCCTGAAAAACCATCGCCATGCGAGCGGCTACGAGGTGACGCTCTACGGCTCTCTTGCCGCCACCGGCAAGGGGCATATGACCGACGTCGCCATTCTCGACGTCCTTGAGAAGACAGAGCTCCCGGTCAAGATCATCTGGAAGCCGGACGTATTTCTCCCCTATCACCCCAACGGGATGAAATTCACAAGCCTCAACGACGCTGGCCTCCCTTCCGACGAATGGACAGTCTACAGTGTGGGCGGAGGGGCCATCGAGGGAGAGGGAATCGCGATGGAGACCAACGCGGAGATCTACAACCGCAACACCATGACCGATATCATGGAGTATTGCGAGCGCAGCGGGCGTTGCTATTGGGAATATGTGGAGCAATGCGAGGGCGAGGGCATCAACGAGTATCTCTCGGTGGTGTGGAAAGCGATGCGCGAGGCCGTGGAGCGCGGCCTCGCCACCGACGGCCGCCTTCCCGGACCCCTGAATCTGAGGCGCAAGGCGTCGTCCTACTACGTAAGGGCGGAGGGCTACCGCGACAATCTCCGTTCCCGTGGCCTGGTGTTCTCATATGCTCTCGCCGTGAGCGAGGAGAACGCTTCCGGCGGCGTGATCGTCACGGCTCCCACATGCGGCTCATGCGGAGTTGTGCCGGGCGTGCTCTATCATCTCTGGAAGAGCCGCGGTTTCCAGGAGATCCAGATTCTCCACGCGCTGGCCACGGCCGGCCTGGTAGGCAACGTGGTAAAACACAACGCGAGCATCTCTGGAGCCGACGTAGGCTGCCAGGGGGAGGTAGGTGTGGCCTGCGCCATGGCTGCCGCGGCAGCATGCCAGCTCTTCGGAGGCTCTCCTGCGCAGATAGAATATGCCGCGGAGATGGGCCTGGAGCATCATCTTGGCATGACGTGCGACCCGGTATGCGGCCTGGTGCAGATTCCATGTATCGAGCGCAACGCCTATGCGGCGGCCCGCGCCCTCGACGCCAATATCTACTCCACATTCTCCGACGGACGCCACCGCGTATCGTTCGACAAGCTCGTGCGCGTGATGAAGGAGACGGGCCACGACATCCCCTCCCTCTACAAGGAGACCGGAGCCGGCGGCCTGGCCAAGGATTATGACGAGAAAAGCATGGAATAAGGGGAATATATAAAATTAGAGCCTGTCTCACGACAGGCTCTAAGTAAAACCTTAAAAAATCTAATCCTATGAAAAAACTTCATCAAACATATTGCCGTTACAATACTTTGATGCCGCAAAGTTAAACAATGTTTCCGATATATGCAAACGTTCCCCTAATTTTTTTTATTTTTTATTTTGCCCCCCTCCTCCAGCCTCTCCCCGCCTCACCATCGGCCTCTCAAAGCCATCAGAAAACCAGTAGTAAACGAGTCTCACATATGTCGACCTTCACCATACATACGCTCGGATGCGGATCTGCCAAACCCTCTCCGAAACACCAGCCCTCTTCGTTGGTGATAAACCACCGCGAGAACCTTTTCATGGTTGACTGCGGCGAGGGCGCGCAGCTCGCCTTCATGCGTCAGCGGCTGAAATTCAGCCGTCTGCGCCATATATTCCTCACCCATCTCCACGGCGACCACGTCTTCGGTCTGCCCGGACTTATCGGCACGCTCGCCCTCCAGGGAAACGGCGGACACGTCACCATACATACCTTCGAGGAGGGGAAACGTATTCTGACGGATATTTTCAACTTCTTCTGCCGGGAGATTCCGTTCGAGATAAATTTCAATGTCATTGAGCCGGGGGAGGCAGTGATATATGAATCCAACTCCCTTACGGTAAGGACAATACCCCTGCGCCACCGAGTTCCTGACGTGGGGTTTGTATTCGAGGAGAAGGGAAAACTCCGCCATATCGACCGCAAGATGACCGATTTCCATGGTGTGCCTACATTTATGCTCAACCGCATCAAGGCCGGCGAGGATTTCATCAAGCCTGACGGTACAGTGGTCCCCAACCGTATGCTCACCACCGCCCCTACCCCTCCCCTGCGATATGCCCATATAAGCGACACGATGTATATGCCGGAGCTTGCCGGGAAAATCGGCCCGGTTGACCTTCTCTTTCACGAGACGACCTATCTTGAGGAGCATAAGTCAATGGCCGCACCGAGAGGACATTCCACAGCCCGTCAGGCCGCGATGGTGGCGCGTGACGCCGGGGCGAAACGTCTGCTCACGGGCCATTATTCCTCACGCTACGACGACTTCACCCTTTTCAAGAGGGAGGCGGAGGAGATTTTCCCTCACGTCATCCTCAACAACGAGGGGCTCTCGGTTCCGCTCGACTGACAAAAGCCCTTCGATGATGCACACTGAATAAAAAGACCCGCCTAATAAAAAAAGCCCCGCCATTTCTGACGGAGCTTTTTTTATTCAGTTGCGGTTATGTCATTTCACGATAACCTTCACAGTCTTGCTTTCCGAGCCGGCCTCGACCCTTACAATCGAGATTCCGCGCGGAGCGTCGATGAAGTTGAGGCCCTCGGCCACATCAGCCTTGGCAACAACGCGGCCATCGGCACTGAAGACGGTCACGACACTGGCAGCGGGAGCGTTGACAGCCACCTTGCCCTGCTGAGCGCGAACGGAGATGCTGCCGTTCTCTATGCCATCCACAGCTGTGATGTCGAAACCGTTGTAACCTACATGGTCAGCTGTCACAATCTCGCCGGCGCTGTTGAGGATGACTACAGTCAGCACAGCATCCTCGAGCTTGGTAACATTCTTCGACATCGGGAATGAAATCTCCACGTCTGTCGGAACGTCGGTGGCAAAAGAGCCCTCGATGAACTCTCCTGTCAGCGAAGGATAGTATTCGCGTGCCACGTCGGGGAAGAGAAGACCCTTGACGGTGCTTGACGCATTCTCGCCTACAAACATCTCGAAATAAGGAACTACATCCTCTCCGAAACTTGCGGCTATCTGAGAGGAAGTCACGCTACCAGCAAGATAGTTCTTCTGGTTCCACTTGGCAGAGCTTCCTGTCATGTTGTTCTGGGTGGTGATAACCAGAGCCTTAAGGCCGCAGTTATCAGAGTCGTAACCGAGAGTGAGGCCATAATTCATGGTCACCTCCTCTGAATCCTCGTTATACTTCACACTGTTGATCTTGACAGCCGCGTATGTCTTCTCCTGAAGAAGTTTCTCAACGTAAGCGAGAGAGTTGGAGGGATGCATGGCTGCCACACGGTTGATTATCATACTCGGATAACCGTCAGCACCGAGGGGTCTGCCGATTGCGGCTATGCCCTGGTCGATATAGTTGATTACCATCGGGTCGCCGTTATGTACAGCCACTCCTACTGCCAGGGGATTACCATCCTTTCCGTTGTATTTGTCCACCAGGTAGTTCATGAGGCTGTAGCCGTAGGGGCAGTAGCCACACCATGTGCCGGTCATCTCCTCCATGACGGCCACCTTGTTGTATTTCATCTCGGCGAATACAATACGTCCGGTAAGGGTGGTTGTCGGCGCGCCATCATAGTTGGGAGTGATGGTGATTGTGTAATCTGCGGCTTTAGCACCGTTGAGGTCAACGTCCTCGGGGAACTCGAACGTCTCCGTCTTAGCCTTGGTGGAGCTGAATTTCGTCTTGGAGACAAAAGTTGACTCGAAGCCGGTGGATGTTGTCAGTTTGGCGGTGAAACCGGTACACTTCTCAGGCGTAGTGAGCGTGAGGGTCATGCCTACCTTCTTCTGATTGTCGCTCAACACGAGGGCGTCAAACGACGAGAGATCCTTGATTTCCAGATAATAGGGAGCCACCTGGATATCGGTGAAGCCCAGCATACCTGAGGTATTTCCCTCGTTGACAAAAGCCAGACGGACTGTCTTTCCTTCGTAGCCCTCCATCATGAAGCGGCGATTAGCCAGGTTGACAACCTTCACGTCACCCTTGACACCGCTGTCGGTGAGAGGAGTGAAGTCCTCTTTGGCTGTGCCCCCCTCGGAGATGTAGACCTGATACTTGTTTGTGATTCTGTTGCCATACGCCCCCACGGTATATGTGAGCATATTGGATTTGTCGGTGATGGTGAAGGCCGGCGTGATCAGCCATTCGTTGGAGGGTGCCTCACCCTCGAACTGAGAGGGAGAGAAGGCCAGCACGTTCGTCCCATCGCTCAGGAGCGAATAGCAGTCCGTTGCGCTGTACTGGGGGAAAAACTCAGAGGCAAGCTCGCCGACAGGCTTGATGTCCTGTCCGATTGTGATCCAGCCCTCCGGCCACTGCTGGTTGTCGAAGGCTTCCTGGAAATTCTGCTGCAGATAGATGGGCATATCGACAGCGGCATTCATTCCGAACACCACCGCACCCATTGCAAGCATACTGTAAATTTTCTTCATATTTTATAATTTTAATTACACATGTTTTCAAATATAATCAGACCACAATTCAAAAGGCCAGCCATGAGCGCGATTCAAATCCTCTTTGTCATGACTAAAGACTCCTGTTTATGCAAATATTCGGTAATATTAATAATTTTTTGCCAATCTGCCTAATAAAATCATAAAAAATTTCAATTTACCCACTCATTTTGTAATCGTCAGCACTGCTCCGGCACTGTGGGCCGTCATCAGCGGCGCGTACTGGCTCTGCGCGGTGACGATGCCGGAGGCATACGTCCCCTCACGCGTCACGTAGCAGTCATAGCTTATGACGTGCTCCCCTTTCGACAGGAAGGGGATGAAGAGATTCGTCGACTCGTCGCGCACCTCGCGGTACATCCACATGCCGTCGACCGCCGTATAATCCGAAAGCTGGTCAACCGGCTCAAGACAGGCCGCGCGGCTGTCGGTCACCGCCACATAATCCATGTCCTTGCCGCAGTTGAGCGTGATTGTAACCCTTACCCTGTCGCCCACCTTAAGCGGAAGATCGCTTGCGGTCCTTCCCTCGCCGGTGGTCTCTATCCTGTAAAGGGCCTTGCTGACCTGCAGCTCCGGAATCCGGGCAGCCTCAACATCCCTTATGGGCTTGACATACTGCGATATGACACCTCCCCAGGCAGGAGCGTCGCCCCCCCTCCTGACCTCGAGCCTGCCGCCCGACGCTTTCCGGGCATCCAGCTGCACGGTATACTCGCCGGTAAGGGGCAGCCCCTCCCCGAGCCTGATCCTCTTTCCCCCGAGCTTTATCTCGGGAAGCGCGGATGAGCCGGTCCAGCGGGTTCCGGACGCAAGTATCGACTGCACCACCTCCGCGGTATAGGTGTCGGCACCCCAGTCTTCCGTCGTTTTCTGGAGCACGAGCCACTGCCGGAGACCGTCGACGGCCTCGGAATCCGGCTCTATCTCCGCAAACGCCTCAAGCGCCTGGGCGGTAGTGATAAGCCTCGGCCAGCCGTCGTAGCCCGAACGCAGGTTCTCGAACGACCATCCCAGGTCGGCGTCCCTTTTCGCGAACTGCGTCAGGGAGGCGAGGATCTCGCGCGCCACATCGTCGCGACCCTCACGCTTGAGGAGTATGGCGGCAGTGGCCTTGCCGTATATGCCGAGGTCGCGCCAATTTTCCGCAATCTTCCCTATGGCAGTCTTCATGAGCGGTGCGAACTGCGTCGAAGGTCTGACGTCGAAGAAGCTTCTCGTATAGAGATAGTCGAGCATTCCCACATACGAGAAATACTTCTTGTTCTTCACGTAATCCTTATATATCACATCGTCGCAGAACCTTACCGCCGGAGCCACAAGCGAACGGGCGTTCTGCGGGAGATAGCCCATCTGGCGAAGCATACCGAAATGCAGCAGGACGCCTGACGTGGCGAACAGCGATGACTCCATCTTAGGACACCAGCTCCAGCCGCCGTCACTGTTCTGCAGCGCGATAACGCGGCGCATCACAGAGCCTATCGCCTCGGCAGTGCGGGCAGTGTCGGCGAGAGTGATCAGCGAACGCAGTCTCTCTGTGTCTGACTGGGCATTGTTGACCCACGGAGTGTTGTCAAGCTCCACAGTCTTAAGATTCTGGTCTTTAGAGAGCTTCGAGGTCAGGAGAGAGTCTCCTGCGGATGTTCCCTTCAAGGCGGCGAGCGCATCCTTTATCTGAGGATACTCCCTCATCAGTCCGCCTGATATGCAGTTGCCGTAAAGCGACTTCAGCAGCGAGAAGATGTTCACGCTGTTCGGCTTGGTTATCGAGGGAAGCGCGAGGATGCATTCCCATACCGGATTGTCGCAGTATTTCAGCGTGACGTTCGCATCGGCGGGATATTCGGGAAGCCTCACGCTTTTCTGCGGTGTTGAGGCTCCCATATAGAAAGGTGTCGACTCAACCACCGGCGTAGAGGAGGGCAACACCGGTATGGCGGTCTGCTCACCGTCCTGACAGCCTTCGCCCAAGGCATAGACCCGTATTCCTACCGCCGACATATCAGCCGGGACATCCCATTCGAGAGTGATTACCCGGCTCTGCGAGTTGCCCAGAGTCTCCTCGCCGTATGCACGCGATGCCAGGATCTCATCCGTGAAGGGATTGAACAGCTCTATCCTGCCCCCCACGGGCATCTCCGCGCCGGAATTGTTGAATAGTGTGGCGGCAAACTCCACCTTGTCGCCTGTGCGCACGAAGCGCGGAAGGTTGGCCTGCGCCATCACCGGCTTGGAGGCGACAGCACTGCGTGAGACCGTTGTTGACAGCAACTCGCCGGTATAGCCCAGGAGCATGAAATTCCAGGTGGTGTTGAAATCAGGCACCTCGAACTCGACACTGACGACACCATCCTTGTCCGCCTTGAGCATGGGCCGGAAGAATGCCAGGGGCATCTCAACAGGACGGGGCTGCTCCAGCTTATCATCGGCCTCTCCTGTGTCTTTGGATTCAGATGACTCAAGAATGTCTTCCTCATCCTCGCCTTTAATCTCCATTGCCCGCTCCATAATACCCATAGCCTTTGCATGGGGATTGCCATATGCGCAGACTACAGGAGCTTCATCCATGGATTTCGCCTCATCTGTAACACGTGCCGCAGCAATATAAAAAACACCGTTTCTTTCACCGTAAAACTGACCGTTAAACGACTGTCCATAAAGATTCAATCGCGGGAACACAAAATTATTTACATTATAGCTGTAATACCCTTTCAGACGTTTCTGCCATGAAATACCACCTATATCCGTTAGAGAGCCCGAGCAGGGATTGTTCCAACTCAACACGTAACGCGCATTCATGTATATGTAATAAGGAGCTATCGCGTCCAAAGCCGCGTTATACATCACTGCAATAGCCGGTATTCCAGGCACTGCAACCGAATCTACATCGAACGCAAAACTCCATGACTCCTTGTCGCCGGGACGCAGGCGGTCTCTGAACGACTTTACCTCGATATTGAGCTTTCTCTCAAGTGCGGCGGGAACAATAGTAACAGTTTCAGACTTCCCATTAAGGTCATGCATACCGCTGAAACGAACCCAATATTTTGTGCTGTCAGCCGGAGAAGGCACTTCCACACGTATAATTTCCCCCTCTGTCTTTAGCCATTCTCGACTCAAATAACCGTCCTCGGACATTACCTCGCAAAGTATGAAGCTCCCTGGATAGTAACTACCCACAGGTATCGATAATTTCTCACCGTGCCGCGCTACTATCTCATCTTTCAGCAGCCATAAAGATGTTGGATAGGGAACTCTTCTATCAGCAACGCGATACAATACCGTCTCTGCAGACACACTGTCGGCACCCTCGGTGAAGAAGGTAAGTTCATATCTACCCGACGGCATCTCTGAAGCTGCTATTTTAAGCTCCGGACTTGTGAATGTTCCTCTGAGCATTATTGACGTATCGGAGACATTACGCAATTCATACCGAACTTCTTTTCTCATCTCCTTTCCGAGAATATCCCTTACATTCACATCAAATGAAATCGTATCATATTTGATTTCTATCTTTTTGGGAATATCCGGATCAATTTTTGTTCCTTTTCCGAGACTGAAGGTTGTGGAACCTGACTGCGTCTCACCAGAAAGCGAGGTTGCATCGACATTGACAGCGAAGCATCCCTGCTCATAGCGCGTGCCTTTCAGAGGCGCCGTGGGCAGCTCTATCTCGAACGTTCCGGACTCATCGGCTGTCACCTCGCCGCCGTAGCTGGCAGCAGAGGAGCCGCGCCACCACCAGCCCCAACGCATCCATCCTACTTCAAACGAAACAGACGCGCCGCCTACCGGCATGCCGGAATATGTCTTGACAACACCCTTGAGCCTTACGACGTCGCCCGGCATGAACGACTCGTCGTTATCGGGAAACTCTACATAGAAAGTCGGGGCCTTGTATTCGGCCACCTCAACACTCCTGCTGCCATAATTCTTATATAATGCCGATTTCTCATCTCCGACAACAACAGTATAGCTGCCGAGCAGACCATTGTCGGGCACTGTGAAACTTCCCTCGCAACGTCCGTCGGCGTCAGTGGTCAGCTTTACGGAATCCACTTTCTGGCTGTTGGCATTGTAAAAGGCGCAGTATACTTCCTTGTTCCCGAGAAGGGAGAATGTCTTGTCGCGACGTCTGTAGACCACAGCGGCAAACTGCAGTTTCTCGCCGGGCTTGTATATGGCCAGGTCGGTAAAGACATCCGCTTTGGTCTGCACGTCTTTTCTGCGGTCAGCCATATGCCGGTAATAATAGTAACTCGCAGTCTCCGAGCTTCCGTTGAAGGATGCCTTGATCAGATAGCTGTCATTGAGACTGGACGCGTCAACATACCCCTCGTCGTTCGTCGTGAGGGTTTTCTCAAGTATCTGTCCGCTACCCTTGTTCTTGTAAAACGACACCTTGGCACCCTGTACAGGCGACATGTCAATCCCCGACACAACATACACCCGGTTGCTTGCGCTATCCCCCATGTCGAGGGAGGTGAGGATGGCAATGTCGCTGACATTTATTATCCGCGCCCAGTTGTTGCGGTATTCCTTGGCATCGGCCGCGCTAAGCGGCCTGAGCGACGCCAGAATCATGTAACGACCCGCTCCGGGGGACGCGAAACTGAACTTACGGCTGCTGACGAAAGGCATTGTGCCCTCGAACGCGAGCTTCTGCATATCCACACGCTTGCCCGCACGCAACACCTTGTCGATGGTGACGTCGGATTCCATCCCCTCCGGCACCTTATATAATGAAAGCACTATCTCCGGGGAATTGGCCACAGCCACACGCCCCGTTATCTCAGCGCCGGGCAGGAATCCGTCTATGGTCTTGATGGCAGCCTCCTCCGTGATAAACTCCCGCTCGATATTCTTGACGGCATTGATCTGCCAGGCTTTCGGATAAGCAGAAAGATATTTTTTGGCAAGCCTGTAAAACGCCGATACGGTCGGCATATGCGAGGCGTCGGTGTCGCCGGAGTAATCCCTGAACGGATGCTCCCAGTCGTATTCAGGGTCAGCGGCAAGCGAGCTTACATCCGGAAAACTGCCATAGCCGCAGTCATACAGCGCATCGAAAAGAGGAGCTATCCACTCCGAATCCATCCTTTTCTCTATCTCGGAATAAAGGAAACCGGGACAGTCGACATCATTCATCGCCTCGGCCTTGAGACGCAGGGCAAGCGTGGCGACCGCGCCTTTGCCTGATGAGTCACCATCCGCTATAAGCCTGTCGGTCAGCTCGTCGCGGAAGGCAGCGGCCTTTCTTTCAGGTGTAAGCTTTGTCTTCGCGGTTCCTCCGAAGGGTATTACCCAGTCAGATGACTCCCTTGTATATGTCGACAGCAGGTCAATCATCTGGAAAGCCACGAAGTCGCCTACCGTGAAGCCGAGAGCCTCCGCTTTCTTCACGTTATCAAGCAGCGGGGCAATCTCCCTCAACGGCCTGGTGGCTGCGTCGCCGAGCAGTGAGTCAGCCCGCGAGAGCAGTTCAGTCACCTTCTGGCAGTAAAGCCCCTGGCTCCAGTCGCCTGTGTTTTCCGGATATGAGTCAAGGGGAAGCACGCGCTCGCGGTAGACGTATGAATTGCTGGAATATAGCTCGTTGTAGTATCTGGCCTCCAGGATATAATACAGGGAGCCCCATGGCGCCGGAGAGACGCCGGCAAGCGAGTCGAGCCAGGCGATATTGGCTTTCGACGTTGATTTATCCACCATCGACTTTGCCAGCGTCACCTGTATCGCGGCGCGCATCATGTCGATATTGTCGCCCGAGGCCGAGGCCCTGTCGAAGGCCGCACGCGCGTTGCGCTCCACTGTCTCCGGATACGCGAAGTCAGGAGTGGCGAATGTGTTGCTTCTTTTCTTAGTCTCTGCCATTGTCTCTGAAACTGTAAATAACGATAAAAAGGGCGCCATTATCATGACAGCCCTTTGGATTTTTCTGAATATTTGCCTCATCATCTCGGTCAATGATTATCATTCCTACTTTTTCCCCTTCTTGCCATGTCTCTTCTCGCGCCGCATCTCCCGCATCTTCTTGCGGAAGCTCTCCTCCCCCTCTTTCATCTTGAAGATCTGCTTGCCTGTGAGAAATTTGGAGAACTGGGCGTCATATCGCTTCTCCATCTCAGCATCCTCGATCTTGGCGGTATTCATTGCCTCGCTGAGATCTTCATAGTCCTGTTCGGAGGCGTTTTTGTTTTCCTTCACCCTTTTCTCGAGCTCCTTCACTTTCCTGAAACGTGCGAAACGCTCGTCAGACATCTTTGAATACAGCTCGATGAATTTCTGGGTCTGCTCTTCCGACAGCTCCATCTCCTGGGCGAGGTATTTCATCTTGAACTCGTTGATCTCCTTTGGGCTGGGACGCTTGCAGCCTTTGTCAGGAGCCTGGGCCATGGCTGCGGCCACGGCCGCAGCCAGCATCATCATGATGAGTAGAAATCTTTTCATATGGTGTGTGTCTTTATATCTGGATCATTCTCCCCGGTCATATTCCTCCTGCAGCTCATATCCGAAGGCGTCTTCAAACGCATCCATGCTGGCGTATTCCTCCCCTACCTCCTTCATCAGCTCGTAGTCGTTGAGATTGTTGTCATACATATAGGAGGTCTCCGGGCCGTCGTAGGAGGCCATTGCGTAGGCCACTGCCTCGGGAGGATTGTCGAGGCTCAGACGCGAGGCCGCGGTGGAGACATCGTGAAACATCTTCATGGTGAGCCAGATTCCGGCAAACATGGCAGCCATATAGACGTATGGCTTCACCCTCTGCCAGGCCGTGAGCCTCACGGGCTTCGGCTGCTCGGGATATGGAGGAAGCGACTCCATGGTCTTTATCGTAAAGTCTTCAAAATAACCGTCCGGCACCCGGAATCCCGGATCCCTGCCTATCTTATCCTGAAGAAAGTCCTCGTTTTTCATATCTTTTATCTGTCGAAATAATCTTTGTTCTTACCTTATATATGTGTATTGACACGCCGCCTCCCCTTTGGTTTAAGCCCTCCGGCAGCTAAAATCGCCGGAAATCTGAAAAAATTTTTTCATCGCCGGAAACCTTTTTCCTCTTCCCCGTGTTATATAGGCAAAGACAAGAAAATCGTTTCATGATGTTAGGTTAGTTCGAAAAAGTATTATGGAAAAACTCGTAAGCGTCCCGCTGAGAAGCAGGGCGCTTACTTTATGTGCCCGGGGCCTGGGTCGTCCCGACCCCGAGCCGGCGCTGTACTGGCGGACAGGGACGTCCGCCGCCCCGGGCAAAAATTTTTGATAAAGATATGAACCATTCTCCGCTGGCTGATGTTATAAAGGCATAAGATAAGAAAATCGTTTCATGATGTTAGGTTAGTTCGAAAAAGTATTATGGAAAACATGGAGACGCCCCGCTGAGAAGCGGGGCGTTTTCTATGATATCGGCATCTGATTGGCGTCTGATTGTCCTCTCTGCGTTCGGACCAAGATGGGGAATCAGCTTGTCTCGAGGGAGCTGATGTAGTCGGTGACTTTTTTCATGGCGTGATGGTAGGATGCCTTGAGGGCCCCTACGGAGGTGCCGAGGATTTCCGACATTTCCTCGTATTTCATCTCGTCGAAATAACGCATATTGAATACGAGGCGCTGCTTGTCGGGCAATGTGGCTATGGCCTTCTGCAATTCAAGGCGCAGGTTGTCGCCGTCGAAATAGGGATCCGATTCGAGGTTGGAGAGCAGGTATGAATCGTCGGCCGACTCCGACAGCTCGCGGCGCTGACGCTCCTTGTTGAGGAAATTTATCGATTCGTTCACCGCTATCTTATAGAGCCACGTCGAGAGCCTGGCGTCACCACGGAAATTGTGGATATTGTTCCAGGCCTTTACGAATGCGTTCTGCAGCAGGTCGTTGGCATCGTCATGGCTGGCCACGAGCTTGCGTATCTGCCAATACATCTTCTCGCCGTAGGTCTTGATCACCTGCTCGAACGCGCCATGGGCAGTCGCCGGATTCTGCAACTGCTTAATGAGCCTTGTCTCGTCTATTGGTGGGGTATAAGATGCCATCTGGTTTCTTTTGCCTGGGTGTATTTGGCTAATTCGGCGTTAAAATTAGGAAAAAAAATCCAAGACCGTCCCCCTCTATAACTTATTTTAACTAAAAAAAGGGTGTTCTGCGAGGGTGTGGCGGCCATGTGCGCAAGGCGTCTTTCCTATCTACAAACAAACAGCCGACAAGAGCGTTAACTCTATATAGACTTCTAAATTCAGGTATTATGAGACACTTCTACAGACTGGCCCTGGCCGTGATGCTGCTTTCGGCAGGCGCTACGGCGGCCCAGGCACAGTATTATGAGATAGCTAACCAGCTCCCCTCGCTGCTGCAGCCTGCCCTTTCGGGGAGCATGAGATACAAGGGGTTTGTCGAGGCCGGCTACGTCAAGGGCATCGGCAACTACAACGCCGACTTCCTGGGGTTCTCCACCTCCCAGGGATTCCAATACTCCTCATGGTTTTTCATGGGCGTGGGTATCGGAGCTGACGTGCTTTTCTCCCACACCTCCGACAGCTGGGGACAGGGTTGGGACGACTGGAACAGTCCCGGAGATTTCGACACAAGCCACTCAAGCACGGCCACCGGCGTGATGATTCCCCTCTTCACCGATTTCCGTTTCAATATCGGTGGACAGAAGGGGGCCTCCTTCTTCATCGACCTCAAGGTGGGCTGCTCCTTCCTGATCGGCAAGGATTATATCCGCATCAACGACGGCTATCTCACCAACCAGGAGTATTTCTATCTTCGGCCGTCGCTCGGCGTCAGGATTCCCACCAATTCCCAGAATCCCAAACAGGCGTTCAACATCGGTGTGCAGTATCAGCTGCTGACCTCCGACTACTGGTACCGCTACAACAGCGACATCACCCTCAACGCCCTCGGCGTCAACCTCTCCTACGAATGGTGACACCCCTCGTATCCCCTCGTAGGGACATGCCTTCGGCATGTGGCATTTTAAACATGCCGAAGGCATGTCCCTACTAAAAGTGATAACGAACTCCTACCGAAAGCTCTATCCGTGAGAAGCCATTGACATTTCCGTCGTCTCTGTGCATCTCATGTCCCATAAACTCCTGCTTGAGCAGTGCCTCGGTGTATGAAAGGCGTCCGAATATTCCCCATGTCGGGGTCAGACGGTACTCTGCTCCCAAATACATATTGACGCCGAAACCATAGTCGGTATTCTTTCCGACTTCTCTGTATGAGACATAGTTGTCCTCCCTATAGCGCAGTCTGTCGACCAATACCACCAGTCCGACTCCGGCTCCGTATCCAAACAACCATCTGCCTTTGCCAAATGCAACTCTTCCAACAAACTGCGGTGCCAGATAATGGATGCATATGGATTCCTTAAATGTATCATAATAAAGGAAACTGCCTTTGGTATAATACCCATTGTAAAGGAAACCGGTGCCGAATCGTTTTTTCGACACCCACTCGTAACCGACCTGCCACATCCCTGCAAGCCTTGGCTCCCCTTGAGACCAGGAAGTATCGAAATGTGACATTATATGCCCAATTCCGCCGCCGGCATATACAGAATGCCCCGTAACTTTCTCATTGAAAAGATTCAAGTCAGTCTTTATGGAGTCTGAAGTTCCGTCAGGCACAGCTGCTTTGACTTCCTGCGCGTTTGCCGTTAATGTAAACATACCCGCCACCAC
Source organism: Porphyromonadaceae bacterium UBA7087 (assembly GCA_002493515.1). Classification (GTDB taxonomy): domain Bacteria; phylum Bacteroidota; class Bacteroidia; order Bacteroidales; family Muribaculaceae; genus Lepagella. The sequence continues at coordinate 598 of DKYZ01000116.1, read as the reverse complement.
TATGGCAGATAATCTTGAATAAATACTCGTATTCATCATTATTTTCATTTTTAGTATCATTACACTATACGCATTTCAGTCGGTCTGTGCCACACTTCCCAACGATAGCGTATATACGTCAGAATGGTCACCTCCGGATGTTTTCGCCCAGTTGCCGGAATTTCTCCATACATAGGTCGGAATTTCATCTCCCTCCAGATATATAGCCTTTATTCCGGAATCGGCACTCCATAGGGGCACCACATTGTCATTCTCCGGGTCTGACTGCATACCGCCGTTCGGATTAGCCCCATACACGTAGAAATACGCTCTTTTCCCGGCAGGGATACTGACGCTCTCCATCTTGAAGAAACTATCGGTAGTATAGTCCTTACCATCCACATTGATAGAGTTATAGTATACCCTGTCATACACCTTCTCTATCTTCAAAACAGCAACCGCGTCTGTATCGTTCTCAATCACGAAGTCATACCTCGGGAATGTATCACATCCCGACAAAAATAAGATGACTATAATACAAAAGAACTTAACAATTTTCATACTAAATTAAGCAATTTATAAATCAAATTAATAACAATAGTTCGGAAGAAATTTTGAC
>DKYZ01000129.1:6065-17255 GCA_002493515.1 Porphyromonadaceae bacterium UBA7087 | reverse complement strand
CAACATTTTTCAGGACGGGTCACATTTTGGAGGTAAAATTTTTTGAAAAATTCTTTGCCAAATGCATGCAAATTAGTAACTTTGCGTCCGGATGTGAAATCTCCTGACAAGAGATTTCACAGAAAAGCTTGATGACTAACGCTTCGCAAGGCTCCTAACACCTTGATTACCATAGCAGTTAATCATTCTGTGTAATATAGATATATCGATAGGCAAAAAAAGCAAGCAGACCCTCCCCCTGGGGAGACTCGACTAACGTAATATTATTCTGTTATATGAACAAAGTCCACAAACGACTCGCGGGACTTTTCCTGACCCTTATCCCGGCGCTTGCCGGGGCCCAGGACGTCGCCATAAAGACCGATCTGGTCAACGACGCCCTGCTCAGCCCCAACCTCGGCGTCGAGGTGGGTCTCGCCCCGAAATGGAGCCTCGACGTGCGCGCCGAGCTCAACGCCTGGTCCGTCAACGGTCACAAGTGGAAGCACTGGTTCGTCCAGCCAGAGGCACGCTACTGGTTCTGCCAGCGCTTCGCCGGACACTTCCTCTGTGTCCACGCCATCGGCGGACAATACAATTTCGGACATCTCGGCCTGAACTTCAAGTTCCTCGGCAGCGACTTCCGCAAGCTCCTGGACAACCGCTACCAGGGCTGGGGCGCCGGGGCCGGCATCGCCTACGGCTACGCCTGGCCAGTACACCGCCACTGGAACATCGAGGCCGAGATCGGTTTCGGCTGGATCTACACCCGCTTCGACTCCTATCCCTGCGCCGAGTGCGGCCGCAAGATCGACTCCGACCGCCCGCACAACTATGTAGGCCCCACCAAGGCCGCCCTCAACATCGTTTACCTCTTCTAACATCACGCCCTCCCATGAGACATATCAACACGATATACATAAAGACCATGATGCTGGCCCTCGCGGCCGTCAGTGCGTCTGCCCCCCTCGCGGCGCAGAACGTCAGCCGGGTGCATGTCTCCGGCGTACAGATAATACGCGACGACGCCTCGGTGGGCGTCTCGTTCACCATCAGTCCTGGGAAATGGCGTCTCCCCCTCACCAGGGAGGTGACACTCACGCCCTATATAATATCGGCCAACGGCGCCGACAGCGTCGCCCTGCCGGCCCTGACAGTGGCCGGCAAGAACGCCTGGTATTACGCCGAGCGCAATGAATCCGAGCGCGTCACGCCCGTATACCTGCGCGCCGGAAAGGGCGCCGACCACTCCTACAGCGCGTCGGCCCCCTGGCAGCCCTGGATGGAGACCTCGCGCCTCGACTTCGTGACGGTGGCCGCGGGCTGCTGCCCGGGCAACACGGCGGGCGCTTCCGAACCTGTCCCCGTGGCCGAGATGGACTGGCGCAGGCCCGTGCTGACCCCCGACTTCCGCTATGTCACTCCGCAGGTTGACATGGAGAAGAGCTACAACCTCTCGGGCCGCGCCTACGTCAGCTTCCGCGTCAACCGCACCGAGATCGACCCCTCCTACATGATCAACGCCACCGAGCTGCGCAAGATCACGGCCAGCATAGATACCGTGCGGGGCAACCGCGACGCCACGGTGCGCGCGATCTCGCTGACCGGCTACGCCTCCCCCGAGGGCCCGTACAGCAACAACGTGCGCCTGGCCAAGGGACGTACCGAGGCCGTCAGGGACTACGTGGGCCGCCTGTATGATTTCCCCCGGAGCGTCTACCGCACGAACTCGGTGCCCGAGGACTGGGCCGGACTGCGCGACAGCGTGGCCGTCTCCATCCTGCCCGACCGCACGCAGATACTCGACTTCATCGACAACGGTGGCATCGCCATAGAGAAGCGCAACGACGTGCTGCGCCAGCGCTTCCCGCAGAGCTACGCCTACCTGCTGAAGAACGTGTATCCCTGGCTGCGCCACACCGATTACGTCATCAACTACACCATACGCAAGTATACCGACATCGACGAGATACGCCGCGTGATGAGGGAGAAGCCGGGCAACCTGAGCCTTGACGAGCTCTTCGCCGGGGCGATGAGCTATCCGCAGGGCTCCGACGAATACAACCACGCCTTCGAGCTTGCCGTGTCGCTCTATCCCGACAGCGAGGTGGCCAACCTCAACGCCGCCAACGCGCTCATGTCGCGCGGCGACCTGAAGAAGGCCGCCATGTATCTCGACCGCGCCGGCAGCTCCGCTGAGGCCGACTATGCCCGCGGCATCCTGGCCGCGCTGGAGAAGGACACCGACAAGGCGCTGAGCCTGCTCCGGAAGGCACAGACAGCGGGATTCGCCCCGGCCGCCCAGGCCATAGAGAGCGTGGAGTCGCTTCGCAAGGCCCCGCAGGGCGTGCGTTTCGTGGCGGAATAAGCCGAAATCCATGGGAATAAGCAAGCTGGAATCCATGGGAATAAGTCCCGGCTGTCCCGTTTTCCGGGGCTGTGCCCCGGAATAGAGTCTCAGCTCCGGAATAGAAAACAAAAAGTAGAATCAAGAATAATAACAACAATTATATCTAACAAAAAATGAGAAAAAGAAACATTTTGACAGGCCTTTCGCTCTTTGCCATGATGGCATTCGCCACGGCCTGTAGCGACGACCTCCGCCCGGACATGAACCAGGGCGGCGGCAGCGGTACCGAGGACGGTCCCGGCGTCTATATGGGAGTGAATTTCACCATGCCGGCAGGTGGCGGAACACGATCATATGCTGACGAAAACGGGAATGTGACCGGAAGCTGGACAGACGGTGACGACAGCTCGAGCGACGGTATTGAGATCGGTTCCGATGTGGAAAACAATGTCAACGAGGTTCTCCTGATTCTGGCACGCAAGGAGAACAACGGTTTCATCGCTGCGGCCACAGTTCCCAAAAACAACCTTTCTGTGCATGATGGACACACTAACAAGACCTACCATGCCCGCGCGAAGTTTGAGTTGAACGACCTTGACCAGTTCTATAACAAACTCACCGAAAGCGACCGCATAGGTGACAACTGCGCCGTCAAGGTCTTTCTGTTCTGCAACGCTACAAAGGAGATTGTGGAGGCAATAGGCAATGCAAAGTATGACGATATCTCATGGACAGACATAGCAGCCAAAGTCTCCGTGGAAAACCAGACCACCGAGGGAAGCATCTGGTCGACGACCAACGGAGGCAACTTCCTGATGTCAAGCTCGGAGTTAGCCATACGCGAGATACCCGGGAAACTTACCGATTGGGACAACTACACCACAGCCGACAAATGTTTCTATCTGTCCGCCAAGAACGATGGAGCCTCCACTATCGACAACGAGACTGGCCGCGGCGCGGTGAAAGTGGAAAGAGCGGCGGCGCGTCTTGATTTCAAAGACGGCTCCGAGAGCGGCGACCAGACATATCCGGTCCTCCACCTTCAGAACGAAGACGGCAGCCAGGGCGAGTTGATTGTGAGTGTGCGCCTCGGCAAGATGGCTCTGGTAAACATGTGCAACAGCTTCTACTACCTGTCGCGAGTTTCTAACGACGGCACACCGGCAGGATGGGAGCTATGCGGCCCCGAGCGTCCCTGGTTCACGACGCCGGGTGGAGATCTGCTGACAACAGGCAACTATCTTGTCGGACCCTATTGGAGTGAATATCTGAAGGGAATAGGAAACAAATTCGATAAATTCATGTTCAGCAAGTATTTCAACTATCCGTTCTTCGACGATAACGGCATCCTTGACAACACCAACATCCAGGACGGCGACCGTTGGGGGACAGTACTGATCAGTGAAATAATCAACAACGACAATTACGACAACTGGCAGGTTTCCGACCCCGACAAGCACGGCAGTTACCACATCTGGCGCTATCTGACCCCCAACCTCATTCCGGGAACTGACAACGATTACCAACAGAACGGAATCTCTACCGGTGTCGTCTTCAAGGGAAAGATGCTTGGCAACAAAGAGGCGCATTACCCGGATCCCACACCTGTAACAATACACAACGGCGCGAGCTGGCCTACAGCCGACTACGACCCCTACGACAACGAGAGAAAGGTGACCGAAGTCCTCAACAACGATAATCAGAATCTCGGTGACCAGACTTCTGCTCCGATTCTGTATATGCGTGACGGACGTGTATATTATACATTCCAGAATGTGTACGATGCCGCGATCATGGCCTCTTTCTCCTACACTTTCGACGCAGAGGGCAACCTTGTCCCGAGCTGGAACCGTTCCAACTCCCTGTTCAAGGCTGTCTTTGGACAGGACGGCGGAACAGAGTTCTCAATGACCTATACCAAGAACGGAGTACTCATGACATATGTGGACAAGACCGATGTGAAGGATGACTCTATGTACGGAAAATACAAGAAGTGGAAATACTTTAATGACAAAGATCCCAAAAACGAGAACTGCACATATGTAGGCGGCAAGAATGACGAGGAGGCCGAGAAGGCCTTCAAGGAGATTGCCACCAACCCCGTGACCTGCAACTTCACAATCTACCAGCGCAGCCACGACACAAATGACGGATGGGGCTATTACTGCTACTACTACCACTGGATCCGCCATAACGACAACGGCCGCAACGGTATCATGGGCCCGATGGAGTTCCAGGTGGTGCGCAACAACGTCTATAAGCTCAGCGTGAGGAAGATCAATGCGCTTGGCCATCCGCGCATCAGCATGAACGACCCTGACAGCCCCAAACCGGACACGCCGGACGAACAGGCCAAGATATATATGGCGGTCGATGCCGAGGTTATTCCCTGGGTAGTCCGTGTCAACGACATCGTGTTTGAATAGAAATTGAAGCCATGCCTGCGGACGCCGGGGGATGTTCCGACATCCTCCGGACCTCCGGAGGCCAAAGGGGACGGCGGCCCGACCGCCGCCGCTCCCGCAAGAAAACAACAACCGATATGAAGCTTGACACTTTTTCAGACTATGCACGCAAAGGCGCCATGTGCGTCCTGGGTCTCGGACTGGCCGTTACGGCCGCACTGCCCCTGACATCATGCGAGGGCATAATGGAGGACCTGGAGGAATGCCCCCAGGGACTGCGCCTACGTTTCGTCTACGACTATAACATGGAGTTCGCCAACGCGTTCCCCTCCCAGGTGGACTGCCTGACCGTCGTTTTCTATGACGCCGGGGGCAACCCTGTGGCGACGCGCACCAACACCGACCGGGAACAGCTTGGCGACGAGTTCTGGCGCATGACGGTAGAGCTGGCCCCGGGCACATACAACATACTCGCCTACGGCGGCATGGAGGACAGTAAGGCCAACTTCTCCTTCACCTCAGAGCCGGAGACGACCAATATGAAGGATCTGGAGGTGCGTCTCGGCTCCAACTTCATCACCTCACCAGTCGGCACGCAGCTCCATCCCCTCTTCTATGGTCGCCTGGAGACAGCCGAGGTAGGGGAGGACGACACCACCTACCGCGATGTGACGGTGAGGATGATGAAGGACACCAACAACATCCGTATCCTGCTGCAGAACCTCAACGGTGAACCGCTCTCAGGCGATGACTTCACCATCAACATCACCGACGACAACACGCTGTTTGACTATATGAACGACATCGTACCGCAGGATAATATTACCTACTGGCCCTGGACCAAGGGACAGCAGTCGGCCGGTGTGCTCGACGACGGACGTGAGGCGATGCTCGCCTACGCCGAGCTGAGTACCTCCCGCCTGGTGGCCGGACACGATGCGCGCCTGACGGTGACCAGCAACGACAACGGCAGGACAATCATCGACATTCCATTGGTGAATTATCTTCTGCTTCTTAAGAGCCAGGAATTTGACAAGATGGGGGCGCAGGAGTTCCTGGACCGCGAGAGCCGCTGGGCCATAACCTTCTTCCTTCAAGGGGACGGCACGTGGATGGACGCCTACATCAAGGTCAACGACTGGATAGTAAGAATCAACAACGCAGAGTTCTGAGATTAACCCCGAAACAAAATGAGACATAACATAATACACTGGTTTCTCAACACCCTGGCCGTAATGGGACTGGCGCTCTGCGCCGTCTCGTGCGGCGACGACGGGTCGTGGAGCAACCTTGACCCGGGCACCGGCCAGCATCCGGACGCGGAGAAGCCTACGGAGGTGACGCTGCGTCTGAAGGTCTCCGTGCTCGGCGACACCCCGCAGACACGCGCCTACCCAGGTGTGCCCGACGGCTCGTTCGAGGATCCGGCCACCGAATACGAGAGGCTGCATACGCTCCGCGTCATCATCGTGGACTCCCTCGGGAAAGTGGAGCACAACCGTATGGTGAATCTTGACAGGGGTGGCAACGTCATCAACGACAACCTGGAGTTCAGGATTAGCGTGCCCTGGATCAAGGAGGAAAACGGTAAGGAGCATTTTGGCGTTGCCAACAAGAAGATATGGCTTTTTGGCAACGAGAAAACCGCCAACCCCGCTGTCTGCGACGCCATGGTCGGGGTGAAGCTTACGCAAGATGGAGCTGCCCTGACCCAGGATCAGATGGATGCATACAAAAACAATGGAAACATGGCTCTTGACCTCCTGAGCGTGGGAACGAGCTTCTGCTCCACTGAAATCACTGAGGACAAGGTTTGGGCAGAAAATGCTCTTAAGTCAGTCGTGCTTACACGTTTGGATGGACAGCCCTTCATCGACAACTCCGGCGCGGAGAAGCAATACATACCGATGAACGAATTCTTCACACTGAACATCCAGCCAACCGAATTCCAGCAGAGTACTGGTGGCACAATATTCCGCGTGACCAAAGACCTCTTCGTCACCCGCTCCCTGGTGAAATTCACCTTCTCGGCGCAGTTTGCAGAGACCAACCTCAATAACGAGCGAATGAGAATTTCGGAGATAACCGTTACCGACATAGCCAAAAACGGTTATTACATACCTAACGCAACGTACTATGATCCGGGTAAATATACCAAGAGCAATAATGAGAATGGCGGACGTTGGATAACTCAGTTCGCAGTCCCGCAAAATGTCGTGAAATCATCGTATACATTCATTCCTCCTGCTGGAGAGAATGATTCCTTCCTGGTGATGAAAGAAGAGCCCGCGAAAGGTAAGAGAAACGTATATACCGCCTATAAATACTTTCCGGAGACAAAGCTCTCCGGAACTGAACGGTATTATGTATCCCTTAAGGCCAGGCTTTACAATGAGGAAACAGGAAATGAAGAGGTTAATGAACTTTCGTATGGACCAGTTCCGTTGAGAGGACTCGCAAGCAACCCAGTCGATCTGCTTAACATCCCGAGGAACACGCATGTATATGTCAACTTCCTCTTCAATGACTTCGGCGTGAACGCCGTAGTTGATCTCGTCCCCTACACCGGTGTCTGGCTTGAGCCAGAGTTCGGCATCCCGACTACTGAATAAAGAATTAAATATTTGATAATAAGACTCTTGTTGCATAAAATATGAAACGAAATAGTATTTTAATAATCGCGGCGTGGCTGATGTCTATATTTTTATTCTCCTGCCGTGAAGATACCTATGATTTTCCTGAGGTCGAGGATGGAGTTGTCGATGTATCGGCTACGGTAGTCTTCAGCCCCATAACTGGTACTCTTGACACACGGACATCCGGAAATGCCATAAAGGACATCAATTCATTATGCGTGCTTATTTATGATATAAGTGGAAATCGAATAAAAAGCTTCATGGTTCCTACCGAGTCAATTGTGCAGGATGGCAATGATAAATCTCCCGGCGACGCTGTTGGAGATAATGAGCATCAGGCGGAATCAAAGACTCCTAAGGCGACATTTACAATTCCTGGCTTGAAATCCGAGAAATATTATATGTATGCTGTGGCAAATATGGGAAATATCGTTGAAGATGGTAAATTTGATACATCTACTACCGAAAAGCTTAGGGATATTGTCTTGACATGGGATGAAAAGAATATCGCCTCAAACAACCAGATGTTTGGGTATTTCACATTGGCTGACAAAGCAACAAGTCAGGGTTTCAATGCCCCCTTGATTACAATTAATCGTGCGAATAATAATATTCATGCCTGGGTAAAGCGAGCTGCTTCCAAGGTCACTGTAGCTATTGATGGATCCGGACTGAATGAGGGAGTTGAGGTATGGATAAAAAGTATTCAGATCAAGGATATACCCAAGCATTGCTGGTTGGGGAAGGACAATACGCCGGCAGAAAAGGATCTTATCGCTGATGGAGAGAAATTTGTTATTTCAGATAAAGAGGGAAAAGAAGGTGCCTTAGTGACAAAAAGCAGTCCATTTTGCTATTATGGCATGGAGGGAAAAGGAGAGTTGGCGACAGCTCATTCTGAAACAGCCCAGGCACTATTCTTTTATGAGAATATGCAGGGTGAGGGTCAGAGCAAGAAGCAGGTATGGCCAAATCAGGAGGATAAGACAAAACCGATGTATCCTAATGGCAATGACCCGTTTGACAAAGGATTTAAAGACAGCAAGAGGGCTGGTTCATATATAGAAGTAATCGGATATTACAAAGGCAAAATAAAGAAGAACGGCGTTTATGAAAATACTGAGGGTCCGATAATATATCGGTTTATGCTTGGTAAGGATATAGATAAGAATTATGATGCGCAGAGAAATTATCATTATAAATTGACTATGAAGTTGATTGGTAATGCGAATGATGCTGACTGGCATATCGTATATGAGCCGGAACCTAATATCAAGGTGCCGAATCCTTATTATATATCATATCTTTATGACCAAAGCATGAATCTTCCCATAAAGATCATGGGAAAGAGGATAATTTCATTGCGAGCTGACATCATTGAGAATGGTTGGCATGCCATTAATGTGAAGGAGGGAGAGAGTCCATATCCTTATTGGACAGGTACGGTAGACAATGAGGGACCCTGGAATGGTTTCCTTTCTTTAAGGAAAACCACGGCTGTCAGGTTTGGCCTGTGGCCGTTTGAGGCCGGTATGAAAGATTCGGTGAATCAAGAAGGAAATCAAAATAAATTCGCACCTGGTCAAGCTCTTACTTATTCTACGAATAAAACCTATTATGAGGATAATAAAAGAGGTTGGCGGGAATATGATGTCTCAGAAGGTAAGCATACAGAGGCTGATGGAGATTATATGGTTTCTACCAATGGTGCTGGTGAATGGACAGTTACTATTCCGTTATATACCAGGGCTGCTGTAATGGTTTCCCAAACAGGATATACCGGCAATAATCCCTATGTGGCATATCGAAGGGAGGCAAAAGTTACATTTACAGCTGTTGTGGAAGGGTATGATGGTGAGCAATATACAGTTAAATGTGGACCTGATGGTAACCAGGAAGCGGTTACAATCTATCAGATGCGTCGTGTCGTCAACCCTAAGGGCATCTGGCGCAAGGCGTCCTCTGTAGAAACATTCCATGTGAAAATGATGGTGCAGGAAGGTGAAAGTGCGACTGAATTCACCCCTTTGAAGTCTGAGGGTCCGTGGCTTGCTGTTATAAAGAACGGCGGCGACTGGTTTGATATAGTTCCTACGGATGGGAAATCTCAGAAGAATCCTGATGGTACCATATCAGGTATAGGCGATATGTATGCTGAGAACAATGAAGGACGTATTGTTGATTTCACGTTCAGACCTAAGAGCGCAACAACTGAGGATAAGCCGAGAGGAGGATTGATTAAAATCTATTATAATAATTATACGTGTATTCATATTATATTTGTGCGTCAAGGATATGGTCCTGTTGCGTTCCCGAACTCTACTACCAAGTGGCATTCGTTTAATATGAAGACCGCAACTGAAGAGGTGGATGACCCAGTTCTCGAGGGATCCTATTTCAGAAGATTTAATACTGGACTGCCGATTGCGGCATCAAATAACAATTCTTCAATGTATTCTCTTCAAAATGGTGTCGTTATATGGAAGAATAATAACAATTATGATTTCCAGATTGCAGGTCAGAGTGGAACAAAGAAATGGAGTCAAATAACGACGTCAAACACTAAATGGCCAGAGTCCTTTACTATTAATGGCAATAATGGCAAAAAATGCCGACTCGCGGTAGAGAAAGATTTTACAGACATTACTTCAAATCCCAATACAATATACGGATATGGAGTTCTATATACAGATGGCACGACAGAGACTCAAACAGAAGTAGCCAAGATGTATGGAGCGAGAGAAGGCAGTACGACTGATAGGGGAATGCGCGGAGTATTTGTTTGTGATTCGACAAAAGGAACTCAGATCTTTCTGCCTATTGGCGCCACCGGATATGGACGCTTCAAACAAAAGGCAAATGGAGCTTATAATAGACAGGCAAATGGCTACGAGGGGGTTAACCAGTATGCCAACAGATATGAGCCAATGCCGACGAGCGGCCCCAGTGTAAGCAATAATATATATGGCGTTACATATAAGCCTTTGTTTTGGGACTTATATAGGCGTCCCGGAGCACTTTATTGGCTGAATAATGGAAATGCTTTGGATATCAATTACGATACATTCGCTTTTGATTTGACGACGCAAGCTAATGTTGGTCTTATCTGGAGTAAAAATTCAGACCCAAGTGGTTCCGATGCCGTATTTTTGCGCTTAGTTGAAGATTAGTGGCAGAGACGTTTATCTGCTTAAGGATACAATTTACAGTATGGTAATACTAAGGGGGACGGAGAGCCGTGAGGCTGGGCCGTCCCCCGCTTTTTGTGGGCAATGGCAGCGGCTTCTATGTCGGGGCAGTGGCTCTTACGTCGGGGCTTTTACGTCGGGGCTTTTACGTCGGGGCTTTTACGTCGGGGCTTTATGTCGGGGTTGGAGCCCCGACCACGGGACGGGCTAACGCAAGGAAGCGACTCACCAAGGAAGAGGGAAGGGGAAAAGGCATCGTAAGGGAGGCCTTTCCATGCGTTAGCCCGTTCCGTGTCCGGGGCTTTAACCCCGGAAAATGCTCTAACCCCGGAAAATGCCCTGATTCCTGAATGCTCAAACCCCGGAATCAGGGATTTGACTCCGGAGGCGCTCAGTCGTCGGTGTAGTGGCGGAGGACGCGGCGGTAGGAGTTGAAGATTTTCGATTTCGAGACGAAGCCTACGTATTTGCCGTTGTCTACTACGGGGAGATTCCAGGCGTTGGTCTTGTCGAAGATGTTCATTACTTTCTCCATCGGCATCGAGACATCTATGCGCGCCGGTGGCGTCGACATGAACCTCGTGACGTGCATTTTCTTGTAGAGGTCAGGACGGAACATGATGTTGCGTATG
>DKYZ01000129.1:0-5774 GCA_002493515.1 Porphyromonadaceae bacterium UBA7087 | reverse complement strand
CGGAACATGATGTTGCGTATGTCGTCGAGGAGCACGACTCCGAGCAGCGTGCCGTCCTTGTCGGTGACGGGAAAGAGATTGCGGCTCGACGTGGCTATGATGTCTACCACCTGCTTCAGATTCATCTCGGGGTGAACCTCCTTGAAATCCTTCTCGATCACATTGTCGATCTTGAGAAGGGTCAAAACCGCCTTGTCCTTCTCATGCGTGAGAAGGTCGCCCTGCTTGGCAAGACGCATGGTGTAGATGCTGTAAGGCTCGAAGAAGCGGATTGTCATGTAGGCGAGCGACGACACGATGAGCAGCGGCAGGAAGAGATTATAGCCGCCGGTCATCTCCGCTGTCAAGAAGATTGCCATAAGAGGGGCATGCATGACACCGCTCATCAGACCTGCCATACCCATGAGGGCGAAATTCTTGTTGGAGAGCCCGATTTCGGGAAAGAGATTGTTGAGGGTGTAGGCGAAGAGGAATCCCGCGAGCGCCCCGACGAAAAGCGAGGGGGCGAAGGTGCCGCCCACACCGCCCGCGCCGTTGGTGGCACTCGTGGCGAAGACCTTGGTGAGGATTATCGCCCCGATGAAGGCGGCGAGAAACCAGATATTCTCACGGTCTACGTAGAAGAATGTGCCGTTTACAATCGCCGACGTATCCCCCTCCAGGAGGGAGTTTATGGCCCCGTAACCCTCGCCGTAGAGCGGCGGGAAGAGGAAAATCAGACCGGCAAGGATAGCGCCTCCTATGCATATCTTGTAGAAACGGCTCTTTATCTTTCCGAACATCGTCTCCATCATGAACATGGCGCGGGTGAAATATAGCGACACAAGACCGCAGAATATGCCGAGGATGATGGTATAGGGAATCTTGCTCGTCAGGAATGGTTCGCTCTGGGCGAAGAAGAACTCCGCGCTGTAGCCCTCGAGGAGATAGGCTACTGTCGCACCCGTGATCGAGGCTATGAGCAGAGGCATGACTGTGGCGCCCGTGAGGTCGAGCATCAGCACCTCCAGGGTGAAAAGCATTCCGGCGATGGGGGCGCGGAAGATGCCGGCGATGCCGGCGGCCGCACCGCAACCCACGAGAATCATCAGCAGGCGCGGCGACAGGCGGAACGCCTGCCCCACATTGGAGCCGATGGCCGCGCCGGTGAATACGATCGGGCCCTCCGCTCCGACGGAGCCGCCGAAGCCGATGGTGATGCCGGAGGCCACCAGAGAGGCGTATATGTTGCGTTTCTTTAGCCTCGACTTGCGTCGGGATATGGCGTAGAGCACTCTCGTCACTCCATGGGAGATATTGTCTTTCACCACATATCTCACGAAAAGGGTGGTCAGGAGTATTCCCGCCACGGGATACACGAGATAGAGATAGTTTTCAGACGTGGCCGTGAAGTGGGAGGTGAGCAGCGAGGAGATGAGATGGATGATATATTTGAGGAGCTGGGCCGCCAGGCCGCAGAGCAGTCCGACCACCAGGGCGAGGAACACCAGAAAACTGCGTTCCTTGAAATGGCGCTCGCGCCAGGTCACTATCTTGAACCACCATTCGGTGAATTTATTATGTCTTTCTTTATATGCCATAGATTTTGGGTATTGTATCGCTGTGTGTCATTTGCCTTTGCCGGTGAATACCGTCCTGACCGTATGGATAAGGATCTTGAGGTCGACAAAGATCGACATGTTGGAGAGATATACCAGGTCATAGCGCGTGCGCTCCACCATCTCCTCCACCGTGGAGGCATAGCCGTATTTCACCATTCCCCATGAGGTGATTCCGGGGCGCACCTGGTGCACGAGAGTGTAGTAGGGCGCTTTCTCCACGATGCGCCGTATGAAATACTCCCTCTCGGGGCGCGGCCCCACAAGCGACATGTCCCCCTTGAGGACATTCCAGAACTGAGGAAGCTCGTCAAGGCGGTATTTGCGCAGGAATTTCCCTATTCCGGTGATGCGGTCGTCGCTGTCGGTGGTGAGCCGCGGGCCATCCTTCTCCGCGTCGGTGCGCATTGTGCGGAATTTATATATGGTGAAGGGCTTCTGCTTCTTTCCAATGCGAGTCTGGCGGTAGATCACCGGTCCGGGCGACGAACGCCTCACGGCAAGCGCTATCCCGAGATACACCGGGGAAAGCAGCAGCAGGGCCAGAGCCGACGTCGCGACGTCGGCACACCGCTTGATGTTGTAGGAGCAGTCGCCGATGCGGGGGGAGGTGAGGTCTACGAGCGGTTCCGCATAGATATCCTGCAGGTGTATCCCCGAAGTCACGAAGGAGAGCGTGTCGGGCGCTATCTTGATGGGGATGTTGGTGGAGAAGAGGGAGTAGAGAATGCTCAGCACTTCCGTGTCGTCATATCTCACGGGGGAGAGTATCAGCTGGTCGATCTTGAGGCTTTCGCATAGCGAGGCCACATCCTCAAGCCCGTAGACGGGCATATCGTTTTCTTCCGAGGCTTTCTCCCCTGGAATATCCACGTATCCCAGAATGTCGTAACCGAGAATAGAGTCGGGAGTGGTGAGCGACCGGGCCGTCTTGCGTGCCTTGTCGGAATTGCCTATGATGAGGGTTCGGAAGCTCCACCGGTGGCTCTTGAGACGTCGCAGCGCGGCTCCGGTGATGCATATCCTTCCGAGGTAGACGCAAATGCCCAGCGGCAGGAAGAGGAAGAGAATCATCTCGTAGCTCGCGGTGCGCTTCACGGTCAGGTCGTTGATGAGCATCAGCAGATAGATCAGACAAGTGCCCACCGCGGCCGATGAGAATGAGGAGAGAAATTCCTGGAGCCGCGATTTGTGGAACGGACGGTTGTAGAAACCCGACAGCCAGTAGATGGCGAGCATTCCTGTGGGGATGAGAAACTGCTCCAGGAGAAGCTTGTCGCTGAATATGTATGAGTAGAAATCGGCGGCGTAGGTAATCCTGAGATACCGGTATATGTCGAAGATAAAGAACGCCAGGGCGGACATGAGCCAGTCGGTGACTACATATTTCGCCCTTTGGTTGTTGTATGAAATCGTCTTTATCCTCATATTCTGTTCCCGCTCAGCGAATCACCTTCACCTCGCCCCCGTTACCGATTTTAATTATATTGCTTGCCTTGCCGGCGTTGATTTCATCGCGGCCGTAATGAGCCACGTAGTCTACGGCATCCACCATCTTCGGGTCGATGTCGCGGAAATCGGAGGGCGCCTTCTCCCCGCTGAAGTTTGCCGATGTGGAGACAAGCGGATGGCGCAGCCTGCGGCAGAGAGTCCGTGAGAAATCCTCATGCGTCACCCTCACGCCGAGCGAGCCGTCGGCCGCGAGAAGGGAGGGCACGACGCCGGTGCCCCGGTCGTAGATTATCGTGACGGGATCCACGGCAGCCTCCATAAGCTGCCAGGCCACCTCCGGCACCTCCTCCACCGTTCGCTCGAGCATGGCGTCGGAGTCTACGAGCACAAGCATCGACTTTCCCGGGTCGCGGTGCTTGAGACGGTAGATTTTCTCTACCGCCTCCGCATTGGTGGCGTCGCAGCCGAGACCCCATATGGTGTCGGTGGGATAGAGTATTATCCCTCCCGAGCGCAGGGTCTCAAGGCAGTTCTTTATGTCCTGTTCGAATGATATCTCTTCCATATCTTATTCTGAAAATCTATCAAAGTTAATAAAAAAAACGTAACCGTGCCTAATCGGACTGAAAAATATGGATAAGGCTTGGCCGATCAGATCCTCTCCACCTCGTCGAGCCACATCCGCGACGAGGCGTCGGAGGGCATTCTCCAGTCGCCACGGGGCGACAGACAGACGCTGCCCACCTTTGGCCCGTCGGGCATGCAGGAGCGCTTGAACTGCTGGTTGAAGAATCTGCGGCAGAAGGTCTTGAGCCAGTGTTTCACAGTCTCCGGGTCATATATTCCCTCGAAGGCAATGCATGCCAGGGCGAATGTCTTGGCCGGACGGTAGGCGTTGCGCAGCATGTTGTAGATGAAGAAATCGTGTAGCTCATATGGGCCTACGAGGTCTTCCGTCTTCTGCGCGATCACGTCCCCCTCCTGGGCCGGCACGAGCTCGGGCGAGATAGGGGTGTCCACGATATCGTCGAGCACTCTTCTTACCGCAGGCTCGGACTCGGCGGCCACATGGCTGACAAGATATTTTACCAGCGTCTTCGGTATGGATGCGTTTACGCCATACATCGACATCTGGTCGCCGTTATACGTACACCATCCCAGGGCGAGCTCGGAGAGGTCGCCTGTTCCGACCACCATTCCTGAGTATTTGTTCGCCAGGTCCATCAGGATCTGCGTGCGCTCGCGGGCCTGGGAGTTCTCGTATGTGGCGTCGTGGACGGCGGGATCCTGGCCTATGTCGGAGAAATGTTGCGCCACAGCCTTGTTGATACCTATCTCGAGGGATGTCGCTCCGAGCAGCCTCATCAGCTCGAGCGCGTTGGAATGGGTGCGCGTTGTCGTGGCGAGCCCCGGCATCGTCACGGCGATAATGCCGCTTCTCTCCAGACCGAGCATGTCGAACGCCTTAGCCGTGACGAGCAGGGCGAGGGTAGAGTCGAGTCCGCCGGAGATTCCTATCACGGCCTTTCTGCAGCCCGTCGCGCCGAATCTCTGTGCGAGCCCCCAGGCCTGCATAGCGATAATGTCGTCGCAGTGGCTTTTAAGGCGCATGCTGTCGGCGGGAACGAAGGGATGAGCATCCACATACCGCTGGAGAGGAGGCATGACAGTTCCCGGCCCCTGGGAAGGGATGACGATTGTCCTCATCGGCGAGCTTACGCTGTCGGTGAAAGTATTGTATTTTATTCTGTCGCCGCGCAGCTTCTCCATGTCGATGTCAGCTGTCTCCATAAGGGCTTCCCTCCTGAACCGTGGCGACTGCCGCAGCAAGGAGCCGTCTTCGGCGATGATGGCGTTGCCGGCGAAGACGAGGTCGGTGGAGGATTCACCCACACCGGCGGATGCATAGACGTAGCCGCAGCGGCAGCGTGCCGACTGCTGCCGTATCAGACTGAGAAGATAGTCGTGTTTCCCTATGGTCTCGTCGGAGGCGGAGAGATTGAATATTATGTCGGCCCCGGATGTGGCGAGCCTGCAGCTTGGCGGGACAGGCACCCACAGGTCTTCGCATATCTCGATGCCGAAAGTGGCTCCGAAGGCCTGGAAGAGCATATCTGTGGCGAAAGGAATACGGCATCCTCCCATGGAGATCTCGTCGGCGTCGGCTCCTGCGGGGGATGCGCTGTCGCCGATACCGGGGGCGAACCATCTTTTCTCATAGAACTCCGCATAGTTCGGAATGTGCGATTTAGGCACGATTCCGAGTATCTCACCTTTATATATTACGGCTGCGCAGTTGTAGAGACGGTTGCGGTGGCGTAGCGGTGCCCCGGCGATTATGACCATGTCGAGCTCCGAGGTGGCTCCGGCCAGGTCAGCCAGCCCCTCGATTGCCTTTTCCTGAAGGAAATTCTGCAGGAAGAGGTCGCCGCATGTGTAGGCGGTGATGCAGAGCTCGGGGAAAACGGCGATCCTTGCCCCGGCCTCAGCCGCGCGGGTGGCGAGCGCTGCAATCGACTCCACATTGTGGGCCACGTCGGCGATTCTGACTTCCGGCACACAGGCCGCCACTCTTATATATCCCGTAAGAAGGTGATAATCAATGTTCAGTTCTTTCTCCATGGAATGAAATGTTAAAAAAGTTTCTTGAAAGTGAAACCATTTTAAGGAAACGAATGTTTTTCAAATATAGTATAAATCACAATAGTTCGTTAATTTTTGAAT
>DKYZ01000060.1 GCA_002493515.1 Porphyromonadaceae bacterium UBA7087 | reverse complement strand
GACTCGAACCTGCACGCCTCTCAGCACTCGCACCTGAAACGAGCACGTCTACCATTCCGCCACCTGGGCCGGTGTGCCTTCCGCTTCGGGAGCCTGCCGAGTATCCTCTGATTCGGCTTCAAAGGCTCTTTGAGCGGTTGAGCGGTGCAAAGTTACGGCTTTTTTCTGAGCGGTGCAAATTTTTTAAGCGTTTTTTGCAATATTTCGGAGAATTTTCCCAGAAACAGTGGGCGCGGACGGCAAAAATGCGGGGTATGGGTCGTTCAGTCCCATACCCCGCATCGGGTTATACACATTAGTTCAGAAGTTGTGTTCAATGTGTCATAAATAGATGAGTGTCAGTGGTATGCATCAATGCACCAGCAGTTTTGACGTGCCGCGTGAGCCGTCAGCCAATCGGTATTCCACGATATACAGTCCTGTATTTAGTCGTGAGGATGCGGAAATCTCTGCGCCGCCGGTCGTGAATACGCGCAGCGAGGCAGATTCTGAATCGCATGCCGCACGTCCGTTGGCGTCTACATATACGCGCACCCTGTCAGGTGAGTCGTAAGACGGGGGGCATATGCCCGCACCGTTGGCATAATCATTCCAGCGCTTTGCTCCGGCGTTGAGCACATAGTTCTCCTTCAGATTCTCCTGGTCCACCTTATGGACAGCAGCGATTACGGAACATTTCGAGGCGTCCCAGTCTGACGCGAGAGCCGCCTCGGGGAAAGAAACCTCGAAGTTGCCGTCAGCATCAATGGAAAGCATGTCGCCGAGAGGATCCGAATTGTAGACATGGCGTATCACACCCCGGTGGCAGAACCTGTCGAGAAGATCGTCAGGAGCACCGTCGGGGAGCGGGTCAAGGCCTATCTGGCGGTATTTGTCAGCCGGCACAGGGTCTTCCACAAGATATGCGGATATATATAGACCGTCTTTCCTGTCGAGCATTGCTTTGCTGATTTTTCCGTATATACGGCATCCAATGCTTCCGCCACCGCCGGTCTCGTCAACAAGCACTTTCGCCAGGGCCGGGAAGCGCATGGACTCGGAGATGCGGTCGAGATAAGGCTGCGTGGAGGGCTCGTTGGCCCCCATGATCGGAGTCGCGTCAGAGCCGAAGACGCGACGGTCGTACATCGCCGCCGGATTGAACGTGCTTCCGCCGAAGAGATAGAGCATGGCCTCGTCGCACGGCATGGTAAGCTCATCGTTCACGAAGCCTGCATGATGGGCCACATATACGTGAGGTATGTTGGCCTCCTCAAGCGCCTTGTCAAGATAATAGAACATGAAGGGACAGTTCTGGCATGACAATCCCGTGAACTCCTCCACCAACGGCACCCTGCTGAAGACATCAGCCGAGACATACAGCGGAAGGGCAGATGTGAGCGATTCATTGGCCGGGACACCGTCGATCGATTTCGCGCGCAGTAATACCGGAACGGAACTTCCCTCCTCCATCGGGGCGACGAGAGTGGCCTGGACCGCAGCCGAGCCATAGGCCGCGAGGCCCTCTCCGAAGCTTACCGACCCCACGTGAAGGACAGTCCCTTCGGAGTCGAGGCATGAATATTCCAGTTCCGTAAGAGGCTGCGCCCCCTGGTTGTGGACGAAGAGCGTGCAGTCGAACTCCGCGCCGGGAGCGACAATCAGTGGGGCGTTGCCCGCGCCCACTGCCACGCAATGCGCGAACTCCTCATCAGCTCCTTCCACGATTGCCTGCACCATCAGCGCCCCGCGGTTGGTGTATTCCTGCCATCCGCTTGTCTTGGGATTGATGAGGCAGGCTCCCGGGAAGGAGGCGTTGCGGTATGTGGCGAGAGGGTAGGGCACTCCCTGGGTCTCGAACACCTGGTAGCCCACATATACGGGCTCGTCGCCTATCACGACCGGCTCGTCGAGGATCACCTCGTTCCATCCGGCTGTGAAATTCACGGTCTTCACCACAGGCTCCGCGTCAAGCGAGCCGCGATAAATCTTCACGCACGAGAAGCCTTTCGACTTCTGTTTGTAGTCGGCCCTCAGGTAGCATCTCACGCCCGATATCGAGCGTCCTGCCAGACGCGCCACAAGCGCGTCGGCCTGCGGATCGAGCCGAATGGCTGCCTCCATGAAGGCGTTGGCCCCGGTGCCGATGGCATTGATTTCCGATTCCGGACATTCGTTAGGCGCGAAGCCGTAGTATCCGGTGGCGGAGACCGTTGCCGCGGACAGCAGTCCGTAGGCAGCCAGCATGGCCTTGATAATTAATGCGGAATATCTCATGCGACGCTTATTTTACGAGAACTTTCACTGAATAGGAACCCTTGCTTCCGGAAGTCTTGACAACATATATTCCGGGGGTAAGGCTGCGTGAGCCTACGCGGGCGCCGTTTGCGGCGAACACCTCGCAAGTCTCGAAGTCGCCCTCGGCCACGATGTCACGTCCCACTACGCGGATGCTTATGCCGTCGGGAAGTGTCACGCCTCCGATGCCTGCGGTCTTCACGCCGTTCTCGGTGGTGTTTATTACCTGTCGGCTGAAATTGCCGTTCTCCTTGCCTCGGTTCAGGAAAGCGAGGATACGCATGTTGTCGACTTTCCATTCCTCGTCAAATTCCACCTCATATACCTTCTTATAGTTTCCGGAAGCGTCGAGACCGTCGCCATACATCGGGGTGAACTGATGGCGTATCAGGTCATTGTGGGTGTATTTACCCTGGTAGGTGGCCTGGATATCAGGATCGTCAGGAAACTCCTGGCTCGTGGAGACGATACCGTTCTCGAGGAGGTAGACGGTCAGGAAAAGGTTCTCCCCCTCGGGAAGTACGCCGGATGCGATGTCTCCCTCCACCGTAACCTCGCAGATGCCGTCTTTCAGTTCGGCATTCGCCTTTACGGAGGCGAAGGAGGGTGTTGCCAGGGCCTGCTCATAGATATCGCTTACAAACATCGGGTATACGAAATTGTAGCAGACGCCGGCATCGTCAGCCTTTACGGCCTTGTTGTATGTGTGGAATGAGCGGTCAACCGTCATGCAAGGCACAAATACCTTCATCTTGTCGCCGTCCACAAAGTCCACGAGGAACTGGAGGTCCTCACACTGCACTTCTTCATCGAAATAATGATATTGCATGAACTGGTCGTCGAAGTGGTGGGCCACTACCGAGACTCTGTCGCGATACTCTTCTATTCCGGGCACGAAAATCTGATCTGTGAAGGGGGCTGTGTAATGGCTGCTCTCGCTTATCCATCTCTCCACGAGCGGACGGCGCGGGAAGGAGGACGCAGTCTCATCGGAGACAGCGAGTATCTGCACCTCATGCACGTCGGGCTCCTTGACCTCCGTGCCGTTCACCTTTGACACCCATATCCTGTGGACGCCTGATGCCAGGGCCTGGAAAGGAATGTTGAGGGTGCCTGTGGTTATGGGGTCAAGACCGTCTTCAGGAAGGTCGACTGTTGTGGTCCAGGAGCGGTCGCCGCATTCCACTTTCACGTCGAAGTCGGTTATGGCGTTTATGCCGTCGTTGCGTATTATTACTCTTGCCTCTCCCTCGTTGTCGAGGCTCTGCACGTCGTTAAGCCGCAGCGTAGTGAGCGACATCATGTCCTCATATTCGTCGCCTGCGGCCTCCACGATGGCCAGGATGAGTATCTTCATCTCGGAGCTTGTGGGATTCTCCCAGATGATGTTTCCGTCGTCGCCCCGGATTTCCTGGGCTCCGAAATACTGTATGTCGCTGTCCAGGGCGTCGCCGCCCCATGATCCGGTCGGTATCCATGAGACTTTGGGAAGGAAGGGTACGACGGCGCCAACGAAAAGATCCGTGTCGCCGGTGATTGTGTACGGGGTGTCGTAGTATACGTCATTCCATCCGAACTCGGCGGTGGCTGAGCCGGAGGCGATGTTCTCGCCGTTGATGTCGGAGCGCAGGAAGGATGTCATCTCAGGCGAGAATGATTCCGGTCCCTCGCCCCATCCTACATGGATGCCGGTGATTTTAGCCCCTGCGTACTGGGCCAGCATGTCGGCTCGCAGCCTTATTGCGAACTCGGCGGTGAGGTCGTCGGATGTGTTGTTGCTGAAGCCCGTGTATGGGTACACTGTTTCCTGAGGATTGACGTATCCGAGCAGGATTACTCCGGCGTCCTCCTTTGCAGGGGAGGCGGCGGGAGCCGTCAGCGCGGGTTTCGATTGATGAGTCAGGAAGGCGTTCGCAGGGATTGGTGCCGCGATAAGGGTCATAAGCGCGGCCGAGAGGGTGTAAAAGTGGTTTTTCCTCATAGACGGATAAGTTTATGGGTTAGGTATAGGGAGGTTCTATTATTTGAT
>DKYZ01000135.1:11964-53553 GCA_002493515.1 Porphyromonadaceae bacterium UBA7087 | reverse complement strand
GCGAGGCTTAATGAGGTTCTGTCTCGATGCGCCAGTCTGAAAAATCAAATAATAGAACCTCCCATCAATTTTATTATTTAATCTATGCACCATTTCAACTTACTTACGTCTATCGGCGTAGCCTCGCTCGTAGCGGGAGGTGCCGTAGCAGCCACTGCTATCAGCAGTGTCCCCGGCCGGAGGGGGGGGGGTAAATAGCTATCAGTCAGATAGTTGCAAATCCAAAAACTTTCACATCACAGCCCAAAAGGCACCAAACAGCAAGACTGCCACTCAGCAGCAAGACAGAGCCTCCATGGACAGGGAGATGGAGGTACTATTCGAGGACTTCAACCTCGTTCCCGACGGGAACACCGAGACTACCGGAAACGCCGGCGAAAGGTATGTAGACCTGCTGGCCTCTCATTCACAGGAACCGGGCCGTTACATCGACTCCGCTTACACACCCAATTCCGGAGTATGGGAAGGCGACTATGTATTCGCCGGCAAAGGTGGAACTGTAGTGATACAGCCTGTGAGCGGACAGGTAGGCGGCATGATACGCACCCCACTTGGCGACTATTCGGGAGACATCACTGTGAGCGTCCGCTTCCGCGCCTCAACTACCTTCTGGCTCACCCAAGATGATGAGTACCTCACCGTTGACGGCAGCTCCATGAGCATGTCTTTGGGTATAGGAGGATATGACTCCAACAGATACCCCTTCACCGACATAGGCGATTATCCCTCAATGTCTACCCCTCAAATATACCCTAACGACGGGTGGCAGACCTTCACATTCACATTCAGAAACGAAGGTGCCCACAACGACGGCTTCATCACCTTCTTCACCCGCAACGCCATCGAAATAGACTGGATAAAGATAACCGATGCCGCCACATATCTGGCAGCTCCGGCCATCAATCCCGTAACAGACTTCACTGAAGACGGCTTCACCATCAACTGGCAGGGTGTGCGCCGTGCATACAACTACTATGTAGACCTTTGGACAAGTGGCTACCTCTCAGACGAAGATTACAGCGCAGACTACGACTTCGAGGATGGCAAACTCCCCGAGGGGGCAGTGCTAGACGGAGGTTCCATAGCCGAGGGCGAAGGCAAGGACAGCTCTTTTGGCGCATGTATTGCCAAGGAGGGAGAAGAGGGTGCCTTCATACTCCCCGAGGCTCCTGCCAAGATCAAGACTCTGACATTCAACGCCAAGTTCATGGTAGACAATGAGGACTACCAACCCTCTCTCATTATAGATGGCCTCAGCGAAGAGGGATGGAGACCTTTGGCTCAGTTGGACTTCGATGGCTTAGTCATCAGGAACAACAAATACAGGGAAATAAAACTAAACCAGCCCGAGGTGGCAGACAAGTATACCTCTGTCCGCTTCTATGCCGCAAATCTCGGCGAGGGTAACAATGTATATTTGGACAACATTTCCGTGACAGGCGGACGTCCCTTCGGCCTGGTGCGCGTTATGGGCGAAAACAGTATGATAAGCGACCCGGACAATGATGACTATCCCTACAACTTCTACGACTTTACCAAGAACTGGAAGACCACATCGCTCCAAGTAACCGGTCTCGATCCGGAGAAGGAATACTACTACCGTGTGCGGAGCCACAACGTATCTGAATTCTCCACGAGCGCGAAGTACCACGCATTCGGCGTAGCCACACCGAGCTTCGAGGAGCCTGCCGAGATAGGGTCTACTTACTACACCGCACGCTGGAAGGATGTGGCCAAAGCGCAGAACTACACCATCCGCAACTTCAAGGCTTGGAAAGCTGAAAAAGATATGGAGGAGGCTGTAATACTAACTGAAGCCTTCGGCAACAGTCACTTCGACGGCAGCGGCAACTCGCTGCAGGCCATTGGCAACTCTGAGGAGTCTTCTCTGGACGAGTATACCGACATGCCCGGATGGACCGGCCGCAACAACTCCGTGGGTGAGAATATGATAGGCTGCGCTCCCAACTCCAACGGGTTTATCACCTCCCCTATCCTTATGGTTAACCCCTACCGAGGCAACTTCATGCTCTACATAGAGGCCCAGGGCACACCCAAAGATATACTCAAGATCCGCTTCAACGAGTCTACACTCTATGCCAATGTGCCCTTCGACGACAATGGCCGCATCTCCGGAGTGATCGAAGTGCCCGAAGTGATATGTGGCGAGCGTGTGAAATTCTCTGCCGACCAGGGCTTTGCTCTGCGTGCCTTCGAAATCAGCCAGGATGTGAACAAAGGTGACATCATCCGCACCTTTGCCGGCCTGGCCGAAGAGCCTGCGGGTGTAGAGTCACACTCCTTCAAAGGTCTGGAGAGAGGCGGTCTATACACTTATGACGTGATAGCCCACTACACATACGAGGACAAGAGCACAAGCTCCAAAGTCAAGGATTTCATGCTCGTAGACCTGGGCGAGGGCAAGTCTCAGTTTGTAGACAAGGCCGACATCAATGCCGAGCAGGCTGTGGAGACAGCGCGTTACGACATCAACGGTATGCCCGTAGACAGCTCATATAAGGGCCTGGTCATAATACGCTACTCCGACGGCACCGTCCGCAAAGCGTTTGTAAAATAAATCACCCCGGCTCATAATCATAGCGTCCCGGCAGTTCAGACACCAAAAGCTATGTCGGGACGCATTATTTACAAATCTCCTATATGATTCCACACATATGAACAAATATGTACTATACTGCTTATTGGCGGCTGTGCCACTGATGGCCTCCGCCGAGAAAACCGACTTCTCTTACAACTCTAAGGGAACTGCGCCCCACAGCTACGGCAGCGGCAAAGCCGAGACTGTAAATGTGGCAGCCAAGCTCTATTGGCCGGGACTCATCGGCAAGAAGATTGTCTCCCTGTCTGTGCCGGTAGAGGGGAATGTGGCCTCAGTGACAGACTGCAGCGGCTTCATCACCACCGAACTTAAGACACGCAATCAAGGTGGCACCAAGGTGAACGACCCTGATGTGTGCAGCGTGGCCGGTACATTGCAGGGCAATATACTGACAGTCAACTTCCCCGAGCCATACACCATACCCGCCGAGGGTGTGTATGTGGGCTATGCCCTCACTGTTACAGACTCCGAAGCCACACCCGCACCTGCCGCCGTGGTAGAGAGCAGCACTGACAACGCCTTTTGGTTCAGAGGCTCCAAGAGCCAGCTGCGTTGGCGCGACGAAGGGCACGACAGCAAACTGGCCAGTGCCCTGTCAGTGACATTGGAGGGGGACTTCGCCACAGATGCAGCTATGCCCGCGTTCCACGGTCCCATCTACACCGCTGGAGACACCCCCTACACACTGGATGTAGAAGTAGTATCGCAGGGGCTTAACCCGCTGCGCAGCATAGACTACACCTACGAGGCTGCCGGGACAAAAAGGTCAGGTTCCTATACCTTCCCCGAACAGGCAGAGGGCTTCGGCATGTCTGCTACCCTTCCGCTCGATATAGAGCCGTTGGGGGAACCGACTGCCACTGAGCTGAAGCTCACTATCAACAGGGTGAACGGAGTGCCTAACGGGATAGCCGATGCATATTGCAAGGCTTCACTCGAGGTGCTCCCCTTCCTGCCGCATAACCGGCCTCTTGTGGAGGAGTACACCGGCCTGCGCTGCGGCTATTGCCCCAGAGGATGGATTATCCTCAGACAGATGGCTGAAGACTACACCAAGGAGGAATTTGTGGCCCTCTCCTACCACTCAGGCCGATATGAGAGCGGTGCTATGGTGTATATCAGCACCGAGGAGTTCCCTTTCAGCCCCGACGGATACCCGGCCTCGCAGGTGAACCGCTACGGCAGCTCAAGCGTGGACAATATCCCCAAAGAGTGGGCAAGCAAACGCACGCTCCTGCCTGAGGGCGAGATAAATGTAGAACTCTCTTGGGACAAAACAGACAACACTAAGTTGGTGGCCAAGTCTACCACTAAATTCATACACTCTGCCAAGGGGGCTGACTATCGTGTGGCCTTTGCACTGGTGGCCGATGACCTCAGTGACCCCACATGGGCGCAATACAATGCCTACCGCAACCAGACAGAGAACACCACAGACTTCGAGAGCAAATATTGGAATCTCTTCTTGGGCAAAGAAGAAAACATCATGGGCCTCACATATGATGATGTGGTGATACACTTCCCCAATGCCAAGGGTATAGCCGGCTCACTCCCCGCAGACATAGAGGCCGGGAGCGAGTACACCAACGAGTTCACTGTTGACACCCCTGCCGTGCTCAATGTTTTGGGGCAGAGCGTGGTGTCGGACTTCAACAAGACCCGCATGGTGGCTATGATCATAGATGGCCAGACCGGCAATGTGATAAACTGCGCATCGTCGGCCTATCCGGACGGCACACCCCTTGTGTCGCAGGTCGCCATCAGCTCAGAGCCTACGGTGCGCACTGTGTACCACGACATCAGCGGCCGTATCGTGGCTACCCCCGAAAGGGGCATCTACATTAAGACTACCATAATGAAGGATGGCAGCCATAAGACTGAAAAGATCCTGATACCATAACTAACGTGAGTTCGATATAAGGATTTCGATAATCAATAATACAACAATCAGCCATTTAGCATGAAACTAAATGGCTGATTTTCTTGGTAATTACGCGGAAAATTCGTAAATTTACAGTGCTAAATCATAACATTTACAAGAATTTATCGCTATGATTACCGAGGACAAAATTACTGACATTTTCTGTCTTGCCGACGATTTCTGCAAGTATTTTTCTTCTGAACTGAAAAAACGTCAGGTCAGCGACGGAAAGGCGCACCGAAATAAGCCCGGACGGCTTTCCGATGCAGAGGTCATCACGATTCTTATCCTGTTCCACAGCAACGGCTTCAGATGCCTCAAACATTTTTACTCTCAATATGTATGCAGACATCTGACACACCTGTTCCCTAAAACGGTGTCTTACAACAGATTCGTGGAATTACAGAAATCCGTGCTGTTGCCTCTTGCCATATTCATAAAGGAAGTATTGCTTGGCAGCTGCACCGGCATTGCATACGTTGACTCCACTCCCCTGAGGGTCTGCAAACATCAGCGGATACTTATACATAAGACCTTCAAGGGGATAGCTGAACGGGGGAAATGTTCGATGGGATGGTTCTTCGGCTTCAAGCTCCATCTGATCATCTATGACAGGGGCGAGATTCTGAACTTTATGTTCACTCCGGGGAATGTGGATGACCGTCAGCCATTGTACTCGGAATCATTCATCGAGAACGTCAAGGGCAAACTCTGCGGCGACAAAGGATATATCGGTAGGCAGCTGTTTGAGTTCCTGTTCATTAACGGTATCCAGCTTGTCACAAAAATCAGAAACAACATGAAGAACTCCCTTATGTCCGTTGCAGACAAAATCATGCTTCGCAAAAGGGCCCTGGTGGAGTCGGTTAATGATGAACTTAAGAATATAGCCCAAATAGAACACTCAAGACATCGGTCTTTTGCAAACTTCATTACCAATGCCCTGAGTGCCATTGCCGCGTATTGTTTCTTTCCGAAGAAACCATCTATTTCTCTATAGTTTGTTCACGACAATCAGCTGACTTTATTCTGATTGCTTATATCGAACTCACGTTAATCAACTTCATACAGGTCACCGCCGGCTACCGGTTCGGCCTGGGCAACGCGGTCAAGAGTTTCCCCGACCGCAGCGACGCCGTGATGCGCACCAACGGCTGGAACCTCTCCGTCAGCCTCCTCTTCGACTTCTGACCATTCCCCACTCATCTTTCCGATTTATTGCAACCACCATGCGTCCGTCATGCTTTTCGCATGATTGTATTTCAGCTCGAATGTAAGGTAAATCAAAAAAGTCACATATCTGAATACGGAGCAGACCCGTCTGAGCACTGAAGACCGCACCATAATCTACGATGTCCACTGCGAGACCGACAACGGGAAACGGTTTGTCGTAGAGATGCAGCGAGATGAGAAGGACAACTTCCTATACCGTGCCACTTTCTACGTATGCAAGGCAGTCACAGCAAAGGCGAAGAAGGGGAAGGACGGAGAAGGCAGAGACTGGGACTACACCTTTACCCCTGTGCCTGGAATCTTTTTCTACGACTTTGAAATCAAAAACCTCCCGAAGAAAGTCATCACACACGTTTCCACGTTTGATGAGGACACCAAACAACCGATTGGTGACTTCATGCGTTATGTCTTCATACAGCTGCCGCTCTTCAACAAAAAAGAGGAGAAATGTATGACCGAAATTGACAAATGGATATATATTCTAAAAAACATGTACAAGATGGAAGCAATGCCATTTACATCCCATAAACCCATATTCGACCGTCTCTCCAAGGTCAGTAATGTAGCCGCCCTCAGCAATGAGGACAGGCTCTTATATGAATATGACCTGAAACGTGCACGCGACTACAATGCCGAGATGAGATTCGCCACAAAAAAAGGATATGAGGAGGGTAAGAAAGCTGGTTTCGCCTCCGGTCGCGAGGAAGGTCGCGAAGAAGGTCGCGAAGAGGAGAGACTCAAGATAGCACGTTCCATGAAAGCAATGGGTATAGCTACGGATGTCATATCCTTTGCCACTGGTATCGAGCCTTCCCAAATAGAATTGCTTTGAGACCGGCATGACACAGATTGGGATTGTATGGCAACCTTCTTGCCGTATGCTTTGTCAAATTCATTTCTCATAGGAATTTTTTAAGATATGAGGCCACCTCGGCAGCGGGCACTCCAAGTTTCTTGTACAGCCTGTATTTCGTATTCTCGACTGTCCTGACCGACAGATTGCGGAGGTCAGCTATCTCTTTTGTGGGAATGTCCATGAGAATGAATACGGCAATACTGATCTCGGCTTTCGTCAAATCAGGATGATTAGCCGTTAGCCCGGACACGAGTTTACTGTGAATTTTCTCGAAAGCACCTCTGGTGGAATCCCAATCGCCATACCTGAACTTTTCGGCAGCAAGCATTCGGTCGACTGTCGCCAGTCGGTCGGCAGGGTCTGCCTTGTCATCGACCACATTCCGTATTCTCCTCAGCAGGTCTGATGTTTCCCCGATTGTCTGCATATAACTCTCCAACTGCCTGGTCTTGCTGTCTATCTCAAGCCGCGCAGTCTCAAGCTCCTTCTCCCTGGCATCTATCGCTGCTTCCATCGACTCAAGATTCTCCTTCTGCGCATGTTTCTTTCTCGACATCACTACCAAAAGAACTGAGATAACCGCCAGGACTGCCATTATAAAACCTATACCAATCCATATATAGGCTTTCAGACGGGATATACGGTCATCCCTCTCGGAGATTCTACGCAAGGAATCTGATTTATCCGTCAGGTCGCTTATGCGATACAGATGATTCATGTTCTCCGGAGAGAACAGGCTGTCGGATATAACCTTCGACCTTGAAAGAGACAAATAGGCATTCCTGTAATCCCCTTCTCTGAAATAGATATCCGACTCCAGCATCATCAAATTGCTACGGGCATGGTCGAGTTCCATTAAATCAAGCATACGATAGCTTGAATCACACACCTCATGAGCGGCCTTGAACCTACCCCTGTTGGCCAGATAATACACATAATTATTTATACAGACCACCGACTGGTAAGATACATCACCTGTATTTAATATCTCCTTGTAAAATTTCCCGGCTATCTCTCCATCATCCACAAGCTCATACAATATGGCCTCATCTCCCCATATCGAAATACTGTCACGAATACCGGAAGCATACCGGCGTGCTCCAGACAGATATCTGTGGGTAGCGTCATAATCCATATTGATTATAGACATTCCTGCCTTCAGGATGTTCATCTCAAACATGGCTCGCAATCTGTGTCCGTCGTCAGGTATTCCAACTGCCGCAAGCGTACTGTCCGCCATGGCTGTATATCTTTCCGCCATCTCCACGTTACGCAATCTGATATAACAATGCGCCAGTCTCTGCAATGCTCTGACATCAAGATATCGCAGTGAATCCGGTTTATCGCGGATTGAAAGGCCGTATGAAAGCTCCACAGCAAGATTATACCAGCCCATGAAATAATATAGTTCCGCAACCTTGTCATATACCATCAACAATCTGGATTCATCGGCAGTATCCCTATATGCCTCTATCCACTCAAGATAAGAATTTAGAGACCTTCTATAGTAAGACCCATCCGCGTAAATCTCTGCCCTACGCATGAGTGTGCGCTCCAATATGGATTTGTCCTCAATGTCATCGGCATGGCTCAGCACGCTGTCAGCCCACACACATCGAAGGGAATGCTCCAGTTTCCCGTTATCGACTTGCTTCAGCATATACTCCAGTCGTATGTCTAATGGAGTAGACCCAGCCAGCGCCTCCAAAAGGGGGCATATGGCCATCAGCAGCAGTATGCACAAATGTTTTCTCATAAGGGTTCCCATTTTATGGCAGATTGCCGATGCAAAGATAATAAAAGATTCCGATACTCAAAAATATCGCTCAATACAAAATCCATCATCCGCCACAAGCCTACTCAATGACAAAAGTTTCAATCCAATGTCTTAAATATCGCAATATCCTGAACATCAAGACATTATATTATATTTGAGTAGAAAAAGAGTATACTCAAATATAATTTTAAAGCATTTAAAGAGTAAACAAATGTTTTGAAGTGGCTATTTCGACTTCTAATTTTGCCGTCGGGAAATGAATCCCGCCAAAATAACAATACACTGTATGAGACAACAAACAACAATCTTCATCACTGCCTTCGCCGCGGTAATTACGGCAGGAGCATCAGCTCTATACCCCGGGACGAGGCTGCAGATGCAGAACGAGGCCGGCAGTCAAGACACGACCTCTCGTGAAATGAAATCAGACGCCATAGAGGCGTTCCACAAAACCAGACGCATACTCGGTTTGACAACTCCGGCACATTCGTCTGCCCTTAACGAAGACGGCATCTTCGGATATGTCGGGGGTGGAAATTATAGTCGGAAAATGGGTATGTACAAGGTGCTACAGGACGGAGGCTATGAGTACATGTGGACAGAAGCCCTGCAGGATGAAAGCTTCGTCATGCTCAACGGATGGCTGCGTGACGGCATTCTGTGCGGTTTCACCCAATTCGGAATAGGCTCCTGGGTACTGGGATATGCTTACGAAGAACTTGACCTTTCCACTGGAGAGGCCGTATCGACTCCACGACTCATAGATCTGGAGGACAATTATATGCCCTATTACCAGATTGCCACGTATAACCCGAACAATGACCGTGTCTACGGTTACGGTTATATGGAAAGCCACGGAGACAAGTCTGTATTCAAATCATCTCCCGGCAGCAGACCGGAGGAGACCGAGGTGGTCAAGGATGATACAGCTCCCGAAGAGGTGTGTCTCGCCCTCTGTTATAATGACGACAAGGGAACGCTTGCCGGAATCAATCTCAACCATGAGTTTGTCTACATTGATCTTGAAGGCAACCAGACAAGCGTCATGGAACTCGGAATAGAGGGTCTGCAGAATATTGTATCCGCAATGGTATGGAGCGCGCAAGACGGATACTATGTCTTCAACGCCATTCTCGAAGGAAAAAAATCCGAGCTTTACGCAATAGACCCTGAGGAGGAGAGTGTTACGCTGCTGAGTCCTGTAAGCGACAGCCTCACATATGCGTATATGGTTTCTCCTTATGACACTCCCCGTCCCGACGCTCCATCGGTGCCTGAAATAACAAGCGTCGACTTCCCTGAAGCCGAGTCAAGCGGAAGCATATCGTTTATCCTTCCCACCACATTCGGATCCGGGAAGCCCCTGGAATCCACCATGCTTGGATATACAGTATGGGTAGACGGCAATGTACTGCAGCAGGCAGAATCCACTCCCGGTGAGACTATCACTGTGATGATCAGCGACCAGTCTGACGGAGAACACGTATTCCGGGTAGGGGCTTCATCCGATGGGAAAGCCTCGCCGAAGGCCACTGTAAGAAAATACATCGGCAACGATACTCCCAAAGCACCAGCAAACGTCACAATGACCCTTGACAAAGTGAGCTGGGAGGCAGTGACAGAGGGAACACACAACGGCTGGCTTGACCTCTCTACAATGGAATATGAGGTCTATCTCAATGACGAGATGCTCGGATCGACTTCCGACACCTATATGGATGTCGAACTCCCCGAAGGAGAACTTACACCATATTCATGCCGTGTCTATGCAATATGCTCCGGCAAGGAATCCGAGGCGTCCGAATCAAATACCATAATATATGGAGATCCGTTGCAGCTTGATGTCGAGATTATACCCACTGAGGAACAGGCACAGCTCGTGACAGTCCTTGATGCAAATCATGACGAAAGCACATGGCATACGCGTAACTACCAGGGCAGCTTAATATTCTCCTATTATCCTGATCCTGTAAATTACGGCGATGACTGGCTTTTCCTCCCTGGAATAGAGTTTGACAGCCCTGAAGATTACTATTCCTTTACTTTGGAATCAAGTTATTTCACAGCCCAGGATGAATATTTCGAAATCTGGATTTCTTCCACCCCCGACCTCTCTGGAGAACGGAACTGCATTTTAGGAAAAACCAGACCAGAATCCGACCAGTTCGAGATAACAATGACAGGATTCACTGTGCCGAAAGCAGGGGTATGGTATCTGGCGATACGCGCAGTCTCGGATCCCGCACAATCTTACCTCAACATAAGGAATATAAACATCCGTAAAACCGATACCACGGCAGACGGCCCGCAGTGCGTGACAGACCTTGCATTCAAAGACGCCACAGAAGATGGAATCTTCAAAAGCGAAATAACCTTCCGCATACCTGAGAATCTTATCGACGGAAGTGCCATAGAAGCCGAATCGGAAATAACGGCCATTGTAAAGGGTACGTCAGAGACAGAAGTGACAGGCAAGCCTGGTTCTGTACAGACAGCCATTGTCGATGTGACTGAGGGATTCAGCAAAGTGTTCGTCCAGACAGTCACTGCAAATGGAATCCTTGGAGCAGAGACATTCATAAAGGTATACTCCGGACCTGACATTCCCGGAAGAGTCAACAATCTGAATGCGGTGACCGACGACGACAATATGAGTGTCACACTGACCTGGGATGCTCCGAATGAAGGTCTAAACGGAGGAAGCATAAATGCCGACGAGATATCATATCAACTTATGGTTTTCAACGGAAAAATATGGACTTTCCCATCTTCCGCGCAAATTGACAATATGACATGCGTTTACACCCCGGCTGAGAATCCGGAGATTCTTAAAAATTATTTCCTCGGTATCGCAGCAGAAAACGATATGGGAGATAATTATAACGACCAACCGACTGCGGTCGCCCAGCTTGGTATCCCGCATGAACTACCCATAGCTGAAACCTTCCCGGAAGCCGCTATAAGTGTGACTCCGCTTGAAGGATTCCCGTTCAATGAATGTGCCGGCACCCAATGGGGCCTTGCAGATCCATCTCTGATCAACGAGACTTACGGTCTTGATGGCCATGTCGCTATGACAGGCACCGCGTCAGCCGCCGGACAGACCGGAAGACTGATATTCCCCAAATTTTCAACATTGTCTTCAGAAAGCGGCATCGCTATTGAACTGCTCACATGGAACGGTGACAATGCCGCTGAAATGACTCTTTACGCCATTGCTTCCGGACTAGATAAAGCCGTAGAAATCGGGAAAGTCAACAAAGGCAAAGGATGGGAAACCACAACTATCCTTCTGCCGGACAATATGCTTGGACGCCAGTGGGTTGAAATATGGATGGACGCGTCATACGCATCGTCTGACGATGTGGCCATGATAGCAGAATACATGATTTCCTATACCACGTCGGTATCAGACATCTCATTGGACAAGACCAGGGTATATGGCTCAGACGGCCATATAACGATAAGTGCTCCCGAAGGCAGGACTGTTGAAGTCTGGACTTTCGACGGCATGAGAACGGCAAGTCTTATAACGACAGACTCACCTGAGACGATCGGTATGGCACGCGGCATTTATGTTGTGCGTGTAGACGGTCAGTCATTCAAAACAATAGTCAGATAACAAACTTATGTGCCGGAGGGGTAAGCCGATTCCTCTCCGGCACACCAAAAATCTTCAACAATGAGAAAAAACATAATCCTGTTGTCACTGCTTTTGATATCAATGGCAGTGAATGCCGCGGTAAATGACAGGCTTCAATATTTCGTCTCCGATTTCTCCAATCCCACCGTGCAAAGACCTCTGTGCGGATGGACATGCTTCGGAAGCGGCAAAGTCGCCAAAGACACAAAGCTCGGATTAAGCGACGCCTCCCTGAGAGAATACTTTCCCGAAGGATGTGCAGCCTATGAGATGCTTGAGTTCAAGGGACTGGGAAACGCCCCATGGAGCAACTCTACATTTGAGACAGGCGGAGCAGCCGACGAATGGCTTGTAAGCCCCGAGATAGACCTCACCGACAGCTCAAAGGACATTATGCTCGACTTCGACGTTCTGTCTTATGGCTCCACCAATGAATGTAAATTCGAGGTGTACGTATCGACCACCGGTAATACAAGGGAAGACTTCACCGACAAACCTGTATACTCGGGACGCCAGAAAGGCTCCGCCAGGGAAATAGTCAGATCCACTGTACACAAAGCCCTCAAAGACATGGGTGGCAAAAAAATCTGGATAGCGTTTGTCAACAAAAGCACAGATGCCCAGCTTACCGGTTTCACACGTATCGTTCTGTCGGAATATGACATTGACGTCGTAAATGAAGCCCCTACATTTACTACCACCGCTGGGTCCTATGAGGTGAAGATGCAGGTCAGCATAATGACTCCCGTATCCTGCCGGGGATTCGTTGCCCGTCTTGAGGGCAGCGACGGTGGTATGCAAGAATATTCGACAGACAAACAGCTCAACAGCCGTTACAACACCTATTCGTTCGAATTTCCGGATCCGATTTCAGTCGAATTCGGAGACAAATATGGCTACACAGTGACAATAACTCCCAATTATGACGGAGCTACGCCTACTGTCATCAACAGCACATTGGTATGCATGGAAGGATACCCGGCCACCTGCGTTATGGAAGAGGGAACCGGCACGTGGTGCGGCTATTGCGTGAGAGGCACAGCTGCGATAAAATACTATAACGAGACTCTTGGCGACCGGTTCATCGGTATCGCTGTCCACAGCGACGACCCTATGGAGGTATATGACTACCACACCAGATGGGCGGAACAGTCGGGAATCAAAAACTATCCATCAGCCTGGATTAACCGCAAAATATACGGAGAGCCGGCAATGAGCCATTCGGAGATTATCGAATACGCAAATAGAAACGTAGGTCAGCGAATCACTATCGACAAGGTATGTTTCAATCCGGAATCCAATGTTGCCACAGTGATTTACTCACCAGAGTTCTGCTACGATCTCCCGAATGCCGATGTCACGGCGGTGGCCATTGTAACGGAAGACGGGTGTCAGGGACGCGGAAGTTCCTGGAGTCAGAGTAACAATTACAGCGGGTATACCCTTGATGAATGGCTGGCAGAGGGTCTTCCGGAATCAATCTGGGAATATGTATATGATTATACTGAGGAAGGCGAGAGCATCCCGTCGTCAGTATATCCTTTCGACCACGTGGCAATGGGTATCTTCAACAACTATTACGGAGACAACACCACTCTTGCAACTGAATGGAAAGCCGGAGAAGCTCAGCAGTACAGTATGACATTCGATTTTCCGATGCAGACAGTGTCAAATGAATCGGGAGTGCAGAATTGGCGCAATACTGCCGTGACGATGCTCCTTCTCGACCGGGCTACCGGAGAAGTGCTCAACGCGGATCAGATGTCAGCATCCGCGTATGCAGTGGAGGGAGCAGGCATCCAGGCCTCTGCAACCGACAACTCATCAATAACGAGGAGTGACACCGGGATTCTGGTAAAATCCAGAAAAGGTGCGAAAGTAGATATTATCGGAATAAACGGCATGGTCATCTCGTCACGTGTAATGGCCTCTGACATTGAGGAAATCGAAAGTCCCTCACAGAACGGAATAATGATAGTCCGGGTTACAGACGGCAACGATTCAATTATCAAAAAAATCCCGTTCTGAAAAAGACCACATAGGCAACATATCCCAAAAGAGAGGCGTCAATGATGACGTCCTCTCTTTTTTTCTGCCGGAAATTGTTGGCCGGTTGGGTTGAAAAGTGTATATTTGCAGGAACAAAACGGGTTGAAAAGTGTAGTAAATCCGCCTCAAAACGGGTTGAAAAGTGTGTTTTTTGACCCCGAAAACGGGTTGAAAAGCGTAAAGACACGATATTAACTTCTGATAATCAATACATTGCAACAGCAGATATGCTATATCGAAAGATAACTTCCAGAATATCTGACTACTTCAAATCCGACAGCGACAAGGTGCTGGTCGTCACCGGTGCGCGTCAGGGCTCCTTCTCCTGGTCTTTCGACATTTTCTGATATACGGAGGGGGGAATGCCGGTGATTTTGCGGAACGTGCGGCTGAATGTGGAACGCGAGCGGAATCCGACGCTCTCGGCCACCGCCACTATCGTGTAGTTGCCATACTGAGCCGTGTCGAGAAGGCGGTTGCACACCTCCTTGATGCGGTATTCATTCACGTATTCCGTGAAATTCTTCCCGTGACACTCGTTGATGACCTGCGAGAGGTAGGCCTGGTTGGTGCCTACAAGCTCCGCCAGGCGTCCGAGCGAGAAATCCTCGCTGCAGAAAGCCTTATCCTCGTCCATAGCCTTCGCAAGAGCCTCGACAATCCTCTGCCGGTTCTCCTCATTAAGATTGGAGGCCTGGTATTTCGATGTTTCCACAGGTTTCTCCTCCTCGGCATGGTCGGGCTGCGAGGCTATCTTTTCCTCCAGGTCCCTTATCCGCTCCTCATATCCGGCAATGCGCGACTTGCTGTCCGCCTCACCCTTCAACACCTCCACATTACGGTCATAGAGGTCGCGGTAAGCCTCCGAGAGACGTCTCTTCTGCCGGAGAGCGACCCAAAGGAAAACAGCCACCATCAGCAACACACCCACAAGTATGGCCCCGAGAATGCGCTGAAACCATATCTCACGCTCCTTCTCGCGCTGCCGAGCCTGAAGGTCGGATATACGCCGGTCGGTTTTCTCCACCTCATAGAGATACTGGGTGTTACGGGCCTCGTAGAACTTTCCGAGGTCGTAGGCTGAATCCATCACCGAATCAGCCAGCTCCCTGTAACGGTCCCTGTAATAGCGTGCCTTCGCCGGGTCCTTACTCTCCTTATAGAAAGCCGACAGGTCATGCAGCGTCTGGGCATACATCTCTGTCATGCCGTTTTCCAACGCCATACTGTTGCAGAGTGTAAGATATTTGAAACATGAGTCGGTGATTTCAGCCTCTCTGTAGGAAATGTAAAGCTTCTCATAGGCAAAACATTCGTAAAACCGGTTAGGAGCGTTATGGGCGGCCCTCCTCATCCTGTCTCGCGCCCCGGGATTATTCTCCAGCAGAAGCACAAGCGCCTCGGAATAATCCAGCATGAATTTCTTGACGGAGTCTCCCGGCTCCATCGATTGTCTTGCCAAAGCCAGATAACGGCGAGCTTTAAGACTGTCTTTCGCGAAACAACATACTCCGACAAGATTGAAGAGGATGTCGCACTCAGTCCTCCTGTCGGGATGCTGTCTCCTCAGCGAATACCCCTTCTCGTAGATATTTATCGCCCTTCCGTAATCGCCAAATCTGCCGTATATGTTCCCTATCTTCTTGTAGAAGGCCATTATATTCACGCCTGAGCCGCTCCTCTCACCCTCCATCATGCCGTTGATATAGGAATCGAGGGCCTCACCATACCTGTTCCCCGCCTCGTGCTCCTCCCCCTGGCGCATATATTCCCGCGCACGGGCAAACGCATCATCACGTCCGTTGCCGTCTGCCGCGTACACCAGATTCAGTGGGGCAATTGCAAGAATGAGCACAAAAGCAGCCATCGCCACAAATTTATGCAGCGAGGGAGAATAATTCCCCATATCCAAGCCCATGTCTGCCATAATCCCTATTTACAAATTATATTCCCGGGTCAGTTCTTCGATGCAAAATTAATACATTCACCTCAAACTGACAACAGTCCGCCGTATGACAGCAGACCCCGGCGAACCACAGGGTGTGGTTCGCCGGGGGATTTTCTGGTCTTCCTGTCTTACAGGAGGAAACCTGCCTTACGCTATTTTTTTATGAATTTGAATGACTGGCCTCCGGCTTTGAGCATATATACTCCGGGGGCGAGAGAGCCGGCGTCAATCACCGGGCTGTCTGAGGAAATCAGCAGGCTGCCCTGCATGGAATATATATCATACCTTCCGGCGTCAACACCTGTGACTGTAATCCTGTCGGCAACCGGGTTGGGAGAGACTTTCACACTACCCTTGACGCTCGGCGTATCGATACCGGTCTGCCCGAACCTCGAGTTGTAGTATATACCCTCCTCATAGGCCCAGTCCGGACCGTCACCGAAATAAATCCGTTTTGAGGTAATCATATATTTCGCACCCTCGAGATTCGTCTGCCTCCAGTAGCAGCACTTATCCACAGGCACAGAGAAATCAAAAGTCCTGGCGTTAGCCCATGCCGGCAAGAACTCCTCGCCGTCCCACCGGTAGCACCAGCGTCCCTCCTCCACACCGTTTGCGGTGTCATAGATGAAATGAGTGTAATACTCCCAGTCGTCAGGCTCTCCTTCTCCTGTGGTGTAGAGCGTTCCATTCCAGAAATAAGACTCTGTCGGCAGTCCGTGCTCGTTCCAGGTATTCTTCTGCTTTATGTAAGCCAGCCTGGTCTCCCCGTCAAACTTGTAATCGCATTGCTCCAGCACATTCTGTCCGCTCTCGTCATATACCGCCCACGTCTCTTCCAAAGGCATCAAAGGGCTGGAGAGTGTCTGTCTGAAATCCTCATGGCTGTATGTTACATTGCCGGCCTTGTTGTATTCCCAGACAATATAATTCGTCACCACATCCTCCTCGAGATATATGGTCCTGCGGATGTTCCTGTACCCTCCGTCCTCAAGAGCCTCATACTCATCTACAATGTTAATATTATGCACCCAGGCATCCTCATCAAGATCCCAATAGTAACCCTCTTCCAGCACAGGACGGCCATATTCGTCATAACTCATAGAGGCATAAGCGCTCACCTGATCTTCAAAGCCATGCCAGTCATCATTGTCAGGGTTATAGTACTCAAGCGACTGGTATGTGATATTGGGGCCTTCCCACTTCTGGAAAATCCGACTCACGCCCTGCCATTTCTCTCCCGTCCATATCTCATCCATCCAGAAGGTCATATGCCCCATGTCGTCAAATTCGTTGGAGATGCGCAAACCGGTAGGAATCCAGGCACCGTCCTCCCATACGAAGTACTCCGATGACAGGACGCCTCCCCATGACGTATAGCTCGCGGTGGCCTTGGAATAGTTCTCCATACCACCATTACCATCCGGAATCTGGATGACTTCCTCGGTCATGAAGTAATTGGCGTCATATTTCCACAGCGATTTCTGGGTATGGGTCCATTCTCCAGTCTCTTCACCAAGCATATAGAAATCGGCGCTCTCCGGATACATCTGGTCTTCCCCATAGTTGTAGCGTATCTCCTGGCCGACGTTTCCCCACTCTGAGAAATACTCCACCTTGTTGGAGACAGGGGAGTTAGCCTCGTTCCATTCAATCTGTTCACTGTTCTGAAGCAGCCAGTCATTCCTATCGCTGTCCCAGACATAGTTTCTTTGAATCCGGGAATTGCCACGGTCATCAAACTCCATCGTCTGACGTATTGTAGGATTGCCATCCTGGCCATGGCCTATCACACTGTCAATCTTCCACTCATAGTCAGGGTTCTCCCATATCTCCTTGAAGAAGGGGGCTCTGTTGAGCCTGCTGCTCATGACGGTCTTCGATACCTCCTTGGCCTGGAGTCCCTTCTCCGCGAGCTCCGAAACCGAGACTTTCGGTTTCTTCTGGTTGCCGAACGTATAGACGCCGTCTGTCTTCTTTAGTTCGGGGGTGGCGGGCATTCTCTTCTCGATGCCGGCGGGAGTGGCTGGCTGCTGGGCTGCGACACCCGTGGCAACCGCAAGCGCACTCAGTAGCAATGTCATTTTAAACATAGGCTTGTGTGTTTTGGTTAATTTGTTAAACTCTGCCGCAAAATTAATCCCGGTTGTGAAAGAATGCAAATCAGCTTTGTCCCAATTTATAAATTGGCTTGAACACAATATCTTATCATACTATATATCAATCACTTAAAGCAATTAAATCCCTGACACGGAATCGACACCTTTTATAGGTCCGGGGCCCGGACAGTGGACGTCCTCAATGCGGTTTAGAGAACGCGTAAGATCCTTTCAGTATCTATGCCAGGCCCTCCGGGCCCGGCACCGACGCTCGCCATTTTACCGACCTTCTTTTCCTTATTTTGGTCGCCATTTATCACCGCTCAATGTTCCCCCCTCGCTTCCAAATGAGCGAAGCGAATGGGAGTTCTGCGCGCGTCGCCGGCCCCTCCAAGTTCCTGTGGCCGACGGCCACGCCCATATCGAGAAATCCATATGCGAGCGCCGAAGGCGCCGCCTGTCGGCAGCGTGAACCATGAGGGCCTGCGGCGCACGCAGAACTTTTTGTCCGTAGACGGACTGGGAACTGCCATGGGAACTTTTGGGAACAATCAACATGACGAAGGTGTGTCGGAGGCGGCGAAGCCGACCGGCACTGACTCTGTGGCGGCTGAGACTATACAAAACATTCCAATAAGACGCAAATTTTGCGTCTTATAACAAAAGCGTCCCCCGGTCTTTTATTCCAAACTTAGCTTCGCTCCAGACTGGCGGACGAGATGTCGGTCGCCTTAAGGCATCCGAATCACTCAATAATACATCTGTATTGGATAAAAAAGTTGTTTTTTTATCCAATACAATGTTATTATTGAATAAAATCAGCTATATTTGCAATCTGAAACTGATCATTATGAAAAATATAATACTCAATCAAAGAAAGGAACGCGATGAACTTATGTCGCGTGTCTACCAACAACGGCAGACGAGATACGAGACAGACAATCTATTGGCCAATCCTCTTATCAAACTGATAACCGGCCCAAGACGTGCCGGGAAATCAGTGTTTGCGCTGCTCATGCTTAGAGGAAGAAATTTTGCCTATCTGAATTTTGACGACAACCAGCTGCTTGACGACTGGAACGAGGATCTGGTCATGTCGACTCTTGACAATGTATACCCCGGATATGAGTTCTTGCTGCTGGATGAAATCCAGAACCTCCCGAACTGGGACCTGTGGGTGGGGAAGCTATACCGACGTGGAAAGAATCTGGTGATAACAGGCAGCAATGCAAAAATGCTCAGCACTGAAATGGCGACTGTCCTCACCGGACGCTACCTTCAAATAGAGTTGATGCCTTTCAGTCTTGCAGAAACCATGACTTGGAAAAACGTATTGACAGAAGAACATTCCGAACAGGTCACGGCAGTGACCGACGACTATTTGCGCAACGGAGGTTATCCGGAAACAATCCAAGCCAGGAGCATAACCAAGAGCTACCTCTCCACGCTGTTTGATTCCATTTTGCTGAAGGACGTCGCAAAACGTCATAATATAAGGAAAACTTCAGACTTGTATAACCTTGCGACATACCTGCTCTCAAATTTCTGTAATCCGCTTTCGGCCAATGACCTGGCTACGGAACTTGGTTTGTCAAGCGTATCAACAACAAAAAAATTCTGCGATTATCTGAAAGAGCCTTATCTGTTCTTCTATCTTCCCCGCTTCAACAACAAGCTAAAACTGATGCGAAACGCCCCGAAAAAAGTATATGTCGTGGATAATGGATTCGTACAAAGCGCCGCTTTCAATCTGACTGACAATCTCGGCAGACTGCTGGAGAACCAGGTTTTTGTGGAACTACTGCGCCATGGTTATATTCCAGGACAGACCCTGTTCTATTTCCGTTCACGCAACGACAAGGAGATAGACTTCGTAACACGCACGGGCTCAAAGGTGGAACGCCTGATTCAGGTCTGCTACGACATGACCTCCGTC
This sequence comes from Porphyromonadaceae bacterium UBA7087, assembly GCA_002493515.1. Taxonomy (GTDB): domain Bacteria; phylum Bacteroidota; class Bacteroidia; order Bacteroidales; family Muribaculaceae; genus Lepagella. The sequence continues at coordinate 33,471 of DKYZ01000135.1, read as the reverse complement.
AAGACACGGAAAAGGGAACTCGATGCCCTTGCAGAGGCCTCCGGAGAACTGCATTGCGACAATCTCCTCATAATTACCAACTCCCAACAGGAGGAAATCGACTGGAAAGACAGACATATATCGGTCTTGCCAATCAACAGGTTCCAACTACCATAAAATTCCGTCGCATGGCAAATCATCCCTAAATCTGGAATCCAAGGGCTTAATATATTGCAGGTTCGGATTATATTTAGTAACTTTGTAGCATAACCGTAGTAATCAACGACAATCTTGACTACAATGGAAATCTGGATCATATGGCTCATAGCGGCGGCTTTGCTGGCAATCGCCGAGGTGCTCACCCAATCTATATGGACTCTTTGTCTGGCTATCGGATGCGCCGCCGGTCTGGTCTGCTCGCTTTGCGGCGTACCGTCAGCATGGCATATCGCCGCGACAGCAATCGCCTCCGTGGCGGCATATTTCATACTCCTCCCCTGGTTCAAGCGCCGGATGTCGCTTGAGGAGAAACGGCGCGGACACGATTCGCGCACCGGGATGGACGCCCTGCTCGGCCGCAAGGCGGTTGTGACACATGAGATCAGACCCGGGGAGCTTGGCAGGGCCAGAATCGACGGCGACAACTGGCAGGTGCGCGCACCGGGCGTCAAGACGGTAATACGTCATGGCGAGGAGGTGTCCGTGACAGGTTACGACAGCATAATCCTCACCGTCGAGCCATTGCACCGCCCCTCATGAGCAATTGAATAAAAACATCAACCTCTTAACAATCACACAAATGTCTACATTATCAATCATCCTCTCGGCAGTGTTCGTAATCCTGGCGATAGTGGTAATCTCGGCCGGCGTCAAGGTCGTGCCACAGTCAGAGACACGGGTTGTGGAACGGCTCGGCCGTTTCCACAGTGTCCTCTCCCCCGGTCTTAATTTCATCATCCCGTTCATCGACCGACCCAAGACCATCTACACGCGCCGCGTGGAGTCCTCGGCAGGCGGTCGTCCGGTGATCCGCATGACTGCCACAAAGGTTATAGACCTGCGCGAACAGGTATATGACTTCCCGTCGCAACAGGTAATCACACGCGACAATGTTACCACAGAGATTAACGCACTGCTCTATTTCCAGATCACCGACCCTAAGAAGGCGGTGTATGAGATCGACAATCTCCCCTATGCCATCGAGAAGCTGACCCAGACGTCGCTGCGCAATGTGATCGGTGAACTGGAGCTGGACGAGACCCTCACCTCCCGCGACACGATAAACTCGAAACTCCAGGCGATTCTTGATGACGCCACCAACAAATGGGGCGTGAAGGTGAACCGCGTGGAGCTTCAGGACATCACCCCGCCGGAGAGCGTGCGTGTGGCCATGGAGAAGCAGATGCAGGCGGATCGCAACCGCCGTGCGGAGATTCTGAACGCCGAGGGTGAGAAGCAGTCGCTTATCCTGCGCTCGGAGGGTGAGAAGGCTTCGAGAATCAATGAGGCGGAAGCCACGAAGCAGTCGGAGATCCTGAGGGCGGAAGGTGACGCCCAGGCCATCATACTGAACGCGCAGGCCGAGGCCGACGCCATCCGCCGCGTGGCACAGGCCGTCAGCGACACCAAGACCGATCCCGCCGCATACATGCTGGCGATGAAATATATCGACACGCTGCGCGAGCTATCCTCCGGCACTGACAACAAGACCGTATTCCTCCCCTACGAGGCCTCCTCGCTCCTCTCGTCGCTCGGCTCCATCAAGAGCCTCTTCAACCAGTAGCCCCCAGGGGCCGGCGACGTCCCGTCGCCGAGCCTGCCAGCAGACGGTTTCGCAAAGCGAAACGGTTTCAGGCTGGCGGACGGGACGTCCGCCGCCCCGGGTCAGAGACCGCCGAAGTAGACGATGAGGCCACCGATGATGATGTAGCCGAGGGCGTAGGGAAGTGCCTTGCGCAGGATGGCGTCATCCTTGCCCTTCATGTCGCAGGAGGCTGTCGCGATGGCGATGCTCTGCGGCGAGATCATCTTGCCGCCGGTGGCTCCGGTGGTGTTGGCTGCGGCAAGCCAGTTGGACTCGGAACCGTAGGCTCCGAAGAAACTGTGCTGTCCCGTCATGCCGAGCTGATGAGCCACATTCGCCTGGAGCTTGCCGAAGAGGATGTTCGACGAGGTGTCGCTTCCAGTCACGAACGTACCAATCGCTCCGATGAGCGGTGCGAAGAAGGGATAGAAGGAACCGGAAACGGCCACAAGTCCGGTGGCTATCGAGGCTATCATGCCGCTGTAATTCATCACGGATGCGATAGAGATCAGACTGATGATTGTAATGGCCGTATAACGCAGATTCACCGTGGTGCGCGCCAGCACCGTCAGAAGCTTCCTCCAGCCAAGACCCTGGCAAAGACCTCCGGCCACGGAACCGAGGAAGAGCATGAGCCCGGCATTGCTGAGCCAGCCGAACTTGAATGTAGAGCCGATGACCGGTATTTCGAAACTGCTGACAAGATGCGACTTCAGGAATGAATTGACCGGCGGACACAGGGCTCCGCTCACCAGGATGAACACAAGGATGAAGATATATACGCTCCAGGCACGGAAGGTCTCCCCCATCGTATACTTCCTTGACGGAGCTTTCCTGCCCTTGTCCGATTTGACAAAGACCTTGGCATAGATGATGATGGCCAGTATGGCCGCCACCGACCCCAGGATTGCCGGAGTCTCGGCACCGAGCCAGCGGGCACAGCAATACTGCACCCCAACCGACACCAGACCTACCCACAGGGCAATCCCGAGATTCTTCATCACAGCCTTACGGTCGGTGAGGGTCAGAATCACAAAGGGTATTATCACGAAAAGCGGCGACAGCTGGATCACCGAGAACGACGACACCTCGCAGAGTGTCTCGGGCGAAGCCACACCACCGGGTGTGATCTCATTGGCCAGAGTCGTCACAGGGACGCCGACAGCGCCGAAACCGGTGGCCACGGTATTGCCAAGCAGAGCCACAAGCGCCGAGAACATCGGTTTGAATCCCAATCCGATAAGTATGGCGGCGGGAATGGCCACAGCCGTGCCGAAACCGGCCATACCTTCGAGAAGGCCGCCGAAGCCCCATACCATCATGAGCACAAGCACACCCTTATCGTCGGTGAACGACATGAACTGCGCCTTTATCACCTCTATCTCTTTCGACTCCACAAGGATATTGTAACTGTAGATGGCCATGAGGATGATGATAAGAATCGGGAATATGGCCTTCAGCGTGCCCTCTATGACGCTGCATCCGGCCAACGCCGCCGTGGAGTCTGCGGCAAAGCGTTCCGGAAGTATTCCAAGCGAGGGAACCCAGAAAATTGTCATCAGCACGGTGGCCAGCAGGGTTATCAACGCGCTCTTCCAGCTCGTGACCTTGAATCCGAGCATCAGCACGAACAGAAGGACAATGGGGATGATGGATATGATGGAGTTCATAGTGACTTCAGGTTTTTAAGATTCACAAATCGGTTTTACATATATTTATTTATTCTGATTGAAACTTCATCCGGCTCACACCAGGAAGATGGTGCAGCTGCGGGCAGCCTGCGCACCGACCACGAGCACCTGGGCTATGTCGGCCGTCTTGGATGCTCCGGCTATGAATGTGCCGAAATTGTAGGAATTGAATTTTATCTTACGGTAGGCCTCGTGCATGTTGTTGACGATGGAATCCCTGGGAAGCAGTATCACCAGGTTTTCCGAAATGAAATCCACCACCTTCTCCTTACACTGCTGGGGCACCCACATGCAGCCGTTCTCCGCCACACCGAGCTCCGCCCTGACCACACCGACATCCGTGCCGTCGAGATCGCGTGCCGACGCCACAGTCTCCGGGTTGCGGTTTGCTATCCTGATCTCCGGCAGAGAGGAAGCTATGGTCTTCGCGTCGGGATAACACTCCATGATCAGCTTGTTTATGTCATCTCCGGGCTTGAGCTCGAAGAGATTGCTTCCGTTGGTCTGGGTAATGTTGATGAACTGCACCAACGGGTCCGGGTAGGTGATTCCCGCTATTGAGCCGAGGTCAGGCATGTCGTATTTCTTGCCGACATTGCGCCTGAAGCGTCCGAGTATATATTCTTTTGAATCCATTGTATTCAGTTTTTGGGTCTTTTGTTACAGGATATTCCGCTACTTCCCATCCTCATCCTTCTCCAGGTCCTTGAACAGTTTGTGGAAGGGCTTCTTCGGGAACTTCATCATCTTGTGCCCCTTGGCCCAGGGATTGAGACCGCATTCCATGATGAACGACGGAATATGGTTGGCGAGATGGGCGTTGTCGGTTGCCATATTGTATACTTTCGGCCTGGTGAAGACGGCATCCATCCCCTTGCAGATGAATTTCTTCTGTTTGTTGGCCGTGCCGAACTCGTCAAGCTGCTGACGCCACTGGTAGACCTGGTCGCCGAGGTTGACCTTCACCGGGCACGTGTTCTGGCAGCTCAGGCACAGGGTGCATGCGCTTACGTTGCCGGAATGCGCCTGCGGATCGCGGAGCATGCCGAGATTGATGCCGAGTGGTCCGGGAATGAAATAACTGTAGGAATAGCCTCCCGACAGACGGTAGACTGGACACGTGTTCATGCAGCTTCCGCAGCGGATGCATTTCAGCGTCTCCCAATGCTGCGGATTCGCTATCCATTCCGTGCGGCCGTTGTCGAGCAGCACGATGTGCATCTTCCGGGCCGTCGGACGGTTGGTACGGAAATGGCTTGTATAGACGGTCGTGGGCTGCCCTGTGGCCGAGCGCGCCAGCAGCCGGTGGAACACGGCAAGCGAGTCATAGTCGGGAATCACCTTCTCCAGGCCCATAACGGCGATGTGGAGGGGTGGAACGGATGTCGCCATGTCGGCGTTGCCCTCGTTGGTGCATACCACTATGTCGCCGGTGGCGGCCACTCCGAAATTGGCGCCCGTCAGTCCGGCGTCGGCTGTCAGGAACTCATGGCGCAGGCTCAGGCGCGCCTGATATGTGAGGTATGTAGGGTCATGGTTGTCTTTCTCGGAGCCGAGCTTGTTCTCGAACAGCTGCCCCACCTCATGATGGTCAAGATGGATGGCCGGCATCACGATATGGCTCGGCTTCTGGTCGTTGAGCTGGATGATGCGCTCCCCGAGGTCGGTCTCCACCACCTCGACGCCGTGTGCCTCGAGATATGGATTCATCTCACACTCCTCGGTGAGCATCGATTTAGACTTCACCAGCTTCTTCACGTCATGCTCCCTGAGGATGCCGTAAATTATGCTGTTGAACTCGTCGGCGTCTTTCGCCCAATGCACTATGGCGCCGTTTTTGACGGCATTGGCCTCGAATTGCTCGAGATACCTGTCAAGATGGGTGATGGTGTGTCTCTTTATGTCGGAGGCCATCTGGCGCAACTGTTCCCATTCGGGCACCTCGTCGGCCATCCTGTCCCTTTTCTGACGCACTCCCCAGAAAGTGTTGTCGTGCCATTGCGCGTATTTGTCGTTCTCCAGAAACTTGTCTGCGAGTCTGCTGTGTGATGTGCTCATAATCCTGCCGCTAAAATTTCCACTACATGTCTGAACTCTATCGGGCATCCCTGCCTGGCCGCTATCCCGGCCATATGCATCAGGCACGAGCAGTCGGGACCCGTGATATAGTGTGCCCCGGTAGCCATATGCCTCATGAGCTTCTGCTGCCCCATCTTTGTGGAGACCCCGGTCTCCTCGACGCTGAACATTCCTCCGAATCCGCAGCATTCGTCGGGACGGTCGGGCTCTACCACCTCTATCCCCTCCACGAGCGCAAGAAGATCCTTTATCTTATTGAACTTCACGGTATTCAGCTCCGATGGCGACGAGAGATGCAGCTCCCTGACGCCGTGGCAGGAATTGTGAAGGCTCACCTTATACGGGAACCTGCCCAGCGGACGGTCAACCTTGGCAATGTCGTGAAGGAACTCAACGACATCTATTGTCTTTTTGGCCGCGCTGCATTCATGCTTTCCTTTCAGCAGGCGGGGATAGTTGAGCTTTATAAACGCCGTGCATGACACCGAGGGCGCCACCACATAATCGAATCCCGCGAATTTATCCTCGAATCTCTCGCCGAGAGCCACTGACTCCCCCTCGAAGCCTGCATTCGCCATAGGCTGCCCGCAACAGGTCTGCCCTTCCGGGTAACGCACGTCGTAGCCCAGATGACGCAACAGACGGTAGGTGGCGACCCCGACTTCGGGAAAGACTGCGTCGACATAACATGGTATGAATAATCCTATCTTCATGGTTCAGACGATTTACACGATTTACATTATATCATCTAAATGCTAAAAAAACTTAAAAAGTTTTTAACAGACAAGATATTTTCATCCACGTGAGGTTTATAGACTGTGTACTGTGCCCAGAATACGGGCGCAGCATAACCTCACACAGACTAAAAAATGTCTAAAGCAAAACTCAAGAAGACACTCGCCGCCCTCTCCAAAGAGGAGATAGCGGAGATGGTGGTGGAACTATATGAGCGCCGCAAAGATGCCCGTGAGTATCTTGACTACTGGGCGGAGCCGGACAGTGACAAGGAACTGGAACGCCGCAAAGCGATGGCTCGCAAACTGTTCATGACCTCGTCGGGCACGCCCCGCCGTCTTCCCACCGCGACCGCCTTGAAAAAGGTGGTCAACGACTTCGCGACCATCTGTTTCGAGCCGGACAAGATACTGGACCTCATGACCTCCATCGGCTCCGACTATATCTCCTGGCTAAAGATAAAAAACAAAATGACGGCCTACGCGGCAATAGAGAAATGGCTGACGGAATGCCGCAATTATATGGAGAGAGCCTCCCTGGAGAGCCGGTATGAGCTGAAGATAGAGAATCTATGGAAGGATTTCGAGGATATAAAGCAACAGCAGCCGAGAAAGACGGGACGCCGGGGATGGGGATGGCATCGCGTGCTGATGATCGTGATGCTGCTGACATTCACTGCCTCGGCATTGTTTTCTCCCGCCATATGCCATGCCGCACCTCCCCGAAACGGCAACGGAAAGATAGAATATGACAACGGAGACGTCTACAAAGGGCACTTCAAAAACGGGAAGCGCTCGGGTAAGGGGAAGCTGACGTGTGCCGACGGGCGAGTCTTCGAGGGTGAATGGGCAAACGACGACCTGCGGCACGGCAAGCTCACCTACAAGACAATGGGGACATACGAGGGTTATTTCCGCGACCTGAAGTTAGATGGATACGGGGTGAGGAAATACCCCGACAAGAGGCGCGTGGAGGGAACGTGGAAAGCCGACAACCGCCACGGAATAATCAAGGAGACCGACAAAAAGGGGAAACAGTCGACATCGCTCTATCTCAACGGCATCAAGACCGACTACAAGGTGGCCGACAAGGGCGACAGGCTCGGCATCGACCTGTCGCACTACCAGGAGAATGTGGTCTGGCAGGAGCTGTTCCTGCATGGCGACCAGGCTCCCGACTACCGTCTGTCGGGCGACAAGAGGAAGAGCGTGCGTCCCGTTGAGTTTGTGATAATCAAGGCCACGGAGGGGGGCGACCATGCCGACCGGCTCTTCCTGCAGCACCGCGACAATGCGGAGCGACACAATCTGCGGAAGGGTTTCTATCATTTCTACAACACCACGGCTTCGGCCACGGCCAACGCCCGAAACTATATCACGAACGTATCGCTCGACAAGCGCGACCTGCCTCCGATACTTGACATTGAGAAAGACAATGTGCCGGTAGACTCGCTGCGGAAATGGCTCGACCTGGTGGAGAGGCACTACGGACGCAAACCGATGATCTACACCAACGAACGCTATTACAAGAAATATGTTGAGGGTACGAGGCTTGCCAAATATCCGCTATGGTATTCGCGCTTCGGGCAGAGGGACGTACACCGGGGAGCCGATATACTCCAGTTTACCGACCAGGGGCGCATCGAGGGTGTGAAAAACCATGCGGTTGACATCAACCTGCTCCGCAAGCCGGGACTGCTGAAATAAGCATCCGGGAACTCCGCCTACCTGTATCTGTCGATAGCGTCAGAGAGCTGACGGCATATCGCTGCCCTTACTTCAGAGGGGGAGAGCACCTCGGCCGACGCTCCGAGGGCAAGCACACGCCGCAATATATTATCCAGTTCTATTTCGGATGATTCCGGGGTTTCCGACTTATCCAGCTGGTATTCATAGTCGGAATATTCCGCCGATTCAAGCCGGCATACCTGCGAGGGATGCAGCGGATGAGCGTCTACCCAAAGCCTCATTTCGTCATATATTCTGACCATCAGGCTTCCGCCCACAGCCGCGATCATTGCGGTCGGGAAGCCGTAAGCGGCGAGCGCGAGGGTCCATCCTTCGTCGACAGTCACCTCTTCCCCTATGTAATAGCGGTTGCCGCCATCACGGTCGCAGAGAATCCTTATGCCGAAAATATCCTGTATGGCCTCACGGTGGCGATGAAACGTCCGCTGGGGAATCTCCCGCTCTCCGTCAGGATTCAGGCTGGTGTTCATAGCCCATTTCGCATTGATTTCCTCAAGGGTGATGCGTCCGGCCCGCCGGACGGTATCCACGAGCCAGACATAACGCTGAAGAAGACGGTTTGATGTAGCCATTGAATATTGCAATCTTTATATCGGATCATCCGGACTCCACCGCAATGCCGGGGTATAAGACGGATGACCATATAGCGATGCAAAATTACACACACGGATTGCCATATAGCGACAGACCAATCAAAAAATGTCGGCTCACGGCGGTTCAAGGTCAGCGGGCCACTTCCTTTTCAGCCATAAAGAGACAGCTTACATGGACAATCAGTTAAACCAACGGGCGCATAACATATCATATAATAAATATTTTTACTAATTTTGCGCTATTAAATGATGTGTTGAGTATGGCCAAGAATACGATGGGGACAAGACTGCCCCGTAAACTGGAACATAAGATGGCTATCATGGGGGAACAGATAAAGCTCGCCCGGTTGCGTCGCAATCTTTCCATAGCGCAGGTTGCAGACCGGGCCACCTGTTCTACCCTTACGGTAAGCCGCATAGAGAAAGGCTCGCCGACGGTCTCGATCGGCATCTACGCCCGTGTCCTCTATGCCCTTCAGCTTGACGACGACCTCCTGCTGATAGCGAAAGAAGACACCCTCGGCCGTACTCTCCAGGACCTGAGCCTCAAACACCGCCAAAGAGCTTCCAAAAAATAAGCAGCCATGCAGAATTTATTTGTCTATGCCGATTTTTTTATTAACTTTGCTCTCATGAAGACAAAAGACATACTACGATTTCTGACTGGGGCCTTGGTGGTGGCTGCGGCGGCTGTCGCCCCGGGTTCATCATGGGCCACTGAGCCGTTCTGGCTCGGCGGAGACATATCAGGCACGACGGCCGACGAGGGCCGCGGCCATTATACAATGAACGCCGAAGGGGTGAAAACCGAAACCACCCGGCTGATGAAGGATTACGGGATGAACGCTACCCGCCTTAGGGTTTGGGTTAACCCGAAGGATGGTTTCTCCTCCCCGGAGGATGTGCTTGAGATGGCGAAACGCTCCCAGGCTCTCGGAATGCCGGTGATGGTGGATTTCCATTATTCCGACTGGTGGGCCGATCCGGGTAAACAGAATCCTCCCGCCGCGTGGCTCGGGCTAAGCTATGAAGAGACAAAAAAAGCCCTCGCTGACCATACGCGGAAAACGCTGAAGCTGCTAAAAGATAACGGCATCGACGTGAAATGGGTGCAGGTGGGCAACGAGACCACCCACGGCTTCCTGTGGCCGATGGGAAGATTCGAGGAGAACCCGGAGCAATACGCCGGGCTCACCAAGGCCGGAGCTGAGGCCGTGAAGGAGGTATACCCCGATGCAAAAGTGATAATACACCTTGACAACGGCTTTGACCAGGCCCTGTATGACCGCGTCTTCGATTCCCTGAAGGCGAACGGTGTGGAATGGGACATCATAGGCACGAGCGTCTACCCCTTCTGGGCCATCGAGGGGAAACATGAGGAGAGCGAGATCATGACCCTTGTGGACGCCATAGCAAACATCAGACACCTCAAAGAGAAATACGGCACCAACGTGATGATTGTCGAGACAGGCGTCGACGCCCGTAATCCAGTCCCCGGCAAACAGTTTATCGACGCCCTCATCAAGGCTTCGGTCGAGCTCACCGACGGCGCCTGCACCGGAGTCTTCTATTGGGCACCGGAAACAGATGCCGAAGCCGCATACCGTCTCGGAGCTTTCTCCAACGGGCGCCCTACCGTAATCATGGACGCCTTCAGGGAAGCCTCGGAGAAATACAACCAAAAGTAATCACTCTATCGGCAGACCGGCGCGTTCCCAGCCTATTATGCCGTCTTCAGCTGTCTCAGAACTCGATTGTCGCGCTTTCGCCGGGCTTCAGACTTATGCTGCGCACAAGATCGCCATATCTTATCTCCGTCGCGCCGCCGTTGCGGGAGCGAATACCAGCTTTTTCCAATCGGCCGTCACGCCATTTCATGTCTATCTCGAAGCCACCACGTGCGCAAAGGCCCTTCACTTCGCCGTCAGGCCATTCCTCAGGCAATGCCGACAAAAGCGTGACGACGCCATCGCCACTTTGAAGTAGCATTTCCGCAAACCCGGCCGTACCTCCGAAATTACCGTCAATCTGAAACGGCGAGTGGGAATCGAGGAGATTGGGATATGTACCCCCGCCTCGACGTGCATCCTCGCCCTTGTAATTGTCCGGACTTACAAACTGGAGTAGACGGCGTATCGTGGAATATGCCATTTCCGGATCAAGCAGACGGGCATAGAGGTTTATGCGCCAGCCCGTGCTCCATCCGGTAGACTCCGATCCCTTCAGCTCAAGGGTGCGGTAGGCAGCTTTGGCAAGTTCCGGATTCCCGGCCGGAGTGATATGGTTTCCGGGAAAGACGCCGTAAAGATGACTCTGATGGCGATGCCACGGCTCGGAATCCTCCCAGTCGGTCCACCACTCCTGGAGTCTCCCCTCCTTTCCTATGATATACGGACGCAGACGCGCCAGCACACTGTCGGCCTCAGCCACAAAACTGGAATCATCTCCCACAACCTTAGCCGCCGCCACGGCATCCATGAGACACTGACGCATCATAGCCATGTCGGAGGTATTGCCGCTGGAAGTAGATGCAGTCGACCCGTCAGGGAGCCTGAAACGGTGTTCCGGCGACGTCCCGGGCGACGTGACGAGATAGCCGTCGCGCTCTATGGGCCAGTCGATGCAGAAGAGCGCCGCCCCTTTCAACACAGGATAATACTCCTCCAGAAACGCTTTGTCGCCGGTAAACTGATAATGGTTCCAGATATGCGAGGCAAGCCATGCCCCACCCATTGTCCAGCTCGCCCATACCGGATCGCCGTCCTGAAGACCCACGGGATTCGCCATACCCCATATGTCGGTGTTATGTCCGGCACACCAGCCTCTGTCGACATCAAAATACATTTTCGCCACCTTTTCCCCATTGGCAGACAACGACCTGATGAACTCCAGCATCGGAAGATGCATTTCGCTGAGGTTGGTGGTCTCGGCAGGCCAGTAATTCTCCTGCAGGTTGATGTTGATGGTATAGTTGCTGCTCCAGGGAGGCAGAATGCTTTCGTTCCAAAGGCCCTGCAGGTTTGCCGGGACTCCCGGTGTGCGCGAGCAGGATATCAGCAGGTATCGTCCGAACTGGAAATATAGCTCCTCCAGGTCGGGATTGCTCTCATGCAGGTCGGTATACCGCCTCAGCTGCTCGTCGGTAGGAAGCGCGGATATTTCCGGAGCGGTAGAGCCAAGATCAAGACTCACCCGGTCGAAATATTTACTGTAATCGGCCTGATGCCTTGCCAGAAGTTCATTCCAGCTCCTCAAGGCCGCATTGTCGATGACTCTGCGGGCAATGCCCCGGTAGTCCGATCCATCGGTTACAGGATTACGTGACGCTCCGTTGAACGAAGTGGCATTGGTAAGCAGGATGAGAGCCTCGTGTCCCCCTTTCACGCTGAGTGAATCACCCTCTGCGGTAATCCGGCCTTCCGGAGCAATAACCTTAGCTATCGTGAGAAAGCGTATACCCTTATCCTTGTCATATTCATGTTTATCTTCCGGACCGCCATAATAACTGGGAAGCGAATGGCCGGCGGCATACCCCTCCTGCTCTATCCGGCTTCCTTCAGCTGTTGTCTTTGCAGGAAGCTGCGAGCCAAGTGAAACGGAGAAATCGAGTGCCGCACCCTCTTCGGCTGTGATTCTGACGGCTATGACGGAGTCGGGGGCGGAAGCGATGTATTCTTTCGTAATGAGTCCATCGGCAACCCTATAACGGCTCATTGCCTTCGACCCGGATATGTCAAGCTCGCGATAATAGTCTCTCACCGTTTCCCCACTGCCGCGCATCCTTATGACCAGATCGCCAAGGGGCTGGTAATTCTCGCTGTAATGGCCCTGCAGCTTCTTGTTCGCATTGTCGGCTCCCACATAGTCGCCAGCGTCAACAAGCCGTCTTACTTCAGCAAGAGCCTCGGCTGCGTTGAAATCAGCCGCTACAGAATCAGGCATCCCCGTCCAGAGGGTGATGTCGTTGAGTGAGAGTCTGTCGTCCGACGTCCCACCATATATGGCAGCGCCGATGCGCCCGTTTCCGATCACCAGTGTCTCCTCGAAATACTGCGCCGGACGGTCGTAATGAAGCCGAAGCCCCGGTTCGGCGCCTGCGGCTGCCGCCGCCACCATGACCATCATTCCCGCAAGAGCAATTCTTCTCGCCATATCAGAGATTTTCTTCAAATAAGCCATCATAATAAGGTTGTTCAGGTTGTGCCGACAAAATTACTAAAAAACCTGAGATGACCAAAAAAAGTCCGTCAGAAGTGTTAAAACGCCCTTTTTTGTAGCGGTTTCGGGGCTGAGACGACCCAAAAAGGTCCATCAGGGAAAATTTCGGATGCATCCCGAAGCTCTCTTCAACACGGCGCAGAGAGGCATCCTGATACAAGAGAGGGTGCATCCGTAACGACACACCCTCCCCTGGATTCAAACGCTGTTATCTTACCACCACCTTGCTTACGCCGGAGGTGCTTCTTACCACATACACGCCGGGAGCGAGACCGTCGGTCGTCATTCTGACTCCCGCTACGGAATATACCTCGGAACCCTCGGGAGCGATAACGCAACCCTTGCCTCCGCGTACAGACTGTCCGGAGTTAACAGAGCCAATGCCTGACGGCTCGGATAAATCAAGCAGTAGAAGCTTGCTTCGGTTGCCGTGAACTCGGTCTGCGGCTGTTCGAGCGAACGGGTGAGCCCCTTTATTTCCAGAGCTGATATTTCCAGAGCTGACTTCATAGGGCGCATGGGCACGAGTGACTCAGACTGTGCTTTTTGGGGATTCGGAACAATGACCGGCGTGCCGGGGACAACCGCACCGGCTGTCAGAGCCCCGGTCAGGGCCAGGATTGAAAGGTAATATTTATTCATAAGCATAATGTTTTATTGTCCGCCAATCTGACGGACTCTGTTTCATCTGCAAAAATAATATTATTTCATGAATCAGGCATTTCCAAATGTCACCTCACAATCAGGGTGCGGAGGGAATGTGCTTCCGCGCCCCAGATTCCGTAGCCGCCCGTGATATTACCCGGCAGATTCGGAGGGGCACCGAGGAAATCCGCTCCCGACGACGACACCACCACGTTGCTGTATGCCCGCCAGAAATCATACACATCCCGCTCCACGCGCGACAGGGCTATCTCGAGCGTATCCCCCACATGGAGGTCGGAATCATAATGATCCTCTGCAAACTTCATCTTTGGCATGAACACCGGTACAGACGCCGCGACACCGGGCTGCGTGGCAGCGACCGTGCCGAACAGACAGGGCATCAGATGCATCTTCGACCGTGACTTACGCAATCTCACCACATAATATGCCGGACAGTCATCGGGAGCCGTAAACCACAGCACAGCGCGTCTTAACGTATCGTTACCCTCGATACGGCTCACGTTTATGCTGTCAACCGGCGTCGGGGACATCATCCGCGAAATCGACCTGACCCTATTCTCCCCATATTCGGCCTCCATCACATACGTTCTCCCCGCTTCTCCACGGATTCCATAACTGTAATATGAATATGGAGGCAGCTGGGATGAATCCGGACCTCCGGTAAGTATGACCGTGGTGTCGCCATCGCTGATCGTGACTTTTCCCCATCTTACCAGCGCGTCCTCAAGAGCACCACCGCCACCCGAAGGTGTGATGCTGCGGCTCAGGGTCACGACCGGATACCCGCCGGTAGGAATCACCCCCTCCACCACAAGACGGCTCTCCGGCGGCTCCGGATTCCCCACACACCCCGCAGCAACGAGCAACAATAGCATCCACCTCAATAATATTCCCATAATCAGAAGGATAATATATAGCTTACCGACGGGAGGAACCGGAACAGCGACGACTGGTCCCGCTGTCTGTATTCCCCGGTCTCGCTGTCTATGAAGAAATAACGGGCATCCACATTCCTGTGGCCATACGCATTCAGCAGACCTAAACTGAGAGACTGCCTTATTCTGCCGTTCCGACCGCAAGGGGGAATCTTGAACACCGCGCTCAGATCGAGTCGGTGGTAAGGCGGAAGTTGGGCCGAATTACGCCCGCCATATACCGATATTATATTTCCCCCGATCATATAAAGCTGCTCCACCGGAGTGTAGCGGCGTCCCGAGTTCAACATAAAATCCGCTCCTATCGTCCATCTTGGGTCAATGGCATATTCCGCGGAGATGGTCAGCGAGTGGCCCGGGTCGGTGGCACCGTAATGCCAGCTGTCGGAACCGGAGTATTTTCTTCGCGCCACACCGTAGCCATAGCTCGCCATCCCCGTGAGGCGTCCGCTTTCACGACGGATACTTATGGCCGCTCCGGCATTATAGCCGTCTGATTCCAGGACATGGGCCATCGAATCATATTCCCTGTCGATGAGGTCGAATATCATGCCGTCATACTCCGGCTGCCCGCACACCTTCCTGCAGTATACGCTCACTGCCGCAGTGAGTCCGAACGGAAGCCTGTGCGACAATTCCACGCCGCCTCCCGCCGACAACTGCGGTCCGGAGCTTTCGGAGGCCCCGAACCAGAAATCGGATGCGAGACCGATTTCCGAAAATCCAATCCGGTGCAGATACTGATGGTTCACTCCTCCGGAAGCCGCCAGACTCCATGACCCGAACCTTAACTTCAGACTCAGCCGTGGAGAGGCGTCCACCCTATGATAGCTTCCGTTTTTCCATATATAGCCGGAAACAGAGAATCCGAGCCTGAGATTTTCATCAACCTGGAATCCGGCATCACCAAATATTTTCCCATCATAGCAATCCTGGACATTCCTGACCGGCTCCATATCCTGCCCGAACCCGGAAGACTCACACCATAATGGCGTCAGCATGTAATAATTGAATGAATACCCGGCCACAAGGTCAGCCATACCCTTTATCGCAGGGAAAACGAACTCACTGGAAACGCCCGCATTCTCCAGAGCCGACGGTGCCCGCATCCTTACGTCCATCAGCCCGACACGGAGCGCGTTGCGGAAATCTGTGAAATATATGCGGTGACTCATATCCACCCTCCCGGTATGCCGCCAGGCCAATGACACCTGTCTGTTGAACCATCTTATGTCGAGGTCGCCATTATAAGAAGAGCTTCCATATTCGGCCACATCACGGCTCATAAATCCGTTTGCAGTGACAGTGTTGCCAGGGTCAGGCCGCCAGATCAATGTAAGATTTAAATCGCAGAAATCAGTCGCGATGCGGCTGTCGTTGACTTTCAGCATCTTTCCATAAATCTGATTTATGTATGATATGCGTGCCGCCCCCGACAGGCTGATTTTCTCCGAGGGGAAGACCCGCAAGGCCAGCGATGACGAAAGCAGTCCCACGCTCCCCCTGCCCGTGAAAGTCTCCGCAGCGGGTTTTTCGTAGGTATGAAACCCCACACGGGAACCGAGTCTCGCGGGTGAGGCTCCCGAGAAGGGACTTCTTTCAAACGAAACCCTCTGGAAATGCCAGGTGTTGAACGCGGAGAAAACGCCGCCCAGTCGGTATGGGAAATATACGGGCACTCCGTCAATCTCGAAAGAGGTCTGCGAGAAATCCGCCCCGTCCACACTGAGTCCGGAACCCATGTCGCTCAACGAAGTCACGCCCGGCAGCTTCTTGAGCATATTGACCACGTCGGTCTCTCCAAACATTCCCCCGAGTCCGGAAAGGCGCGACAGATTTATGTCGACATTACCGTCGTCGGAAAATCCGACGGGCGAGCGTCGAGTAGACACCACAACCTCTTCAAGAGAGGAGACTGTGTCAGGAACAGATGGTTGCTGACCATACGCCTCGACATTACACAAAAGCATCAGGCCCATGCATATAATCACACCCCAGACTGCCTTTGGCCCAGGGTGTGATGCTGTCATGCCTCTCTGGTAAGCCGATGTCACCTCACCGCGCTTTCCCAGACACGCTTGTAGTTGTCGATGAGGCTTTCAAAAAGAGACTCCACTCCACCGAAGCCGGTGCCGAAAAAGTCGCTGAAGCTGTAGGTGGTGCCGTCAGACTCGAACTTGATCACCGGCTCCGCCTCGAACCACCAGTAGCCGTAACCCTCGTCGTAGAGCTTCGGTTGGGATACCAACAGACCCTGGCGGGTCGTGGTGTTGTTGTAGCAGAAATACGCATTCAGCCTGTCGTTCACTACGCCGCAGGCCCTTTTGCATGCCTTCAGAGCATCATCCTGTGACGAATACTCATAGTTGTCGAAGTCAGAGTCAAGCGCCTCTATAAGCTGGCGGTCCAATTTCGCATTGGCTGTAAGCTGCACCTTCCCAAGCACATTCACTTTCGCTGCTCCATCCTTGAGCATCCCCGTGAGATAGTCTGCGGCCGCCTCGTCATTCCCGTTGTCCACAATATCGCCGAATTTCTCCCAGGCGGATATGTCACAGAGGTTCTTGCCGTTGGCCTCGGCTGTGTTGTTTACAACGACATCGCCGCCTACCTTGAAGGAAGCCGCCTGGGTCACCCTGCTGTCATCGGCTTTGGCGGATGCCGAAAGCTCCAGATTGCACACCCTCGCCTCGACCACTGCGGAGACCTTGTGCCCTTTTGTGTCTATGGAGGTCGTGGTCTTCGCCGTAGCCATTGTCCTGCCGTTGTCAGTGAGGGTGATGTTCATCTGATGAGGCATAAAGATGTTGTATGTATAGTCAACTTTGTACTCATCATAGCTGTCATAGTCATACTCCCATTCAGGGATGGTGAGCGTCACTTCGTCGGCATCAGCCGAGGCGGCCACCTGAAGCTCGGCGGCGGCTCCCTGCGCATCGGTGAATTTAAAGATGATCATGTCGGATTCATCTGTCTTCTGCCAGCTGTGGACGCCGGGAGTATATACACCCTTGTAGTCATCGAATTTAATCGTGTAGGTATATCCGGCAACTGCGGAGGCCGCCATGGAGGGATTGCCGGCGGCGATTCCACGGGAAAGCCCTTTTATAAAGGAAGCCGGACTGTAAAAGCCGTCTTCGAAAGATTCGGGCAGTTCAAGGTCGCCATACTGGTCCTCGAAATAAGCGGCGAGTCTTATGAAATCCTGCTGGTCGGCGGGATTGAACTTGTTGAGAAACTCCCTGGCCGTGGCCTCAAGAAATTCCTTGCTCCTTGTGGGAGACATAACCTCCATCTCCCCTGAGGGCTCGTCCGGGGTCTCAGGGCCGTCCGGATTGTTTTTGTCATCGCCACATGAGGCAGTCATCGCCGCCATTACGACAGCGGCAGCCACACATATGCGGTTAGCTCCTGATTTAAACATATTTATAATACTTTGATTCAAATGGTTCCGTTGATGTTACAGTTATGGAGTCCAAGTCTAAACAGAACCTCATTAGTCCATGACACTCCGATATATCGGCTGCAAAGTTAACACATTCAGGCTGTATCTCCAAACAAAACGAAATTGCAGACGTCACGAAGCACTGTGGCCTCGTTGTGGGCCATGTCGCGCGAGGCATAGACAAAGGTCACTACCGGATGGGAAGTCACTGTTTTCAGGAATGAGGGGAAAGCCGGATTATCCCTCAGCTCTGTCTTGTAACGCTCCTCAAATCCAGTCCAGCGGTCGGCAGGGTCTGCATGAAACCATTCACGAAGCTCCTTGGACGGGGCTATATCCTTAGCCCACAAGGGGCAGTCAAGGCGTTCGTGCGTAAGCCCACGGGGCCACAGTCGGTCTACCAGAATGCGGAAACCGTCGGACTCACCCGGCGTCTCGTATGCGCGTTTTGTCTTTATCTCTGTCATGACTTTTTCTCTATACAACAAAGCGGCGTGCTTCATGTTCAGACCAATCGAGGTATACGGACTTCAGTAATGGCGGGACAGCATGCACTTCCTGCTGTCTGGATGAGAATGAGGTTGCGGATTGCAAGGGCCTTGTCTACGGCTAATGAATACACCTTGGTGAAATCGGCATTTGTTGTTATCTTAAGCGACACGCGCCGTGTGTAAGGTGTAAACGGACTACTTGAAATACCTACCGATTCGATGTCGCGGCATCTTATATACTCGCGGATGCATGCAATGTTGCCCCGGTTTATCCTCACGTACGATTCCTTTAATTCTATCCCTCCGTGTTTCCAGGCCATAACCGCACGCATGGCTGCAACACCGGCATAAACCACACCGAGTATGACCACAGGCAGTACAGTCTGTAGGCAAAGGATTACCACCGCGCCGACTCCGACTGCCAATATCAGATTAGGGATTAGCCTGCGCACCATCAGGCCTTTGCCCGACGCAGCCGTAATCAGGGTCGTATCGTTATTGCCGTCGCGGTCGCCAAGCCACCAGGCAAGCAGCTTATCACCGAAGTCTGACCCATAAATCCGGATGGCCCCCTCGTTTTTGGCATCGGTGGCATTCTCGGCCTGACGCAATGTAATGGTCTGACAGCCTGTAATCCTTTCAAGCGGATTACGCTTTATTGCCAGCGTCGTAATCTTCTCACGCGTAAGCCGGCAGGTGAACCGCGACACAAGACCCGATTCAATGGTCAGCAGATTATCGGTTATCCTCAATGTCATGTTGCCATATCTCAAAATGATCTTGCAGGTCCACAACACCGTTACTATCAGATACATGGCCACGAGTATACTCACCAGCTGCCATGTCGTGGGCATCATATCGCCCAAATGGGATTCAAGATAGTCAATTATGCGCATGGCAGGGTCATCCCCGACCTGGCTTATCTGGTCATAGACCGTGAATACCGCTGCCGCAAGTATGGAAAAGCCCTTGAGATGGTTCTGACACAACGCTCCTTTAAGTATGTCTGCATTGCTTATACTCCATGTATTATCCACCAAAGGCGGTGGCAGCGCAATCGAGTCGTCGACATGGGGGAAATTCTCGCCCTTGCTGACACGCCTCAGAAGCATCTGCCAGTCGCTTTCGTCGAGAATCAGCTCCACCTCCTGCCTGTCGGTCGCAAGAGTGTCGAAAGCAATGCCGCGCATGTCGAGGACTCTGTAGAACCAACCCTTTTTTGTGCGCAAGGTATGGACTCTCGAAAGCGGTATGCTTGTGGTCTGCTTTTGCGCGAATCCACTGGTATATATCAGTTTGTCACCCTCGATATGGAATTTCCTGAAATAAAATTTCACGAACGCCTCGATAAATGAAACAAGGAAATCAAACCCGGCAAGAATGCCGATTCCCAACAATAAGCCGCCTTCGGATTCAGATCCGATGCTTTTATAGACCATGTATATCATTATGATGAATGTTGATCCGAGAATCTTTTTAAACGATTTCAGAAACATTATCACGAAAGCTCCGGCGCTCATACGCCGGGGAGTGGAGAAATCAGTCATTGTCGCAGTCGGCTTTATTGATGAGCAACGATGAATGTCATCACTCCACACCTGTCTGTTGGTCATTCCATTCATACGGCAAAAATCAGAGTGGATGACGGTTTACGGCCCAGAACGGCACTGCATAGAGCGGTATGTTTGTCAGCCAATCCTGCTCACAGTAGCCGAGCATCGAGAATCGGAAACCTTTTTTGCCGGGATTATCCTTCACGTACTGGGCAATGGATTTTCCCCTGACGTTAGTACCGGATTTCACCTCTATAGGATAAGCCTCTGAACCATACTGTATGACAAAATCAAGCTCTGCCGGAGTCCTGTCATTGCTCCAGTAGAACAGTTCCATTCCAGCCGCCGACAGCTGCTGTGCCACATATTCCTCTGCCAGCATCCCCTTGAACTCCTTGAGTCCTTCATCCTCTCCCAATACGACAGAGGCCGGGACATCCGACATTCTGCATAACAGGCCGACATCAAGGAAAAACAGTTTGAATGCCCCGAGATCCTCATAAAACCGCAAGGGCACAGAAACCTTGGACACCCGGTCGACCCTATACACGAGACCGGCGTCAACCAGCCACTGTATGGCGACCTCGAAATCCGCCGCGCGTCCGCCCTTCCTGGCTGCCCCGTATATGAATCTGCGATTCTCCCTTGCAAGCTGCGACGGCAGACTCGAAAGAACCTGTCCTATCCTTACAGACTCTGTCTTGTCGGTATGCTTTGCTATATCCATCCGATAGGCATCGAGTATATCAGACTGCAGACTCCTCACTTCATTAAGATCCCCTTTTCTGACAAAGGAGCAGACAACCTCGGGCATGCCCCCCACATAATAATACTGCCACAGATACTGGGAGAGACGTCCCGAAAAGGCATCCGACAGGGAGTAATCTCCGCTCTGCATGACGCCACAGAGTTTATCCTCGCCGTTGGCCATCAGAAACTCGCTGAAATCCATCGGAAATATCCTGACCATATCTACCTTGCCCACAGGAAAAGACTCCGCGTGCGCGAGCGTTACACCAAGCAGCGACCCTGCCGCCATGATATGGTAGCCTCTGGCTTCCTCACAAAAATATTTCAATGCATGAAGTGCCCTCGGAGCTTCCTGTATCTCATCCAGGATTATCAGCGTCCCCCCCTCGCTTATCGTTTCTCCGGTGATTGCCTGGAAACCCAACAGAAGACGTCTGAGGTTATAGTCATTCTTAAAAAGGTTTTTTGTCATCGGCTCTGTATCGCAATTTATATAAGCCACATTCCCATACTCCCTCTTTCCGAACTCCCTCATGAGCCAGGTCTTGCCGACCTGCCGGGCGCCCAGCAGGATACACGGTTTACGCGATTCAGACCCCTTCCATCTCTTAAGATCCTGATATGCTTTCCTATACATACTGCATTCCTGTCTGTATTCCTGTTTGTCTCTCTGCAAAATTACACAAATACTACCGTTCAAACAAGAAAAAACCACACAAATCCTACCGTTCAAACAAGAAAAAGCCACACAAATCCTACCGTTCAAACAAGAAAAAGCCACACAAATCCCACCGTTCAAACAAGGGAAACCGACACAAAT
>DKYZ01000135.1:0-11646 GCA_002493515.1 Porphyromonadaceae bacterium UBA7087 | reverse complement strand
ACAAATCCCACCGTCCAAACAAGGAAAACCGACACAAATCCTACCATTGGGGCAGCAGTCACTTCAGGGCGTAGACTGCAGAGCGAATCTCGTCGGCAAGGGAAAGCGGTGTCTTTCCGGATGCCCGGAGGGCTTCCACTGGAATTGAATTGCCGAATATTATCCGGAAACGCTTGTCCTTGGCCTTGAAGATCTCCGACGGCAACAAAGCCTGCTCTATGTTCACTTTCAGGCCCAGTTTCTTGCGAAGACGGGCCGTTTTGTAGAAACGCATGCTGTTCAAGGCCTCAAACCTCAACGGAATTATGTCACGTCCCGACTCAATGGCTTTTGCCACAAAAGCCTTCTGCCACGTCAGGTCGCTTATACTCCCGTCGTCGTGGAGGCGCGACACCAGACCCGCCGGGAACTGGACAATCTGCATATCGCTCCTGTACGCCTCATTGATGAGCCTGGCCGCCTCCCTTCCCTGGGAGCCGTACTTATTTATCGGCAGAAAGACGTCGCGGAGAGGCTCCACATTCATCAGCATGTCGTTGACCAGGAACCGTATGTTGCTGTCTCCATATTTTCCGCCAAGCACACTTATCAGCGTTATCCCGTCAAGCCCACCCAAAGGATGATTGGACGCAAAGACAAACCGCCCCTCCTCCGGGATATTCTCCATTCCCGAAAGCTCCACATCTATTCCCAGCTGACGCAGTATCTCCGCAGAGAATGCCGCTCCCCGCCGTGGATATGCCTTCTCAAGCAATGCGTTCAGTCCGTCCTGACACACCACCTTCTCCAGACCGGTTATCATGAAACCCGGGATAAGCCTTCCTTTCCACCCCCCTATCCTCTTGCGCAATATGGCATGGAGGTCGATTTTCAGCGGTCCGTCAGACACATCCATACTCAATCGGGATTTACACTTGACTCCTCGTCCCAGAACTCATCGTTCCACTCCTCATCAGTCATGGGCATCTCATCTTCCGGAGTATCTTCCTGCTCGAAGATAAAGTCATCCTCCTCCTGCACCCTGTGGCGCACGTCCAGGTCGCGATGGGTAATGGTCGAGACAGCACGGTTCTCATCCGAATTTATCTCTCTCCAGAGGATATCCTTGAGCTCCGTGATGCCCTGGCCCGTGACAGCCGAGATGAACACCGTAGGTATATCCTTCGGAAGCGTCGCGGCAATCTCGTCTCTCAGCTCATCGTCGAGCATGTCTGACTTGGATACCGCCAGCACCCTGCTCTTGTCGGCCAGGTCGGGATTGAACTCCCTGACCTCCCGCAGCAACACCTCATAATCATGAGTTATGTCGTCGGAATCGGCCGGCACCATAAACAGCAGCACGGCGTTGCGCTCTATGTGGCGCAGAAAACGCAGTCCGAGCCCCTTGCCCTCGCTCGCACCCTCAATGATACCCGGTATGTCGGCCATGACAAACGACCGGTCGCCACGGTAGCTCACGATTCCCAGACTCGGCTCCATGGTGGTGAAGGGATAGTCGGCGATCTTCGGCTTGGCAGCGCTGACAGCCGACAGGAGCGTGGACTTGCCCGCGTTGGGGAATCCCACAAGGCCGACGTCGCCGAGAAGCTTCAGCTCGAGCACAACGGCCTTCTCTATGGCCGGCTGTCCCGGCTGGGCATAACGCGGGGCCCTGTTGGTCGAAGTGGCGAAATGCCAGTTGCCGAGTCCCCCCTTGCCTCCACGCAACAGGTTGATTTCCTCTCCGTCTTTCGTTATCTCGCAGAGGAACTGTCCCGAATCGGCGTCAAAGACCGCAGTGCCCACCGGCACCTCGATCACCTTGTCCTCTCCATCCTTGCCGAAGGAGCGTCCGGCACCTCCGCTCTCGCCGTTTCCGGCGAAAATATGGCGCTGATAGCGCAAAGGCAGCAGCGTCCACATATGGCCGTTGCCACGCAGGATGATGTGGCCGCCGCGTCCGCCGTCGCCGCCGTCCGGGCCACCTTTTGGAACATATTTGGCGCGGTGGAAATGACGGCTCCCCGCTCCCCCCTTTCCGGAGCGGCACAATATCTTCACATAGTCTATGAAATTGGAATCTGCCATGGTTTTCTTTTCTTTTTTGATTTATGGTGTCAGCGTCGCGGAGTGGACATAAGCCCATTGGCATAACGGAAATCATCCGGAGAACCTATGTCGATCCAGGTTCCCTCAATCGGGAAATAGCCCACCTTTCCCCCCTCCCCGATCAGAGAGGATATGAAATCGGGGGCATCGACGTAGGTATCGGCCGGAATACGGCGCAGCAGCTCCGTGCGCATCATGTAAACGCCGGCGTTGGCGAAATAGTTGTAGGTAGGCTTCTCCCTCAATCCCTTGACCACGTCTCCCTCTATATTCATTATCGCAAACGGCACCGAAACGGTATAGGGAACCGCCGCGACCGTGAGGTCGGCCCCGTTGCCGATATGGTGGAGATACATCGCCTCAAAGTCCAGATTGGTCAGCAAGTCGGAGTTCATCACCAGCACGTCACGCGTGTCGATGCCCTCGGCAAGAGAGAGGCTGCCCATAGTGCCGAGACGCTTCGGCTCCCTGATGCATTCCACCCTCGTCTTCCCTTTACGCCCGGCGAAATGGTCGACGATCTGATCCGCGAGATAGTTTACAGTAACAATTATGCGGCCTACACCGCAGGCCTCCAGCTCGTCGACGTTATAGTCGATGATTGCCTTCTCGCCAACCTTCAGAAGAGGCTTGGGAGTGTCAAGGGTGAGCGGCCGCAGCCTTTCCCCCCGGCCTCCGGCCATGAGGACAGCCTGGATGGGCAGCTTCGTGCGTGTGCGCCGAAGGTCGATTATATCAGTCACAAACCCATCCTCTGCCACAGGCAACAGATCAATGCCCTTCTCCCGCGCCGCACGCATCACCGAAGGCAATTCGTCGCCGCTCCGGGCCGCCATGAAATCATGATGGGCGGCCTGGGCCACGTCGGAATCGAGACCGAGCCCGGCGAGCAGTCCGCGTCTCACGTCGCCGTCGGTAAGCGTCCCGGCAAGCCTGCCCGACTTCTCTATTACGAAAAGGGTCATGGCCTCACCGCTGAGACGGTTGAGAGCCTCCAAAGCATCCCTTACGGTGTCCGTCTCGCTTATGGCATGCCGCAGGAAAAGACCGGCGGCCTCCGTGGCGATCCTGTCCATCGCCCTCCTTATCGCTCTGTCGTATGTCATATGGTCTGGTTGTTGTCGGTAATGGTTATGTTCTCAGCCTCGCAGGGTGTCGTCTCATATTGCGCGAGAGTGTCGCGCAGCTCTGTGACCACCATCACCCTGAGCTCGGGCGGATCGAGCACCGTCACCGCGTTTCCGAGTCCGAGAATCTCATGCACGAGCTCATAGTTGAGCTTAAGCCTGAACGTGAATATTGAATAATCGTCGTGGATCTCCTCCCTCTGCGACGAATGCAGCGGAAGGGCCCTGAAATATTTCGCCTGGGTGGAAGTGGCCCGCAGCCTTACGGTCCTGACATCCGCCCTGGAAGTTGTGACCCCTATCACATTGCCGAAAAGCGCCTCCGGGGTCACGCCGTCGTCCATGACATATGCCTCGTTGAGCAGCCTCATGTCCCTCACCCGGTCGAGGGCGTATGTGCGTATCTCGCCGCTGCGCTCCCTTATCCCTACCATATACCATCTCTGCTTGTAGCGCTTCACGAAATACGGACTGAAGACAATCTCCTTCTCCGCCCTCGACCGGTTGAACCCGGCGTATGTGAACGAGATCTTCTCCCTCTGCCTGATGGCCTCGATGGCGGTAGGCAGAAACTCACGCGCCGAGGGCACGTCTTCCACGTCGATGCGCTCGGCCAGCGTCTGGTTGTCCTTCATCGCGGAGCCTACGGCGTAGGAGTCGAGAAGCATGTTGGTGAAGGCGCGGCTTTGCCTGCGCCCCTCCTGCTCTATGTAATACTCGCCACGGGTGTTGCAACGGATCTCCACGTGGAAATTCTCCTCGATCGCCCTCCGGTAATGGTAAAAGGAGCGTTCGGGGATAGGATTGCCGTCGCCAAGGGGCGAGCGCACCCACAGGCGGTTGAGGTCGTTGCGCGTCAGCCGTCCGTAGCGGGTCAGGGTGTCGATGATCCAGATATAGCGGGATATGAGGTCGCGGGGCATGATGCAAAGTTAATGCTTAGATTCGGATTCTGAAAATCTGGAGGCCAAAAAGATTCCAAATAGCCAAAATCCGTCTAATTATATGCCGCAAAGAGGCACTTTTGAAACGTTTGCAAATTTTTCAAACGTTTTAAATGCAATTTTTGAAAAAAATGAACACCAAAATTTGGAATCAGGTTTCTCAGATATTAAATTTGCAGTAGGAAATAAATTATACGAATCTAATCTATGCCCTTTGGTGGCATTTATGCTATGAATAATAAACTTCGCTTTAAGCAGTAATATCAAATACAGAAATAGTTAATGTGATTTGTTGAGTAAAATCAGAAATGGATAATTAGGTGTAAATAAAATTTTAGGGAACTGATAAACTCAGTTATTAAAGCGCATGATGGCCCCCGCGTCGTGAGACGAAAGGGCCATTTGTTTTTAATTTGGAATGCTGAATGCCTAATGCTTAATTATCTGAAAATTAGGCATTAAGCATTCAGAATTAAGCATTGAATCACACGCTCACCTCCCCCTTGATTGCCGGCCAGGGGTCGTAGCCCTCCAGACGGAAATCGTCATAACGGAAGCTGAAGATATCCTTCACGTCGGGATTGACCACCATCCGCGGGAGGGCTCGCGGCTCGCGCCCGAGCTGCTCCCTCACCTGCTCCAGATGGTTGAGGTAGATATGTGCGTCGCCAAGGGTATGGACAAAATCGCCGGGCTCCAGGCCGCATACCTGCGCCAGCATCATCGTAAGCAACGCATAGCTCGCTATGTTGAACGGAACCCCGAGAAAACAGTCGGCGCTGCGCTGATAGAGCTGACACGACAGCTTCCCCTCCGAGACATAAAACTGAAACAGGCAATGGCACGGCGGCAGATTCATCACCGGGAGGTCAGCCACGTTCCAGGCACTGACAATGATCCTGCGCGAGTCTGGATTCTCTTTCAGTGTCCTCACCACCTCAGATATCTGGTCGATCTCCCCACCGTTGTAGTCAGGCCACGACCGCCATTGGAAACCGTAGATATGTCCCAGACTGCCGTCCGGGTCGGCCCACTCATTCCAGATACGCACTCCATGCTCCTGGAGATATCTCACATTGGTGTCTCCGGCGAGAAACCACAGGAGCTCATATATGATGCTCTTCAGATGGACGCGCTTTGTAGTCACCAGCGGAAAACCCTCGCTGAGGTCATAACGCATCTGGTAGCCGAAGGTCGAGATTGTTCCCGTTCCCGTCCGGTCCTCCTTCCTGTGTCCATTATCAAGGATATGCCTCAGCAACTCAAGATATTGCCTCATCTCAGTCTTTCACCTATCGTTAATCACCTATCGTTAATCACTTATCGTCAATCACTTATCATCAATCACTGACCGCTTGCCACGGCCTAAGTCTTCGCTTTCCTCATCAACGGCGTAGCCGGACGGTTGCGGTTGGGCTGATAATGTATGGCGTCGTCGCCGCACACATGCAGACAGTCGAAACATCTCACGCAACGCGTGTTGTCGACATACCGGCTCACCGCCTTGATGCAGTTGGCCGGACAAGCCTCCTCACATTTAAGACACCCGGTGCATCTGTCGGGGTCTATCTCTATATGGAATATGCAGTGGGGCTCTATTATGCTCAGCGCCGTCCCTATGGGGCACACCGTGTTGCAGAAGCCTCTCCCGGTGAAAACCGCGCATATCAGAATCAGCAGAGCCGATACGATGCCGGCCACAACGCCGACCGCCGTTCCCACGCCGAGCTGTATCCACTGGGCCTGCGCGGCAGTCGGATTGACCGCTGCGCATATGTTGCGCATTATGTTCCACGGCTCAAGCCACATCGGAACCGCCACAACCCCGACAATAAGACACACCGCGTAGATGAGCAGGATATGGTAGCGCACCTTCCGCGCCGGCTGAAACCGGAATTTCTTCCCCGGCCGCAGCCGTCGCCTGAGCGCGATGACAACGTCCTGGAGCGTCCCTACCGGGCAGACGGTGCTGCAATAGACCCTCCCGAAAAGGAAGGTTATCGCAAGCCACACAAGCGTCACTCCCAGGGTCACCGTGATGGCCGACGGGATAATCTGCACCTTCTCGGTGACCTTGGCCATGGGATGCACGTCAGGCCACATCGCGAGATAGGCCACGGCAGCCGCCAGAAAGACCGCCGACAACAGTATCCTTATGATCCTGAGATTGCGCTGCATCCCTTGAAACCCTTTTTGCCTTACCTGCGGCCGCGCTGCTTCTGCTGCTCGCGGAGCATAGCCTGCTGCTGACGCTGCATCTCCTCCATCTTCGCCATGAAGCCGCTCTTCTTTTTAGGCTTCTTGGCGTTCTCGGCCATCTGCCTCCTCACGTCCTCCTCCTTGATGATGAAGCGGAAGGCGTAGGTCTGGATGATGGTGATGAGAAGCGACAGGAAGTAATAGTAGCTCAGGCCGGCGGCGTAGTTGTTGAAGAATATCATGAAGAACACCGGCATCAGATACATCATCCACTTCATGCCGGGCATCTGCCCGGGCGAGTTCTGCATGTTGACACGCGTGTAGATGATGTTGGTCACCGTCATGAGAAGACAGAACAGCGAGATATGGTTGCCGAAATATTCTGTAACAAGCGGGATGTTGCCGCTCCATGATATGATCGCGTCGGGCGCGGAAAGGTCATGCACCCACAGGAAGCTCTCGCCCCTCAGCTCGATGCAGGAGGGGAAGAAGCTGAACATGGCGAAGAGGATAGGCATCTGCAGCAGCATCGGCAGACAGCCCGACATCGGGTTTGCTCCGGCCTTCGAATAGAGGGCCATCATCTTCTGCTGGCGGATCATGGCGTTCTCGTTGCCCGGATATTTCTCGTTGAGCGCCTTGATGTCAGGCGCGAGCACGCGCATCACGGCCTGGCTCTTGTAGCTCTTGTAGGTGAGCGGGAATAGCACGAGTTTGATGAAGATGGTCAGTATCAGGATTATGATGCCGTAGTTGGATATAAATGAGCCCAGGAAGTTGAAGATCGGGATAATCACTCCGGTGTTGATCCAGCGGAATATCGACCATCCGAGCGGTATGAGCTTGGTGAGGTGAAGGTCCTCACCCTGCTCCATGGTCTTGTCGAGGCCGGAAAGCAGCGGATAGAGGTTGGGGCCTATGAAGAGACGGAAGGTGGCGGGATTCTCCGAGTTCCAGTCATAATCGTTGACAACGGCCTGTGTCGACAGGGCTTTCAGATAGTCGGAGTTCTTCAATACGCGCGAGTCGAAGTCGGCGGTATTGAACGCGCGGTCGGAGACAAGCACGGAGGAGAAGAACTGGTTCTTGAAACCGATCCATTTGATCTTGGCCTTGCGCTCCTCCTTTTCGTTCTTTGCCTCGCTGAGGTTCTCCACGCTGCCTCCGGCGAATTTGTAATAGAGGCCGGAGTTGCGCTCCTCAAACATGCGGCCCTTCTCCTGGCGGCGTATCTCCTGGCTCCAGTTTACTCCGAGGTTGCGGTTGTTGGATTCCACGATGCCTGCCATATTCTTCTGCACCACTCTCATTTTCACCACATAGCTCTCCCCCTTGGGCAGCGTGTATTCAATACCCCAGTAGGCGCCATCGGCCACGTCAAGCGCCATGAGAAGAGTGGTGTCGTTGAGCATCCGAGGCGTGAAATAGAGCTGCGAGGTGTTGACCGACTGGGGAAGCGGCATCTCGAAATCAAGGCTGTTGGTGCCTTTGTCGAATATCACCACCTTGCGCTTCACGTTCGCATTCTCGTCGGCCGAGTATTCGGTATCATATTTTTTCAGCTCGGCGCGCGTGGGCACTCCCCCCTTGGCATCGAAACTGAGTTTTATCACATCGTTCTCCATCGTCACCGTCTTGTCGGCGCCGGTGAGGAATCTGGAGAATTTACCGAACTTTCCCATCGAGAGGGAAGCGGCGCGCACTGCCTCCACGGCCTTGCGCTGCTGCGCCACGGTCATCTTCTTCAGGTCGGCACGGCAGACATCGCTCCATTGCAGGACCTCGCCGTCGACGGCCACTGTTCCCCAAACGGAGTCGCCGGCTGCCGTAAGCGCCAGGGCACCCTCGTTGAAAATCGATACGTGTGTGCTGTCGGGCAGCACCTTTGCCTCGCCGTGCTCCATGATGTTGCGGGCAAGCCATTCCCTCTCGGTAGAGGTCAGAGAGTCAACAGTCATTGCCGCAGGCTGCTGGGCCTGAGCCTGCTCCTCCTGCGCCTCATCCGTCTGCGGAGTGTTGCGGGGTGTAAGCCACATGAATCCGAAAAACACCGCCGCCATCAGCAGCAGTCCGTATATCGTGTTTTTATCCATATCTATTCTTTGCGCGTTCTGTCTTAGTATGTTTTGTTATTGCGTCGCTCCTTTTGTCTCCTTATATTTTATGGCCGCTTTCATAAACGACATGAAAAGCGGGTTGGGCTCAAGCACTGTCGATTGGTATTCAGGATGGTATTGTGTGCCTACATACCATCTCAGGCCGGGTATCTCCACCACCTCCACCAGACCGGTGTCGGGATTCTCGCCGACACATTGCATTCCGGCCTCCTCGTAGCGCTGGCGGTATTCCTCGTTAAACTCGAAGCGGTGTCTGTGTCTCTCGCTGATGTCAAGCCTGCCGTAAGCCTCCGCAGCCTTGCTTCCCGGCTTCAGGCGGCAGGCATAAGCTCCCAGACGCATCGTGCCTCCCAGATTGGTGACACTCTTCTGCTCCTCCATGAGGTCGATCACATTAGCCTTGGTGTCATGGTCCATCTCCGTGGAGTTGGCCCCCTCGAGCCCGAGTACGTTGCGCGCGAACTCTATCACCATACACTGCATGCCGAGGCATATTCCGAAGGTCGGCACGTCATGGGTCCTGCACCATTCAAGGGCGATGAACTTACCCTCTATGCCGCGCTGGCCGAAGCCCGGAGCCACTATCACTCCGTCGAGGTCACGCAGCTTCCCGTCGACATTCTCTTTTGTCACCTTCTCGGAATGGACATACACGAGCCGGAGCCTGCGGTCGTTGTAGGCCGCGGCATGACTCAGTGATTCCGATATCGACTTGTAGGCGTCCTGGAGCTCCACATATTTGCCTACGAGGCCAATCGTGATCTCCTCTCGCGCATTCTCCACATGGCGGAGGAATTTCTTCCAGGCCGAGAGGTCGGGCTCGCCATCGGAGGGCATGCCGGTCTTTTCCAGCACTATCCGGTCGAGCCCCTGCTCCTCCATCATCACCGGCACCTCATAAATGGAGGGCAGGTCGATGCTCTGGATCACGGCCTCGGGGGACACGTTGCAGAACTGGGCGACCTTGCGGCGCATCGACGGCGGTATATCCTTCTCTGTGCGCAGCACAAGCACGTCGGGCTGTATTCCAGCCTGCTGAAGCATCTTTACCGAATGCTGCGTGGGCTTGGTCTTGAGCTCCTTGGCGGCCTTGAGATAGGGAACGTAAGTCAGATGCACGCAGCAGGCGCTTCGTCCGAGCTCCCAGCGGAGCTGGCGCACGGCCTCCAGGAAAGGGGTCGACTCGATGTCGCCCACCGTGCCACCGATCTCGGTTATCACGAAGTCGTATTTCCCGGTGGCGCCGAGCAGCTTGACGCTCCTCTTTATCTCGTCGGTGATATGCGGGATGATCTGTACGGTCTTACCCAGGTAGTCGCCCCGGCGCTCCTTGTCTATCACCTGCTGGTAGATTCTTCCTGTGGTGATATTGTTGGCCCGCGAGGTGTGGATATTGGTGAACCGCTCGTAATGGCCCAAATCGAGGTCGGCCTCGTGGCCGTCGGCGGTGACGTAGCATTCGCCGTGCTCATAGGGATTGAGCGTTCCCGGGTCTATGTTGATGTACGGGTCGAATTTCTGTATCGTCACCTTATACCCCCTCGAGAGCAGAAGGCGGGCCAATGACGACGATATGATACCTTTTCCCAATGAAGATACCACGCCGCCGGTAACGAATATATATTTAGTGTCAGCCATTTTTGATTTAATGGGTCTTAGATTGACATATTTGGGTGCAAAGTTACTAAATATCTTTCACTTTCTCCCCCATCAGCTCAAAAAAAGCTCCGCCGCCTATCCCTTATCGCCAATCACATGCCGCCGACAGTCGGGTTTCCCACCTCGCGCAGCAGGACAAACTCCGGCTCACCGGCCCGGCTGTTCTTCTTGTCATGGCCCATCAGCTCCACGATCCGCTGCCGGTCGGCATCTGTCTCCACGATTCCCCCGAGTCCCCAGTCGTCGCCATAGAGCGGCCGGAGGAGCCGCTGCTCGTAGTCACGCGATATGGACGCGTCGAGTCCGCAGCGCTCCACACTCAGGCGCAGCGCGACGGCAAGACCGGCCGCCACCGCCGCCCCGTGTGTCATAGGGCGTCCCTTCTCATGGCTGAGGGTCTCGAAAGCATGGCCGGCCGTATGCCCCAAGTTGAGCATCTTCCGGGGTCCCTTCTCCTCAGGGTCAGACGCCACTATCTCCATCTTTCTTCTCACACACCGCTCCATGGCGCCCTCCAGCCTCGCCGGGTCGCCGAGAACGCTCCGGGCGTCGAGCAATTCGTGGAAGAAAGCCTCGTCGGTGAGCAGTGCCGTCTTCACCATCTCCGCGTAACCTGACAGCAACTCCCGCTCGGGCAGCGTGGAAAACGGACTGGCGGATATTATCACCTCCACGGGCTGTCTGAAAACCCCGACCTCGTTCTTCAGTCCGTCGAGATCCACCGCTGTCTTTCCCCCAGCGGCGGCATCCACCGCGCCCAGCAGAGTTGTCGCCACATTTATACATCTCACCCCGCGTTTGAACGTGGCCGCGGCGAAGCCTCCGAGGTCAGTGACGACCCCGCCTCCGATATTCACCACCAATCCCGAACGCGTCATACCGCAACCGCTCAACCTGCGCCACACCTCTATAAGCGTCTCCGGCGTCTTATATTCCTCTCCGGCGGGAATCACAATCGTCTCGCATTCCTCCGTGACATCCCGGAACATCGGCATCACTTTCTCCTCCACGTTGCTGTCGGTGACCACCGCCACACGGCCGGCTCCCTCGCGCTCCAGCGCCTCGCGGAGTGCCTTTGCCGGATTCCCTGTCACCGTGAGCCTCGACATCCCCTTATTACTATATGCATCCTTCATGCGTCCTTTCTTTTTTCCGCAAAAATACAAAACCTCCACGACCTCCGCAACTCCAACCTGACTTTTCCGCTCCGTGCAGTATTCCCCAGGTGCGTTAGCCCGTTCCGTGTGCGGGACTCCAATCCCGCATAACAGCCCACCGCATACCCTTTTATGCATTTATATCAGCTACTTACACAATAACCCTCATCCATTGGCACCAAATTAAATATTAAAAGCCTGTATTTTCTTACCCCCAATTCGATATTTTTTTTGCACATTTCAAATTTAATATATAATTTTGGCATCTACTTCACTACGGGCTCTCCACAAACGGTCTCAGACTATGTCTGAGGACGATATACAAACTATATAGGGGATTTCTATAAATTAAACA
>DKYZ01000080.1:14418-30509 GCA_002493515.1 Porphyromonadaceae bacterium UBA7087 | reverse complement strand
AGAGTTCCGAATTATGGGTTAATAAATTGTGAAATTTACGCGGTTGAGGGTTGTTTATGTAGATAAAGGGTTAATTTTGCCCTGTAAAATCAATGTAATAAAAAATCAGACGGATTCTCCGTCTTCCGGTTATGGAAAGGAAGAAAATACTTGTGGTCGATGACGAGGAGACCATCTGCGAGGCGTTGAAGTTCAATCTCGAGCAGAAAGGTTACGACGTGGACGTGGCCCACAGCGGCGAGGATGCCCTGGCGCTCTCTCCGGAAAACTATTCCCTCATATTGCTCGACGTGATGATGGAAGGCGTAAGCGGGCTGCAGGTGGCCCGCATTCTGAGGCGCAATCCAAAGACGGAGCGTGTGCCTATAATCTTCTGCAGCGCCAGGGATACGGAGGATGATGTGGTGGAGGGTCTCGGAACGGGGGCTGACGACTACATCACAAAACCCTATTCCCTCAAGACCCTTCTCGCGCGTGTGGAGGCCGTGCTGCGCCGCAGCAGCCATGCTCCCGCGTCGGAGAAGCCCGGTGAGAACCGTGACGGCTCAACGGTGTCTTACGGGGGACTCGTGCTCATGCCCGACAGCAAGCGGTGTTTTGTCGACGGCGAGGAGGTAAGGATGCCCAGGAAGGAATTCGGGATACTGCTTACGTTGCTCTCGCGTCCGGGGCATGTGTTCTCACGCGAGGAACTGCTTGAGCTGGTATGGCCCAGCGAGGTGGTGGTGCTCAACAGGGTGGTGGATGTCAACGTCACCCGGATCCGCCAGAAGATAGGCGCTTACGGTAAGAATCTTGTGACCCGCTCAGGCTATGGGTATGTTTTCGAGCAGTAGGATAACATACCACAGGCGGCTGTTCCTTTGGCTTGTGGCTTATTCGCTTGTGCTGACTGGATGCGTGGTGGCGTTTCAGTATAGCCGCGAGCGGAAGTTCAAGGCCGATGAGCTCGATGCCCAGCTTCAGATTATCAATGGCTCGATTCTTGCGGAATTGTCGGAGGGGATAAATCCCGATACAGTCAGATGCCATCTGGCGCATCCGTTCGATGAGCTCAGGATAACGGTAATCGATCCGGATGGTGAGGTGGTCTACGATACGTCGCTCGATACGCTGACTCATGTCAGCCACCGTGACCGCGAGGAGGTGGCCGCTGCGCGCAGGCGTGGACAGGGTTTCAGCGTGAGGCGGCACAGCGAGACCACCGGGGTCAACTATTTCTATTCGGCGAGGCTGGGGGCCGACGGTTCCGTAGTGCGCACCGCCGTGCCCTATTCCACGACTCTCAGCGGCCTGCTGAGGGCAGATGTGGGGTTCCTGTGGTTTATGGCGGCCCTCACGGCCGGTATGTGTGCCATAGGTTATTTCGTCACGAGGCGGCTCGGCCAGAATATCTCGCGCCTGAGCCGTTTCGCGCAGAGTGCCGAGAAAGGTGAGCGCATCTACGATATGGAGCCTTTCCCCCACGATGAGCTGGGAGAGATCTCAAGCCATATAGTGCGTCTTTACGCGAGGCTCCAGCAGACCACACTTGAGCGCAACCGCGAGCATCGCGCCGCCCTCCGCGAGCAGAGGGAGAAGGAGCGCATCAAGAAGGAACTCACCAACAACATCAACCATGAGCTCAAGACGCCTGTGGCCTCGATACAGCTCTGTCTCGAGACGCTGCTGTCGCATGGCGAGATGTCGGCCAAGAAGCGGCGTGAGTTTCTCGAGAGATGCATGCTCAACACAGAGCGTCTGCGCAAGCTTCTCGCCGACGTCGCTCTGGTGACCCGTATGGACGACGGACGCTCGTCGATTGTGATGGAGCCTCTCGACCTTTCGGCAGTCATCGCCGAGGCTTGCGGGGAGAGACGCGATTCGGCGAGGGATCGCGGAATCGAGATTCATGACGATGTGGCGGGGCCGCTGCCTGTGGAGGGCAACCAGTCGTTGCTGCTGTCGGTCTTTCTCAATCTCATTGATAATGCGGTGGCCTATTCGGGCGCTTCTGACATAGAGGTGAGGATGGTTTCAAGGGAGAGGTCGAGGGTGACGCTGCTTGTGGCCGACAACGGCACGGGAGTGGCCGACGAGCACCTTCCGCGCCTCTTCGAGCGCTTCTACCGGATAGACAAGGGGCGCTCCCGCGCTCTTGGCGGGACGGGCCTCGGCCTCTCCATTGTCCGCAACGCCGTGGCTATCCACGGAGGCTCGATATCGGTCTCCAACAGAAGGACCGGAGGTCTGGAGTTCCGTATTTCACTGCCTTTGGCTGCGGATGTCACAAAAGCTTAACCGTCATGTAATATTTTTGAAACATAAGCTCCGTAATTTTGCAGTGAAATAAAAACTGCAAGTTATGGATATACTGTTTCTATGTGTTGTGTTGTTTCTGTTTCTCCTGGCGATATTCGATCTTTCGGTGGGAGTGAGCAACGATGCCGTCAACTTCCTTAATTCCGCCATAGGGGCGAAGGCCGCCTCTTTCAAGCGGATATTGATCATCGCCTCTGTCGGCGTCTTCCTTGGCGCGGCCATGAGCAACGGCATGATGGACATTGCGCGTCACGGCATCTTCCGGCCTGAGCATTTCTCTTTTTACGACCTTATCTGCATCTTTATGGCGGTGATGGTGACCGACATAATCCTGCTTGACATTTTCAATTCCCTGGGAATGCCTACCTCCACCACGGTCTCGATGGTCTTCGAGCTGCTCGGAGCCACATTCGTTGTGGCGCTTATAAAGATGGCTGGAGGCCTCGACATGGGATTCAACGACCTCCTGAACACGGAGAAGGCTCTCTCGGTGATTATGGGTATCTTCCTGTCGGTGGCGATCGCGTTCTTCTTCGGCACCGTTGTCCAGATGATATCGCGTCTGGTGTTCTCGTTCAACTACAAGGCTAACCTCAAGTGGAAGATAGGCATCTTCGGCGGCATATGCTCCACCGCCATAATCTACTTCCTTCTCATAAAGGGCACAAAGGATCTGGCGTTCATGACCCCCGACGTCAAGGGCTGGATAGCCGCCAATACGGGCTGGATAATATGTGGATGCCTTGTCTTCTTCACTGTCCTCATGCAGCTCCTCCATATGCTCAGGGTCAACGTCCTGAAGGTGGTGGTGCTGATGGGCACATTCTCTCTGGCCATGGCTTTCGCTGGCAACGACCTGGTGAACTTCATCGGTGTCCCCCTCAGCGGACTGTCGTCATATCAGGATTACGCGGCCAACGGCGCCGGTGATCCCTACGGGTTCATGATGGATTCGCTCAACGGCAAATCCGACACCCCGGTATGGTTCCTCATCGGAGCAGGTGTGATAATGGTGGTCTCGCTGGCCACCTCCTCCAAGGCCCGCAATGTCTCCAAGACAACCATCGGGCTGAGCAGCCGCAGCGACGGCGACGAGATGTTCGGCTCCTCACGCATAGCGCGGCGTCTGGTCAGATGGAGCCTCTGGCTGATTGAGCGCATACGCGACATCACTCCGGTCAGGGTTAGAAACTGGTTTAATTCCCGATTCAATGTCGATGAGACGATCATGGACCAGGGAGCGGCCTTCGACCTCATCAGGGGCTCGGTCAACCTTGTGCTGGCAGGCGTGCTCATCGCCATAGGAACATCCCTGAAACTTCCGCTCTCCACTACTTTTGTGACATTCATGGTGGCCATGGGTACGTCGCTGGCCGACCGAGCCTGGGGGCGCGAGAGCGCGGTGTTCCGCATCACCGGGGTGATTTCCGTAATCGGCGGATGGTTCCTTACCGCCGGGGTGTCGTTCATCGGCGCCGGAATCATTGTCGCCCTGATGCACTTCGGGGGTATCTGGGCCATGATCGCGCTCGCTGCGGTCACTGTGGTACTCATCATCCGCAGCAACCGCCGCTATCGGAAGCAGAAGAGGGAGGAGAATGGCGACACGCTTTTCCAGACCATTCTCGCCACGACCGACCGTAAGGAGGTGTGGCCGATGCTTATGCTGTATCTCCAGGAAAACCAGATGAGTTTCCTGGCTATGGCGGAGGAGAGCTACCGCAACATAACCGACGGTTTCGCCAGGGACAACGACGGGCTGTTGCGCAAGACCAACAAGGTGCTTCTTATGCAGAAGGATATCCAGAAGAACATACGGCGCAAGGAGACACTTTGTCTACGTAACGCCGAGCCACGCACAGCCATGCAGAAGAGCACATGGTTTCATCTCAGCAACAACTGCTGCATGGGCATCCTCTACAATCTGCGCCGCATGAACGAAGTGTGCCGTGAGCATGTTGACAATAATTTCACGCCGCTTCCCAAGGCTCAGGTGGAGGATCTCGAGATTCTGCGCACCAAGGTGACGGTGGTTTTCAATGACACGCTTGCCATGATGGCGGGTGGCGACGAGGATACGGTGAATATTATACGGCGACACTGCGATGAGATAAAGGATTCACTCTCGGATATAATCCATGGCATGCATGACCAGCTGAGGGAGGGCGACCAGGCCAACATGTCGGTGGTGTTCGTTTACCTCAACCTGCTCCAGGAGACTCAGGAGATGGTCTCGACCCTCAGAAAATACCTCCGTGCCTACGCCAAGCTCCGCGACAGCAACTATCGCAGTCGTCCCCGGCTGCCGAAGGCCGACTGACGTGTTTGCCTGAATCGGGAAAATTCGTTAATTTTGCAGAAAAGACAATACTGCATTATGAAAAGACTGTTTCTCGGGGGTGTAGCTACCCTCACCATCATGACCCTTGCCGCCGAGTCGTCGGGCGGCGGGGAGGCAAACCCGCTGCTGCGGCAATCAGACGCCCCCTTCGGGGCTGTCAGATTCGACAGGATTTCCACTTCCGATTATGGCGATGCCATCAGGGAGGGGATACGTCTCCACAATCTTGAGCTTGGCGCCATTGCCGAAAGCACGGAGGCGCCTACGTTTGAGAATACGATTGTGGCTTACGACCGTTCGGGAGCCACGCTCAATGAGGCGACCCTGACTCTGAGCAATCTTGAGGCCGCGCTCGGCGACACGGTGCTTATGAACATCATGGCGGAGTTGACTCCGGAAATCTCGGAACATTCCACAAACGTGCTGCTCAATGAAAAGCTGTGGAAACGCATCCGCGATGTCTATGACAACCGACAGAAGCGCACCGACCTCTCTCCGGAGGATATGCGCCTCATCGAGGAGACCTATCGGAATTTCGCCGAGTCGGGGGCGAATCTGGAGGGGGAGGCCAGGGAGAAATTCCGCCGTCTTAACGCGGAGCTCTCCAACCTCAATGTGAAATTCTCACAGAATGTGGCCAACGAGCTCAAGGATCCGGCCAACCGCCTTTGGGTGAAGGAGGAGGATACCGCCGGTCTGCCGGAGTCGATCAAGACCGCTGCCCGGGCCGAGGCGAAGGCCGCTTTCGCTGAGGAGGGCCGCCCGGATGACGAGAGCATGTATCTCTTCACTCTCTATGCCCCCTCCTACGGGCCATTCATGAAATATGCCGACAACAGGGCTCTGCGGGAGAAGCTCTACCGGATGTATGGCTCACGCAATATCGGCGGCGAGTATGACAATACGCAGATTCTGAAGGATATCGCTAATGTGCGTCTTGAGATAGCGAATCTTATGGGTAAGGAGACGTTTGCTGATTTCCAGCTCCAGGGCACGATGGCGAAGACGCCTGCGGGTGTCATGAATCTTCTTGAGCAGCTGCGCGAGGCTTACACGGAGCCGATGCGTGCGGAGCTGCGCGAGATAGAGGGTTTCGCGCGCAAGACGCAGGGCGATGACTTCAGGCTCATGGCCTGGGACTATTCCTATTGGGCCGACAAGCTGAAGAATGCGAGCTATGCTTTCAGCGACGAGGACATGAAACCTTATTTCGAGCTTGACAATACCATAAAGGGTGTGCTCGGACTGGCTACCAAGCTTTACGGCTATAAGTTTGTGGAGAACAAGTCGCTTCCTGTCTATCATCCGGATGTCAAGGTGTTTGAGGTGAAGGATGCCGACGGCAAGGTGCTCGGAATTCTATATGCCGACTTCTTCTATCGTCCGGGCAAGTCGCCGGGTGCGTGGATGACGGAGTTCCGCACGGAGCATAAGGATGATGCCGGCAACAAGACTCTGCCGCTTATCTCGATAGTCTGCAATTTCTCCAAACCGGTGGGCAATGATCCGGTATTGCTCACCCCCATGGAGGTAGAGACATTCCTTCATGAGTTCGGTCATGCGCTCCATGGACTCTCTGCCGAGGCAAAATATGCTTCTCTGAGCGGCACGAATGTATATCATGATTTCGTGGAGCTTTTCTCGCAGTTCAACGAGAATTATCTTTCTCAGAAGGAGTTTCTCGATGGCTTCGCCAAGCATTACAAGACAGGCAAGAAGATGCCTCAGGAGTTGATCGACAAGTTTGTGAAGTCTCAGCAGTTTGGCGCGGCTTACGCTTGCATGCGTCAGCTCGGTTTCGGTTATCTCGACATGGCGTATCACGGCATAAAAGAGCCGCTGCGTGCTTCGGAGGATATATATGCGTTTGAGGCTAAGGCACAGGATCCGGTAAGGTGTTTCGATGTTGTGGAGGGATGCATGACGTCTCCCTCATTCGGTCACATCTTCTCGGGTGGGTATGCCGCAGGCTACTACGGCTACAAATGGGCCGAGCTTCTTGATGCTGACGCGTTTGCCGCCTTCCAGGAGAACGGCATTTTCGACAAGAAGACAGCTGCGAAGTTCCGCAAGATGCTCCAGAGTGGCGGCACCGTCGACCCGATGGAGCTTTATGTGGAGTTCCGTGGCAAGCAGCCGACCATCGACGCCCTCCTCCGCCGCGACGGCATAAAGAAATAAAAAAACTTGAACGGCGCCAGGCCCGGAGGGCCTGGCAGCCACACTCGCCATTCGGGTGGCCTGTCTGTAATTCCTTTTCTTGGATTTTTGTGAAAAATCGTTTTAAAAACTCTGCGAAATTTTGTCAATCCGAAACTTTGTTATAAATTTGCAGTCGGTAGGATGGTTCTTGCGGCCATTCTGCCGACGTATTAGTTAACCGGGTGTTCTGAACGCTTGTCTTTCCCCTTCTGGAAACTTCGCAACTTTTCATTCTCGGGAAGATATAGCAACGGAAGAACGTCCACTCGATGTAGTCATGCCCCAAGCGTCCTTGTGGGCGCTTGGCTGATTATATCGGTGTGGGCTTCTCGTTGCTTATCCATGAGAATAAAGGCGATGCGAAGGCCTTAAGAAGGGTGGATAAGCCGAGGATGGCTTCACGTCTTTTTTCTTTTCATTCAAATCTGTGTATCAACTATAATTTGCTTCGAAGCCAGGGCAAAGAGAATATTAATCACATAGTGAATAATCTTAAATGTTTAACTTAAAAAATGATTTATGAGACTTAGTTTACGTTTAATTATTTTACAATCTTTATTATTGGCTGCGTTTACATGTGTGGCTGAGAAAATCCCACTTGGGATTATATCGGTTGATAATTTTCAATACGAGATTTATAAGGATGACAATACATCAGAGTATTCGGCTACTTTAATCTCAGATGAATTGTCAAATCGTTCTGGTAGTGTGGTGATTCCGTCTAAGATTGAATACCATGATGAAACAATAGGTGAACTTATAGATGTGACGGTTGATATTGTAGGCCCTCGTGTCTTTATTGAGAATGATAATTTGACATCTGTGGTATTTAATGAGGGCATAAAAGAGATTCAATCTGAAGCCTTCAGAAGCTGTCATGCCTTGAGCTCGATTTCATTTCCTGAAAGTTTGATACGAATTGGCGAAATGGCTTTTGATGGATGTTATGCGTTAATGTCCATTGATTTGCCATTAAATATAAAGGAGCTGTCTGAATATGCTTTTGATTATTGTTTGTCATTGTCGTCAGTTAATTTGCCAGCATCTTTAGAGATTTTGGGTAATTATTCATTTAGATGCTGTGACGCATTGACTTCTGTAAAAATTCAAGACTCAAGTAAATCGTTAAAAATTGGAAGAGATTCGTTTACCGAAAGTCCTCTTAGTTCTCTTGAAATTGGCAGAAATCTTGAATTATATGATAATAATGTTTTTAATTTATGGCAATTAAATAATATCATAGTCGGAGAAAATGTTACTGATCTTTCTTTTATTGATCCATCAAAAACTCAATTGGTTCAGATTGTTTCAAATGCAATAACTCCTCCATCGATAGGGCGTTTTACTCAAGATCAATATGCAAATGCTCTTGTATATCTTAGGAAAGGAGCTAAATCGTCGTATGAAGCAGATGAAAACTGGGCATTCTTTTCTAATTTAACTGAATTGGAGTTTGATATTGATTCATACGAGATTTATCCATCTGAACCGAATGTGACTTTGAATGTTGGTGATTATTATGAACCTCAGTTTATAATGGATCCATTCGTTCCAAGTTATACTACATCTTATATAATGAATACCGAGGTTTTGCAGTGGATGCAAGATAATTCAGTGTATGCTGTAGGACCTGGAGAATCAGATATAGTATGTCATCTCCTTCTCAACGGCAAGACCGCTACTTGCCATGTTACCGTAATTCAGCCTGCCACAAGCATCATGCTTAACAAGCAATCTATTTCGCTTGC
Organism: Porphyromonadaceae bacterium UBA7087; assembly: GCA_002493515.1. Taxonomy (GTDB): domain Bacteria; phylum Bacteroidota; class Bacteroidia; order Bacteroidales; family Muribaculaceae; genus Lepagella. The sequence goes on along the minus strand of DKYZ01000080.1, from coordinate 21,917 downwards.
AAAGGGAGAAACGGCCAAACTGTTGGCTAATGTCGGTCCTGCTGATGTCACCGACGCTACTGTTACATGGTCTTCCTCCAATGTTGCTGTGGCCACTGTTGCCGAGGATGGTACGGTTACGGCTTTGGGAGGAGGAAGCTGCGAGGTTGTCGCCACAACACATAACGGTCTGGAAGCGAAATGCCAGATGACCGTGACCGAGATGCCGGAGTCAATCGCTTTCGAGAATGCGGCAGCCGACATAAACAAAGGTGAGGAGATCACGCTTGCCGTCACCTTTACACCGGAGTGCGCAACGGAAAGGTCGCTCACATGGACTTCCTCGGATACCTCCGTGGCGTCGGTAAGCGACGGGGTAGTGAAGGGTCTCAAGGCCGGTACGGCTGTCATCACCGCGACCACCGTCAACGGCAAGACTGCTGAATGTGCGGTAACCGTACATCAGCCTGCGGAATCAATCACACTTGATGTCACAAAGGCAGAGATAGAGACGGGCGCGACGCTCCAGCTCACCGCCACCGTCGGTCCGGAGGATGCCGAGGACAAGTCGGTAAGCTGGACGAGCTCCGATGACAATGTAGCCACTGTAAGCGGCGACGGACTCGTGACAGCCCTCTCCGGAGGTGTTGTGGAGATCACGGCCACGACCTCCAACGGCCTCAAGGCTGTGAGCGTGATAACGGTGATCCAGCTCCCCCTTGCAGTTTCTATAAATCCGGAGGAGGTAGAGATAATCCTCGGCGGCTCCGTAACACTGACTGCGCAGGTCGGTCCGGCCAACACCGCAGACAAGACCGTCACGTGGACTTCATCGGATGAGTCGGTAGCGGCAGTGGCTTCCGACGGCACCGTCACGGCTGCCGGTCTCGGCGAGGCGGTAGTTACCGCCATGACGGTCAACGGTCTTACGGCAGAATGCCGCGTGACTGTCACCGGCATACTTGTTGAGAGCATCGAGCTCGACCGTACCGCAGTTGAGGCAGCCGAGGGGGAGCAGTTCCAGCTCACGGCCACAGTCTATCCGGAGGATGCCACCGACAAGACGCTGTCGTGGATGAGCAGCAACGTCGGTGTCGCGACTGTTGACGACAACGGCCTTGTGACTGTCAAGAGCGTGGGCTTCGCCCGCATCACTGCACGTTCCACCGACGGCAGCGACGTCAAAGCGGAGTGTGAGCTTACCGCCGTTGCCGGCATCGACGCCATCTTCGCCGACGGAACCCTCTGGAGCGTCTATACTCCCGACGGCCTTCTTATCAAGGCCGACTGCGGCCTCGACGACCTCCGTCAGCTCGCATCCGGCCTCTACATCCTGCGTTCCGGCACGGCCACCCGCAAGATCCACCTCAACCGCTGATTCATCACCCCCACCAACAAAAAAAGGTGTCCAGACCCCTCGGGACGCCTTTTTTTACGTAATGATGAAATCCGCAATGCGGTTTCGCTAAGGCGTAAAGTTCTAATATTCTGTCCTTTGCTGAGTGTCTATGCCAGGCCCGGAGAGCCTGGCGCCCACGCTCGCCATTCGACTGTTTTATTCCCTTTTGCTGTTCCAGAAGATGGAGAGCGAATGGGGATTCTCGAGGTCGGTGGCGGCTTCCCTCATCTTTGCGTAACTGTCGATATCCTCCCTTTGGTATAGTTCGTTAAGCTTTTCCAGGTCGCCTGGAGCCACCACATCCTCCAGTTTGAGACGCCCTGCCTTCACCCCCTTGCCGAGATGACCCGCGATAGTGGTCTCTACGAGTCCGCGCTCCTCGGCGATGGCAGAAATCGACTTGCCGTCAAGATACATATTGACAGTGATATTCTCAGAGTAACCTCTCGGCCTCTTCTCCGATTTCGGCTTCTCCTCCTTTTTCGGTCTTTGCGGCAGATCATCAGACATGACGCCCTCTTTCATGACCTTTCCTTTACGTTCCCCTCTCGAATTCTCAGGTTTCACCAGTCTGTTGCTCTTCCTCTCCCCACTGCCGACCTCATCGATGCCAAGCACAGCCATAGCCTTCAATTTCATGTATACACCCGGAGAGAATGGCACCTCAAGAAGCCCCTTCATTATGTCGGTCTTCAGCTTCAGCTCATACCTCACATTATCATATGCATTATTGAGCCTCCTCTCGTAACCCTTGTTATCAAGTTCCAGGGGAGTCTTCTTAATCAGCCTTACAAGAGGCGCGAGCTTGTTCAGAAAATAACCGCAGCCCCCCGCCACCTTCTCAATCAGCGCCTGATCGATATTGTCGGTGTCGTAATAACGAGATGAATAGATGCCGATGAATCTGCGTCCCACCTCCAGAATCTCACTACGGAACCGCACTTTCTCATCCTTGTATTCCTGATAAAGCTCCGGGAAAACAGGCGTTACGAATTCAAGCACGGCATGTGAGAAATCCTCGAACGCTCCGGCTGCAGCCTCGAAGTCGAACACCTCCGAAAGCACGCGGCTGAAATAGCTCGACATCATGCGCTTTACCGTCTCCTCGTCAGGACGATGCGCATTCTGCATATCGATGAAACTGTTGACCTTGTAATCCGTTATTATCGCACTCGGATGAAGCCGGCTGTCGAGCACAAGCCCCTCCAGCGACCGGCAACGGCTCAGCGCCACATAAGCCTGTCCCGGTGCAAACGAATGCGAGGCGTCGATTATCGCCTTGTCGAAAGTCAGACCCTGGCTCTTGTGGATAGTGATTGCCCAGGCAAGCCTCAGCGGTATCTGCACGAAAGACCCCGTGACATTCTGCCTGATCTCATTCGTGGCGGGATCCATATCGTAGGTAGTGTTTTCCCATACCGCACGTTCCGTCACTATATCCGCACCCCCTTCTACCGGACGCACAGTCACAGTATTCTCGTCAAGGTCAACCACCGTGCCAAGCATACCGTTGTAGAAACGCCGGTCGGTGCCGGTATCGTTTTTTATAAACATCACGCGTGCCCCCCGTTTCAGCGTCAGCATGAAATCGGCCGGAAAGGAATATTCCGGGAATTTGCCCGTAACGCTGGCCTGATATTCCACCGGAGCCTCCTGCAACTCTGCCAGACGACGCCAGTTGATGGAATCTGCCATATGGTTATGGGTGGTCAGGCGTATGTATCCCTCCGAGTCGCCCGGATTGAAATTCCCGATATACCGGCTGTTGAGATCGTCAAGAATCTTTTCCGTGACCTTGTTTTCTCTCACGGCGTTGAGAAGGTCTATGAATTTCCGGTCGCTCTGCCTGTAGACTTTTGTCAGCTCCAGCGTTATGAATCCAGCCTCCTTCAAGGCCCGGCTCTCGAAGAAATAGGGGGAAGCGTAGTGATGGCTCAGAATCGCCCATTCATCGGGCGTCACCACAGGCGCAAGCTGCCTGAGGTCGCCAATGAGAAGGAGCTGCACCCCTCCGAAAGGCTTGCGCGAGTTGCGCAGACGCCGCAGACTGTCGTCGATGGCGTCAAGAATGTCAGGGCGCACCATGCTTATCTCGTCGATTACCAGAAGGTCGAGCGTCGAAATAATCCTCCGTTTTATCTTGGAGAAGGATATGAATCTCTTGCCCTCCCCGATAAATCCCTGGCCCGGGATGAAAGGTGAGAAGTCAAACTGGAAAAAGGAATGGATTGTGGCGCCTCTGGCATTGATGGCCGCCACGCCCGTAGGGGCGAGCACCACCATGCGTTTCATCGACGTGTCCCGGAGACTGTGCAGGAAGGTAGTCTTTCCCGTGCCGGCCTTTCCGGTCAGAAAAAGGCTTGTACCGGTTTTTTCAACAATCTGCCTTGCAAGGTTGAGTTCTGAATTGTTTTCCATAGCATTATGTTTTATAGTGGAGGGTATTGTTGTAGTGGAAGGGGGTGTGGTAAAATGCGATACGCCGGCGAATGAAAAGAATGTCTATGGATTCCTGTTCACCGCCGGCGTTGCCATGTTCTTGTTTTCCTTAAAAATTCCTATTCTCCGAGATAGCTCTTCAGAAGCTTGCTCTTCTGTCCCTTCAGGCGTCTTATCGCCTTCTCCTTGATCTGCCGCACCCGTTCTCGCGTAAGGTCGAACTTGGCGCCGATCTCCTCAAGGGTCATCTCCTGGCAGCCTATTCCAAAGAACATCTTCACTATCTCCCTCTCGCGGTCGTAGAGCTGCTTGAGCGCACGGTCCACCTCTTTGGAGAGCGACTCCTGATTGAGAGTGGAGTCGGCCATGGGGCTGTCATCGTTTGGCAGGACGTCGAGCAGGGAATTGTCCTCGCCCTCCACAAAGGGGGCGTCGACAGAGATATGACGTCCGGAGACCTTCAGAGTGTCGGATATCTTATCCACCGGGATGTCGAGACGCTCGGCAAGCTCCTCGGGAGAGGGGCGGCGCTCGTTTTCCTGTTCAAATTTCTGAAGCTCCTTGCTGATTTTGTTGAGAGAGCCCACCTGGTTGAGCGGCAGCCTCACGATTCGCGACTGCTCGGCCAGGGCCTGGAGAATAGATTGGCGGATCCACCATACCGCATACGAGATGAACTTGAAACCTCTGGTCTCGTCGAATTTCTGCGCTGCGCGGATAAGGCCAAGATTGCCCTCGTTGATGAGGTCGGGGAGACTCAGTCCCTGGTTCTGATATTGCTTGGCCACCGACACCACGAAGCGGAGATTGGCGCGGGTCAGTTTCTCAAGAGCGGCGTGGTCGCCTTTCTTGATGCGTTGCGCAAGCTCTACCTCCTCGCTGACCGAAATTAGCTCCTCTCGGCCTATTTCCTGTAGATATTTGTCGAGAGAGGCGCTTTCGCGGTTGGTGATTGATTTGGTAATCTTTAATTGTCTCATATATTCCCTTCCAAAAAATTGTTGCAAAGTTAGTGAAAAAATCTTAAAGAGTCAACAGCCGGTTAATAATTTAGCACACTTGGAACTGTAGTTTGCGCCAGCTGGGGCCGGCATGACGGTCTCGCTCTTGTCATCGTTTTCTCATTTCTTCTTATTATAACGTTTTAATTCCCTCAATGTTGGCGTTATGAATGGTTAAAATGCATAAATCTTTCATTTTTAACAAATCGGGTTTTAAAGAAAGACCGGACGCCGCGCGGCATCCGGTCTTTCGTCACGTCGCCTCCCAGCATGGCGACGTTTTTACTGTTCTCACTCGGCGGCGAGATTCACCGCATAGTAGTATTTCTTGCCGGTAGGATAGAGGCCCGTCAGGAACAGCACCTTGTCCTCCTCATCGGCGCGCATCACGCTGTTGTAGATCGCCTCCACATCATCAGAGGAGTTGACGGCCCTGCCGTTGATCTCGGTGATGATGAAGCCGTCTTTCACGCCTGCATCCTTGAACGAGCCGTTCTTGAGTCCGGTCACCTTGACGCCGTTGGAGATGCCCAGGTTGCGTTTCGTCTCGTCGCTCAGCTTCATGAAGGCGCAGCCTACCTCCGTGAAATCACCCTTCTTGGTGATGGAGGTGTTGCCCTGCATGTTGCGCAGAGTGCCCGTCTTGGTATACTTCTGGTTGTCGCGGACGTAGGTGATCGTTATGCTGTCGCCGGGGCGGAACTTGTTGAGCTGCTCCACGAGGCTTGCATGGTTGGTCACCTCAACATTGTTGATGGCCGTTATCACGTCGTTCTCCTGGAGTCCGAGCTCCTTGGCTGTGCTGCGGTCGGCCACAGAGGCGATGATAAGTCCTGACTTGGTGGCCGTGATGCCCTTCTCCTTGGCTATCTTCGAGTCAAGCTCGGCCACGGTGCATCCAAGCACGGCGCGCTGAACTGTCCCGTACTGGCGAAGGTCGGTCATGACTTTCTTCACGATGGTGGTCGGGATGGCGAACGAGAATCCGGTGTAGCTGCCGGTGTTGCTGTAGATGGCGCTGTTGATGCCGATGAGCTCACCCTTCAGGTTGACCAGCGCGCCTCCCGAGTTGCCGGGATTGAGGGCGGCGTCGGTCTGGATATAGGATTCTATTCCCATCGAGCCCCTCTGTGAGTTCTGGCCTAAGCTACGCGCCTTGGCGCTCACGATTCCGGCGGTCACAGTGGAGTTGAAGCCGAAGGGGTTGCCTACCGCAAGCACCCACTCGCCTATCTTCACTGCCTCGCTGTCGCCGAATACGATAGGGGAGAGGCCCTCGGCGTCGATCTTGATGAGCGCGAGATCGGTTGCCTCGTCTGTGCCGACCACCCGTGCCTCATACGACGAGTTGTCGTTGAGGAGCACCTCCAGTTTGTCGGCGCCGTCAATCACATGGTTGTTGGTGACGATATAGCCGTCGGCGCTTATGATCACACCCGAACCCAGGCCGCTCTGCACAGGCTCGGAGCTTTGCTTCTGCCGGCGCTGCTGGTGCTGGGGAGGCTGCTGCGGGCCGAAGAAGAAGTCGAACATTCCGAAGGGGTCGTAGCCCCCGTTGCCGTAAGGATTCTGCTGACGTGTGGTGAAACTCTTGATGCACACCACTTCGTTTACCGTCTTCTCGGCGGCTACCGTGAAGTCGGTCTCAAAGCCCCCCGACTGGGCTGTCCTGATGAATTCCGGAGAACCGTTTGTGGAGTTGGAGGAGCTGTTGTTGGCGCAGGCCGTGGCCGCTGTCGCTAATGCCAGCATCGCCGCGCACAGTGAGATGCTTGTTTTTTTCATATATCGAAAAAGTAGTTTATATTTCCCTTTATAGATTGCCTTGCCCGGAACTGCCGGAATCGCTTGACCCTCCGGGAGTAATTTCATATATAAAAAGGCAAATTCTCCTCCATTATTATTTCCCGGACGGCGACGGCGCGGCATTTTAAATTAAATTAATATAACGCGCCTCCAATGATGAAAAAAAGTTAACGGATGTTTGCCATGTGCTCCGGATTACCTAATTTTGCGCTCCGTAGCCTGTGACACTGTTGTCACGTTTTTTGACAAATTTGAAAATACCACCATTTCCGATGACAATACCTCTCATCAATATCCCTTTCCGCAAGCACGGTGTCATGCGGTTGCTTTCGCTCGCTCTCCTGTCGGTTGTTCTTGTCTGTGCCGGCGGATGCCGGGCATCGAAAGGCGCGGCCGAGCGCGACCGTCTGCATGATCAGATAAGTCATTCAAAGCTTGACCGCACGCAGAAGCTTATCGCCGAGGAGGCGGTGAGCTGGATGGGCACTCCTTATAAATATGGTGGTTCGGAAAAAGGGAAGGGCACCGACTGCTCAGGCATGGTGCTGAAGGTCTATGAGAAAGTGCTCGACAAGAAATTGCCGAGAAATTCCGCGAAGCAGGCGGAGTTCTGTAGAAAAATAAGGAAAAGGGATGTCAAGGTCGGCGACCTGGTGTTTTTCGCCACAGGCAAGGATGCCGACAGGGTGAGTCATGTGGGGATTATGATAGACGACAGGAATTTCGTCCATGCCTCCACCCGCAAGGGGGTGATAGTCTCCGACGTGACCACGCCCTATTATGAGCGCACATTCATCATGTACGGCAGAGTGGAGTGAAACGATTAACGATTAGTGATTAACGATTAGTGATAAGTGATTAACGATTAGTGATTA
>DKYZ01000080.1:0-14094 GCA_002493515.1 Porphyromonadaceae bacterium UBA7087 | reverse complement strand
ATCACTAATCGTTAATCACTAATCGTTAATCACTTATCACTCATAGTTTATCACTGATCAGAGCAGCGGCTGAAGCTTGGCCTCCAGGTCGGAAAGCTTCACCAGACCCACGCTGCGGTCTTTGAGCTCGCCGTCTTTGAAGAAGAGCACTGTCGGGATGTTGCGCACACGGAACTGTGAGGCAACCTCGTCGTTGTCGTCGATGTTGAGCTTGCCTATAGTGGCCTGGTCGCCATATTTCTCGGCGAGCTCCTCCACTACCGGGCCAAGTTTGATACACGGGCCACACCAGGTAGCCCAGAAGTCGATCACTACCGGCTTGCCCGATTCTATTGCCTCGAGAGCCGTCTGGTCTGTAAATTGTAATGCCATGGTTTAAATTTTTAGTTATATGAAATTTGTTCCAAAGTTAATTCTTATATTTCAATCGGCAAAATATTTGGCCGTCTAAAATCAGTCTCTGTCGATTTCCCCGGTCACATCCGGAAGGTCTCCACCTTGTAACGAAGGTCGTGGTCTTCCACGAATTTCATGAATTTCCTGTTGAGAGTCACCTTCTTGCGCGAGTGTATCTGAATCACCTGGCGTGTCTGCGGGTCGTATATCTTGAGATAGAGGTCTCCCGGGCGCCGGTTCTCTTTTTCCTCTTCCGCAGCCCGGCTTCCTCCGTCGCAATATTCGGGGAGGGTGGTCAGGAAGTCGGAGTCGTCATATTTATGGTCGATGAAGATCGTCACCATATTGACCACTTTCCCCTTCACCTTCTCCAGGTCGGTGATCTCCTCGTAGTTTATGTCGGTCATCGCGGGATTGAACCTTCCCGGCTGCACGTTCATCCTCACCATCACCATGTCGCCGGTCTGGAATCTGTTCTTATACGTCTCGAAATTGTTGCCGAAGAGCTTTAGGTCAACACTGCCGGAGAAATCCTCGATGGTGGCGATTCCCCAGGGCTTTCCGCTCTTGCTTGTCCGGGTCTGGAATCCGGTCACCATTCCCCCGAGCGTCAGCGTGGCTCCGGCCACAGCCTTCTCCTCGAAGTCAGCGCACGCGCAGTTGCAGCCGTAAGTGAGCTCCATATAATAGGGGTCGAGCGGGTGCGCCGACAGATAGATGGTCACCATGCTCTTCTCCTTGTCGAGAAGTTTCATCCTCGGCCACGGGGTGAAGGCCGGCATCGGGGGCTTGGCCAGCTCCAGCGGCTCCAGGTCGCCGAAGAGCGACGCCTGCATGGAGTTCTTGTCGTTCTGCACCGTCTGGCCATACTTCACCAGCATGTCGGCCCAGGTGGAATCGAACATCGGCTCCACGAAAGCTTCCCTCGGCACATTGAGCGAGTCGAATGTCCCGGCCATGGCCAGGCTCTCTATCGCCGCGCGGTTGCAGTTGGCCAGATTCACCCTCTCCACGAAGTCGTAGATGTCCTTGTACGCTCCGTTTTTCTCACGCTCCTCTATTATCGCCCTCACGGCATTGGAGCCGACGCCCTTCACCGCGCCAAGCCCGAAGCGTATCTCGCCGTTTTTGGTGACGCCGAATTTCTCTATCGACTCGTTGACGTCCGGACCCTTCACATCGATGCCCATGCGGATGCATTCGTCCATATTCTTCTTCAGCTTGTCGGCCATAGAGAGGTTGCGGCTCATCACGCCCGCCATATATTCCGCCGGATAATTCGCTTTCAGGAATGCCGTCTGGTATGCCACCCAGGTATAGCACGTGGCGTGGCTCTTGTTGAAGGCGTAGGAGGCGAATTTCTCCCAGTCGGCCCAGATTTTCTCCAGCACCTTCGCCTCATGGCCGTTCTGCTGCCCCTGGTCCATGAATTTCACCTTCAGCTTGGCCATCTTGTCGATCTGCTTCTTACCCATGGCCTTGCGGAGCATGTCGCTCTCGCCTCGGGTGAAGTTGGCGAGAAGGCGCGACAGAAGCATGACCTGCTCCTGGTAGACAGTGATGCCGTAGGTCTCCTCAAGATACTTCTTCATCACCGGTATGTCGTAGGAAATTTCCTCCTCGCCATGCTTTCGGGCGATGAAAGAGGGGATGTAGTCCATAGGACCCGGGCGGTAAAGGGCGTTCATGGCGATGAGGTCCTCGAATTTGCTCGGCTGGAGCTTGCGAAGGGAGTTCTGCATACCGGCCGACTCAAACTGGAACGTAGAGGTGGTGCGTCCGTCGCAATACAGCTTGAACGTGGCCGGGTCGTCGAGGGGTATTGTCTCTATGTCGAGGTCGAATCCTCTGGTTCGCTTTATGTTCTCCAGGGCTTCCTTGATGATCGAGAGGGTCTTGAGGCCCAGGAAGTCCATCTTGATCAGGCCGGTCTCCTCGATCACGCTCCCCTCGTATTGTGTCGCTATCACCTGTGAGCCGTCGGCGTCCTTGGCCGTGGATACGGGCACCCAGTCGGTTATGTCGTCGCGTCCGATGATTACGCCGCAGGCGTGGATGCCCGTGTTGCGCACGTTCCCCTCCAGCTGCTCGGCATATTTCATCACCTCCCTCACCCTTGGATCCGGGTTCTGGGTCTCGGCGGCGAACTCCTTGCAATAGAGCAGGCAGTTTTTGAAATTGATTTTGGGCGCCTTGCCGTTGACGTCGGGCAGACGGTCGGGAATGAGCTTGCAGAGCCTGTTCGACTCCGGGAGCGGAAGCTCCATGACTCTGGCCACATCCTTGATCGAGCTTTTTGTGGCCATGGTGCCGTAGGTGATGATATGGGCCACTTTCTCGGCACCGTATTTTTCCGTGACGTAGTTGAGCACGGTGTAGCGTCCGTCATCATCGAAGTCCACATCGATATCGGGCAGCGAGATACGGTCGGGGTTCAGGAAGCGCTCGAACAGCAGGTCGTATTTTATCGGGTCGATCTGCGTGATTCCGAGGCAGTATGCGGCCGCGCTGCCCGCCGCCGAGCCTCGTCCGGGGCCTACGCTGACCCCGAGGCGCTCGCGGGCCACGTTGATGAAGTCCTGTACGATGAGGAAGTAGCCCGGGAAACCCATGGTCTTCATTATGTAGAGCTCGAATTTAAGCCGTTCCCTGACCTCGTCGCTCAGCGGGTCGCCATATCTTTTTTTCGCCCCCTCCCAGGTGAGCTTCTCGAGATAGTCGGCCTCGAACTTGATGCGGTAGAGCTTGTCGTAGCCCCCGAGACGCTTTATCTTCTTCTCCGCCTCCTCCTGCGAGAGCACCACATTGCCGTTCTCGTCGCGTGTGAACTCGTCGAAGAGCTCCTGCTCGCTGATGCGCGAGCGGTATTCCTCCTCGGAGCCGAACTCCGCCGGAATCTCGAAGTTGGGCATGATGGGGGCGTGGTCGATGGAGTAGAACTCCACCTTGTCGAGTATCTCCTGCGTGTTGTCGATTGCCTCCGGGATGTCGGCGAAGATTTTTCTCATCTCGGCGGTTGTCTTGAGCCATTCCTGCTTGGTGTAGTGCATGCGGGGCTCATTGAATGTCTTTCCCATCGAGACGCAGATGAGGCGGTCGTGGGCCTCTCCGTCCTCCTCGTTGGTGAAATGCACGTCGTTGGTGGCCACGAGCTTGATGCCATGCTTCCGGGCCAGGGCGACGAGCACCTCGTTCACTTTTACCTGCTCCGGGTAGACATCGCGGTTGGCGTTCTCCTTGAAGGTCTGGTGGCGCTGCAGCTCCAGATAATAGTCGTCGCCGAACACCCTCTTGTGCCACAGCACGAGTTCCTCGGCGCCTTCAAGGTCATCCTGCATTATAAGCTGCGGCACCTGGCCGCCGAGGCATGCCGAGCATACTATCAGCCCCTCGCTGTGTTCCTCCAGCTCGTAGCGGTCGGTACGCGGCTTGTAGTAGTAGCCTTCGGTCCAGGCCTTGCTGACGAGCTTCACGAGGTTGTGGTAGCCCTTCTGGTTTTTGGCGAGCACGATAAGGTGGTATCCGTTGTCGCGCTTGTCCTTGTGTTCGGTGAGGCGTTCGCGGGCTATGTACATCTCGCAGCCCAGGATAGGCTTGAATTTCTCCTCCTCGGGCTTGTCGGCGTTCTTTTTGTTGACGTAGTTGTAAAACTCCTTTATGCCGAACATGTTGCCGTGGTCAGTCAGGGCTATGCCGCGCATTCCGTCGGCGATGGCCTTGTCGACGAGGCTGCTTATCGAGGCTTTGCCGTCGAGCAGGCTGTACTGTGAGTGTACGTGAAGATGGGTGAATGGTATGTCGCTCATTGCTGGTGGTTTGGAAAGGAAATGCCCCGCCTGTCGGGGATTTCAAAGCAAAATTAGTGAAAAAAATCGAGACTGCCGCGTTCCGGAGCGGAATAGATGTCAATGAACCTCGGCCCCTGTCCGCTGGTTATTCCTTGTGTTGAGATTTGTCACCCTATATTGATTCATATGGATAGACCTTCAGCTAAGCAATCACATGGCGAGGCCCTTGACCGTTTCCGGCGGGTCACGATACTCGGACTTCTCGTCACTTTCGGTATCGTCTTCGGCGACATCGGCACATCTCCGCTGTATGTCATGAAGGCGATCGTGCGTGCCAACGCTGCTTTCGACGCCGATTACATCATCGGGGCGGTGTCGTGCGTGATATGGACGCTCACCATACAGACCACGATAAAATACGTACTGATAGCCCTTCGCGCCGACAACAGGGGGGAGGGGGGAATCCTCGCTCTTTATTCCCTCGTCAGGCGCCGTAAAAACCGCTGGCTCTATGCGGTGGCTGCGATAGGGGCGAGCGCTCTGGTGGCAGACGGCGTCATTACGCCGGCAGTGACCGTCACCTCGGCGATAGAGGGTCTGAGGATTTTCAGTCCCGACATCCCGGTGGTGGGTATCGTGCTCGTGATTATCGCCGGCATATTCATCATCCAGAGCATGGGCACGGGTGTCATAGGCAAATGGTTCGGGCCGGTGATGCTGCTGTGGTTTGCCTCGCTGGGCGTCTTCGGCGCGTTGTCAATCGGTCTGTGCCCGTCGGTGTTCAAGGCTTTCAATCCCTGGTATGCGGTAAGGCTGCTTGTGGATTATCCGGGCTGGTTCCTTATCCTCGGGGCTGTATTTCTCTGCACCACCGGCGCCGAGGCTCTCTATTCCGATCTCGGCCATTGCGGACGGCTCAACATATCCGTGGCCTGGATTTTCGTGAAGGTGATGCTCATCGTCAACTATCTCGGCCAGGGGGCGTGGATTCTTGCGAATCCGGGGCGTGCCGCAGCCGTGAATCCCTTTTACGCGGTGGTGCCTCATGGTTGGCTTGTGCCTGAGATAGTGCTCGCCACTCTTGCGGCGGTCATAGCGAGCCAGGCCCTTATCAGCGGTTCGTTCACCATATTCAGCGAAGCGGTCAATCTCCGTTTCTGGCCGCGCATGCGCATAAAATATCCCTCTCCGCTGAAGGGGCAGCTTTTTATCCCGTCGGTCAACGCTTTCCTGTTCATAGGATGTGTCTTGACGGTGCTTATCTTCAGAAGCTCCGACCATATGGAGGCTGCCTACGGACTGGCCATCACGGTGACGATGCTCATGACTACGGTGCTGTTGGCCGTGTGGCTCCGTGAGCGTGGCGCGCCGAGGTGGGTGCCGGTGGCTTTCGTCGTCATCTTCGGCGCGGTAGAGGGTGCGTTCCTGGTGGCCAATCTTTTCAAGTTCATGCATGGCGGGTGGTATACCATCCTCATAGCCGGCGTGCTGCTTTTGATTATCTTCGCATGGTATAATGGCTCGCGGCTGAAAGACAGGTTCCGTCAGTTTGCCGATCTCGACCGGTATCTCGGGGTCATATCCGACCTTCGCGATGACCGCGAGTTGCCCAAATATGCCTCCAACCTGGTGTATATCAGCCGGGCGGAGAGCGACCTCCGGGTTGACAGCAAGCTCGTGTATTCCATCATCAACAAGATGCCGAAGCGTGCCGACCGCTATTGGATAATCCGCGTTGTGGCCGACGATGCGCCCGATACGCTCGACTATGGCGTCAATGTCTATGGCGACAACCTTATATATTGTGTCAACATGCGGTTCGGCTACCGCGTGAAACCCTGGCTGACGGTCTATCTGCGTCAGGTGGTGGAGGACCTGCAGAAGGAGGGGAGGGTGGACATAACAAGCCGGTATCCATCGCTCAAGAGCCACGGAATACCCGGAGAGTTCCGTTTTGTGGTGATAAACAGGATTTTCTCCCCGTCGAGCAATTGCCGCCGGCGCGAGAGCTTCGTGATGCGTCTCCACGACATGATAGGCCGCCATTCGCTATCCGATATCGATGCCTACGGGCTTAATGTCTGCAATGTCACCGTGGAGAGCGCTCCCATGATACTCAATACTTCCCCCTGGCAGCGGATCAAACCGGCGGCGGAATTTGCACAGACGCCGCGAAATTCGTAATTTTGAAAAATCATAGAAATATAAAGAGAAACAAGATGAAGAAGACAATATATCTTGCCGGCGGTTGCTTCTGGGGCACGGAGCACCTTATGGAGCTTGTAGACGGTGTGGTCGACACAGAGGTCGGTTATGCCAATGGTGTTGTGGAGAATCCTTCATATGAGCAGGTCTGCACAGGCGATACCGGTGCGGCCGAGACGGTGAAGGTGACTTATGATGATGACAGGGTGGCGCTTTCCACACTGCTGCGTCTCTATTTCAGGAGTATCGACCCGCTATCGCTCAACCGCCAGGGCAACGACTGCGGCACGCAATACCGCACGGGCATCTATTATACCGATCCGGCTGACGCCGAGGTCGTGACCGCCGAGGTTGCCACTCTCCAACGCCGCCACAAACAGCGGCTTGCCCTTGAATATGGGGAGCTGAGGAATTTCTATCCCGCCGAGGAGTATCATCAGCAATATCTTGACAAGAATCCCAGGGGCTATTGCCATGTGAGCCGAGAGCTGTTTGCCGAGGCTGCCGCCATTGGCCGTAAGGAGCGTGAGGAGCATGATGCCTCCAGGAAGAGCGAGCTGAGGAAGCGGCTTACTCCGTTGCAGTGGGAGGTGACGCAGAACGGCGCCACGGAGCGTCCTTTCGTCAATGAGTATGACCATGAGTTCCGTCCCGGCATCTATGTCGACGTCACCGACGGCACACCGCTATTTGTATCATCCGACAAGTATGATTCCGGTTGCGGATGGCCGGCGTTCTCGCAGCCCATCGACCAGGAGTTGATAACGCGTCATACCGACACTTCCTATGGCCGTGTCCGCACCGAGGTGCGTTCATCGGCTTCGGGTGCCCATCTTGGCCACGTATTCAACGATGGCCCGGCGGAAACCGGTGGACTGCGTTATTGCATCAATTCGGCCTCCCTGCGCTTCGTTCCCCTTGACCGCATGGCCGCCGAGGGCTACGCCGACCTGATTCCGCTCGTAGAGAAATCACTGTAATACGAAAAATAAAAAAGGAAGAGGCGGAATCCGTATGGGGTTCCGCCTCTTTAGTTTTCAGGTCAGGCCTGCGTCTGTCGGTCTTGCGTTATCTCACGACTATCTTCTTGCCGCCGCTGATGTAGATACCGGCGGGAAGACCCTCGGCGCTGTCAGCCACGCGGATGCCGTGGATGTTGTAGACGCCGTCGGCAGCGGGGGCTGTCTCTATGGTGGCGATGCCAGTCAGGCTGTCTACCTTGTATTCCACCTCAATTTCTGCGTTGCAGTGGCCACCGTTTCCGGCTATATAGTCGGTGTCACCGAACTGTCCGGCGACGATGCTCAGCACGTAATTGCCAAGCTCTGTCGGTATCGTCTCGAAGGTGGCGGTATAGGAACCATCCTCGTTGGCTGCGAAGAAAGCGTTCTCCAGATAGGATACATCAACGCCCGCCAGTGTGACATAAGCGTCACCTTTAGGCGCGATTCCCTCTGCGAAACGAACGGTAATAACCCTGAGGTCGGTGGCTGCCACATTCCCCTTGGCCGGTTTCACATCCAGGGGCTCGATGTCATAGGCATTCTTGTCCTGGCCATCTATAAGGGTGAAATGCAGTTCGATTACGTCGTTGGAGTGGCCGTATTCCGGATTCTCGAGCCATGTGGCGTCGCCAAACGAGCCCTTGGCGATGGTCACGACATATTCGCCGTTGTATACGGGCTGACTTCCGAAATCAGCCGACATGTATGACAGGGAGGAATCGAATCCGAATGCTTTCTTGAGCACGGCGCTCTTCTCGAAATCGCCGTTTACTTCTTTGATGGTAACGTTGGCAGTCTCGGTAGCTATAGGCTCGATTCCGACCTTGTCGACTGAGAAGAAGAAGGAGGTGAGCTGCTTCTCGGCGCTTATCTCGCCGTTGGCATTCGGTTTGGTCGGGGTGCTCAGTGCGGCGGTGAGGTCGTAGGCCACGGCTGATGCGACGGCATATCTCAGCTCTATGTCGCTGCTGTTGACGCCCTCGCCGTCAGCCGTCTTTCCGCTGAGGGAGCCGGCCGGGAAAGTGAAGGCTACCTCGCCCTCGGTGATCTCCTCCGCCAGTTTCACGTAAACCGCGTTGCCCAGTTCGGGCACGTCGCTGCCGTATACGTCGAAGGCTTCCGGCGCCAGGGTCTCTCCGTTCACACTCACTGCCACTTTTGACTTGTCGGCCTCCACGCTGGTAAGGTTCGTGAAGAGGAGCTCGATCTCCGAAAGCACGCTTATCATGTTCTCGGCGGAGGGATCGGCCACGTAGGAGAAGTCAAGTTCTCCGGCCTTTGCCTTGATGGTGTAGGTTACGGTTATGTCCTCGGCGAGATCGGTGGAGTTGTATGCTTCATCGTATCCGGTGATTGTTCCGGCCGGTATCGTCAGGACGTATTCCCCGGGTTCGGTCATGGTCTTCGGGAAAGTGAATGCGATGTCGTTCGATCCGTATGAGCCGTTGGCTATCTTCATATTCTCGATGGGAGTGCCGTCAAGGGTGGCTGTTATGTCGTCCTTGCTGTTGATTTCGATTTCATCCCATTCGGGGAAGATGATCTCGACGGTGGTCAGCTCGGGTACCGTTCCCGGCTCGGGAGTGGCGTTGTAGCTGAAGCTCTGGGCCGATGCCGTCATTGCTGCCAGCGCGAGGGCCAGTGTTGTAATTGTTGTTCTCATATGTCTTTTGGTTTGGTTATTCCCTGCCCGGCGTATGCCGGACAGGATGGTTGTTTTATCTTATGATCTCTTTTGTGACGTTGCCGCCTCTTCTCACGATGTATATTCCCTGGGCTGGGTTCTGCACGCGCTGTCCGCTGAGGTTGTAGTAGACAGGCTCGTCATCCGTGGAGTCGATGCCCGCTTCCTCTATCGATGCCCTTGAGGCGAGTTCGGATATTGTGGTCCTTACAGTGGCCTGGTCCGTCATGGGATATGAGATGGAGTTTTCCGCCTTGAATGTATTGCTTGAGTCGAGCACGAAGGCCACGAGGGTCAGATTGGCTGCCACAACGGCCGGGGAGAGGGTTACTTTCTTGCCGTTGCTCTCTGTCTCCTGGAATGTGTCGGGAATAGGAATCTCGACGGTATATTCCATCTCCTCATCCATTTTCCATACCTCGGGAAGGACGATATCGTCAGTGCCGTGGAAATCGTAGACACCGCGGGCCACGTCCATCCAGCGCCAGTTATCGATATGTTCCGGAAGGCTGGTGAAACCGCCGAAATCGGAGTCGAGCTGCATTCCCGAGAGATAATTGGTCTGACGCCAGAATCTGCTGCCGTCCAGGCCTACGTTGTTCTCGGTCAAGGCAAATCCTACGCGGTAGGAGCGGCCGTCGAGCGTGATTGCCGGGCGCAGGCGTACTGTCGCCATGATTGAGACGGTGTCATTGCCGACGATGTTGAACTTCCCTTCTGTCTCCATGCCGATAAGAGCTGTCTTCTCATGCACGTTCTTCACGAGAGTGGCAAACTGACGCGGATTGTTGAAATCCACCGGGCTGCCGTCGTCGGCGATGCTGAACTGCCTTACCTGGGTGCTTCTGTCGATGCGGGCCGTGGGCGCGGCATTCAGACCGAGCATATATGAATAGTTGTCGTTGGTCATATAGTCGCTCGACGGGGTGCCTTGCGTCATGTGGACCGACACCGGAATCACGTATTCCCTCATCTCGGTATGCTCCGTGATATTCTCAAGGGCATAGATGCCGATGGGGCAGTTGCCACACCACATTCCGGTGGCCTCCTCCACAAGCACATTGTGCCAGGGGATGAAGGAGAGGCCGGTGACGGTACCCTTGTCGATTACCGGGAGACGGTCGGCCGCCGCGAGCTCCACGCTCCATTCGAGCGTCTCGTCCGCTTCCACTGTCGATTCAAAGCGGTGGGTCATGGTCTCGCCGGGGGCGAGGCTCTCACCCTCTTTTGTGACAGGTTCAGCTCCGGCTCCGGGGTTGAAGGTGAGTTTCCAGTCGGAGATCTCATTGTCGGAGACATTGCCGAAAGTCACGTCAACGTAATATGAGCCGTTCAGCACATACCGTTCGGAGACGGCCTTGATCTCAAGGTCGTCCATGCGCTGCACGAGGATATTGTCGATGGCGAGAATGTCCTTGTCGGTGTTGAGGTTTGCGAAGCTGATGTATATTGTCTTGCCGGCATACTCATCGAGCGGGAGACTGTATTCAGTGAAATCCTTCTCTATTATGTCGGGATACAATCCTTCCGAAATCTGCTCAAGATGGAGTGCGGGAGTCTGCGGAAGATTCCCTTCCGAGGGCTGGTATTCCGTGACGAAGACCCAGAGGTCGCTCAGACGACGCTCGTCGGCGCGCATCACGAAGCTTTGGGCTCCGAAGGTCAGTACGTATCCCTCCGTGGGTATCTCGACGGGGCGCGAGACAATCCAGTCGTTGCTCGTGCCTCCACCGGGCACGTTGTAGCCGGAGTGGCTGCACAGCATGCGGTCGTCTGACGAGGAGGAATCCTTCAGCGGCCACCAGGGGCGTGCCACTCCGTTGCCGTCGGTGAAGAGGGAACGGAAATTGTCGAAAGGAGGAAGATGGTCGAGCTCAAGCTCCACCGGAAAGGATGTGGTGTAGTCGCTGTCGAAATTCTCCGACAGCGCCACCGAGTGGGCGTGTGCTCCCGCTGTGTAGGCGAGGGCCAGCGCGCAGAGCAGTGTTGTTTTATTTTGCATGATTGAAAGATAGGTTAGACTTCGGTTTATCTGATTATGATTCTGCAGGAGGAGAAACCGCAGTCTGCTGACACGGTGGCTACATATATGCCGGCGTCGAGGCCGGTGTCTGTCAGCTCTCCGCAGACGTGGTTGCCGGTGCGGGAGAAGACGCGCTTTCCAGAGGCGTCGAACACCTCCAGACGGTATTCGCTGCCAGACTCCAGGTTCAGACGCAGACGTCCGTTGCCGGCCGGCTCAATGAGCCGTGAGGAGTCATCCGCGATGCTTCCTATGCCCGATCCGCCTGCAAGCAGACGGGCTGTGGTGTTGTCCACCGTTTTGCTCTCAGTGTCGATCACGTATGCGGCCACGCGTCCGTTTTTCAGGTCGTCGAGCAGTTCGGGCCGTTTGATCTTCCAGGAGTAGTCGTATCCATTCCCGGCCTCCATGAATTCCGGCAGACTCCCCTCGAAACCGTTGAACGCGTTTTCAGCGGTAAGCGAGACGTCATGATATGTCATGAGGTCAGCCGGTATTCTCGATGGCATGAAGAAGAAGCGCTCGCCGCTCGGGTTGCTGGTGTTGTTCTGCTGCATGAAGCTCCGGTTGTCGGGCTCATGGAAATCGGAGGTCAGCACATACCCGATACGGAAGCGTCCGGAGCCGTTGTCGGTGTCGTATGCCGCTTTGACGGTGGTCGTTACGGTAGCTTCCTCGTTGCCTTCGAGAGAGATGCCGGTGATGTCGATCTTGAAGTTGGCCGGCGTGTCGTAGAATTTGCTGAAGGCTGAGGTATTCTCACCCTTTGAGCTGTCGCGGCGGTCGAGCATGAAGAAGGGGGCGGCATAGAAGCCGAGCCCGTTCCAGTAATCTGTGTTGGCCAGCGGGTCCTGGTCGGGATACGAGTGGGTGTCCACGGCCACTACCGCCTCTCCGAGCTGCCTCTCCAGCGATTCAAGCTCCAGTATGCCCCGGGGGCAGTTCTGACACCACATGCCGGTGCCTTTGTCCACGAGAAGCCTCTTCGCATACGGCGACGCATATATGAAATTCTCCGACAGAGCCACTTTTGTCTCTCCGTCGGTCATGACAGCTGCCACAGTGTAGTCATATCTCCTGTTCTCGTTGCCGAGCGGGAAACCGAGTTCATAGCGGCGCTGCTCTCCAGTAGGCCATTCTCCGTCGCAGTCAGCCGAGGCAATCACCTCTCCCGTGGTGTTGTCGGTGCATTCAATCCTTGCCACGGTGGCTGTCGCCCCCGTATTTGTCGCTGAGACAGTTACCGAGGCATTCTCCTGCTCCAGAAATCCTATGAAACGTGGAGTGGTGTCTGTGACGTAAAACGCCGTGGAGGATGGAGCCCCTACGGAAATGCTGTTTATGGCGAGCATGAACCGGTTGACGCTTGTGCATACGAATTCCAGGCTGACCTTCCTTCCGGCGTATGCGGAGAGGGAAATCATGCGTGTGGTCCAGGTGCCGTTCTCGCCGTCTGTCTCGAACAGGGTCGCCGTCGCTCCGTCGTCAGTACGCGCCACCACCTTATATGACTCGGGGAAGTCGGGAGCCACAGAGATGGCGTCCCATTTCAGCCATTCGTCTCCGGCGATCTCGAGCTCTGGGAAGAGAAGGGAGTTCTCGGATGCCTCGTCGGAGCGTGTGTGGGTCGGGGAGACCGCGCAGTAGCCCTTTAGCCCGACGCGGTCTACGGTCCATCCGTCGGTTGTGTAGCCGGCGGCGTAGCATTCGAGGACAGGGGCGAGCCCGTTGACGTTGGTGGCGGTCATATCCTTCGGGATGCGTCCGGAATTGAAGCTGGGCTTATATTCGGCTTTCGCCGGCATGGCTGTCCATGCCGGCGAAAGAATCAGGGCGCCGAGCGCCATTATGGTTGTATGTCTCATTTCACCACCACTTTCCTCGAGATGTTGTCGGCCTTGACAACGTAGATGCCCGGGGCGACGCTGACGGAGCTGCCGGAGCCTACCTGGCGTCCGTCGAGGTCATATACAGCCACCTCGCTTGCATTGGCCACGTCGATGCGTCCTGCCGACAGGATGATGTAGGGCGCGCCATGGCCGGAGGAGATCACGGTGTCGATGCCGGTAAGGGCCTTGTCAAGCACCAGCACGAGGGGGAAATACTGAGCCTCGCCGCTGGCGGGGTTTATCTCGTAGGTCATGCCGCCTATCACCTTTCCGTCGGCCGAATAGCTGTTGAGGTAGGCGAGCATGCGCTCGGTGTTGAAGTCGAAGATGTCATAGACGTCCTCTTTCTGGCCGTCCACCATCACGCCGGTGCCGTTGGTGAGGATATAGTTGCCGTCGATACCGGCCGTATAGCCCTCCAGACTGTCGTTGTAGGTCCATTCGTCGGTGTTGATGTCGTAAATGGCAGCTCCGCGGAGCACGTCGCCGTTACCCTCGCTGTCCACATTCTCCGGGCGGGATCTCAGTCCGTAGAAGTGTCCCTGGCCGTCGCATCCCGCCAGACCTCCGACGAGGCTGTTGGTGGCGTCGTCAAGATAGCCGTCGATATAGTAGGAATCGTAGAGCACGATACGCGGGTCATCGGGGTCTTCTGTCCATATCTGTTTCCCCTCCTCGTCAACACCGCAGTAATACTTTCCCTTGTAGATCCAGGGCTCCTGGCGGGTCTCGAAAGTGTCGAAGGTCTTGAGCGCGCCGTCTACTATGAGACCGGGCACCGTGCTTCCTGCGCCGCAGTAGATCTGTCCGGCCACCACACGTCCGTCAGGTGTCTGTGTCGTAGGATAGAATCCCTGGTGGTTGGGAAGCTCTATGTCGGTGTAGGCATGAAGCGCATACTCTCCGTTGTCGTCGAGTTTCCACTGCACCGGATAGTAGCGTCCCCCTATGTCCGATGAGGGGTCGTTGATAAACTGGTAGCCGGCGATGGTTTTCCCGTCGGGAGTGACGGCTATGGCCTCGTTGGTGTTCATGGCGGCTGCATGGAGCTCAAGGAATATCCATTCCCCGTTGAGATAGTATGCCGGCACCTGGTGGCCGTCTC